>JABHAA010000145.1 GCA_018674495.1 Rhodospirillaceae bacterium | reverse complement strand
CTATTCCGTTGAAAAACTCGTTGAAGTTGGTCAATCGGTCCGGGGCACGGATGTTTTCGGGCGCGGGCGAGGTTATCATTACCGCCTTTACCGCTAATTATGCGGTTTCCGGCGGTCAATTTGGTTAACCGGCCTCAGGCGGGCGCAATTATCCCGTCATTTTTCGGTGGCCTCCAGATCAGTTTTGCCATCTTTCTGAGGTTCTGGGCGGTGGCGGCGAGCAGGAGTTCGTCATTGGCGCTGCTCATGCCGCGCAGCCTCAATCGGTCAAGCTTGAGGATGCGTTTGAGATGGGCAAAGGACATCTCCACTTTCTTGCGATCATTGCGGGATTGTTCGTAGGCCGGTGTCTTGGCCAGCGCCCTGGCATGGTCACGCGCCTCTTCATGGATGGAGCGGGCAATCTTGCGAGATGGGGTGCGGGGACAGCACTGGGGTTTGAGCGGGCAAATCATGCAGTCGTATTTGCTGGCACGATAGATGATGGTGTTGTCTTTGGTGATGCCTGTCCGCTTCTTTTTGAACGTGCGCCGATAACGCTGCAGCGACGTCCCCCCAGGACATAGATAACGGTCGGTCGCCGCCTGCCACGTGAAGTCAGACCGGCCGAACAATCCGTCTTTGCCCTCGGACTTATCCCAGACCGGAATATGTGGCGCGATCTGCTTGTCTTCGACCAGCCAGGCAAGGGTGGCGGCTGTTCCGTAAGCGGTGTCGGCGGCAAGCCGCTTAGGTCTCAGCCCGAAGCGATCCGCGACCCGCTCAATCATCATCTTCGATACCGCGACCTCATCGGTACGAAGGGCCGTGGTTGTCTCCGTATCGACGATGACCCCAACGTTCAGATCGATCAGATAATTGGCCGAATACGCATAGAAAGCCGGCCCGCCAGGCGCCGCCGTCCATTGTGACTGAGGGTCGGTGAGCGAGATGCGTTTGGATGGCTTGCGTGGCGATGCACCGTCCGCCGCTTCGTCCAGGGCGGCGAGATACTCCCGCACCGGCCGCGTCGTCAGAGCCGGATCGTTCCAATCGATCTCCTGGGTACCCGGTACGCCGCGCTGACGGTTGGCATCCGCCTTGATGATACTGGCGTCAACCGCAAAGCCTTCGCCGCTGACAAGACCCTCTTTCATGCAGCGCGCCAACACGCTTTCAAATACATGCCGGAACAGGCCGCTGTCGCGGAAGCGGCCATGCCGATTGACCGAGAAGGTCGAGTGATCGGGCACCGGATCTTCCAAACCCAACCGGCAGAACCAGCGATAGGCCAGATTGAGCCGGACCTCCTCACAGAGACGCCGCTCAGAGCGAATGCCAAACGCGTAGCCGACGATCAATATCCGCATCATCAGTTCCGGATCAACCGAGGGACGGCCCGTGTAACTATAAAAGGAGGACAGATGTTGGCGAAGCGCGCTCAGGTCAAGAAATTTATCGATACCACGCAACAGATGATTGGTTGGTACAATCGCATCCAGATCAAACGCGTAAAACAGCCTATCTTGACCGCCTGTCTGCCGTCCCATCATACCAATCTCTCCCGTTTCTTCATAAAACGAGTGAATCAGCCGCCACTTAAATATTCAATAAGAGTTTTTCAACGGAATAATTCAATAGCGGACGTTCCGATGCTTCAGTCTGGATATATACTTTAATGGCTGAGAGCAAATCGCCACTCGTCAAAGGGCAAAAAGAGACTAAGCTAAGCCGGTATGGAAAAGATCATCGACAATGGTATCAACTCTATTCGAGTCGGAATAGAAGACTACGAACAGGGGCTTGAGGAAGGCAACGACGCTCGTCTCTCTTCGGCCGTGCGAAATGTCTTTGCAGGGATACTCATTCTGGCAAAGGGCAAGCTATACAAAATGTCACCGGCTGGTACTGGTGGGATTCTGAC
Organism: Rhodospirillaceae bacterium; assembly: GCA_018674495.1. Taxonomy (GTDB): domain Bacteria; phylum Pseudomonadota; class Alphaproteobacteria; order Rhodospirillales; family UBA2165. The sequence goes on along the minus strand of JABHAA010000145.1, from coordinate 23,659 downwards.
CCGCGCCGTCCGGCCAATAATTGTGGATGGAAACCTAGAATGGGCACAAAACGGCAATAAGACCATTGGATACGATGGCATCAAGGAACGGTTTAACCAACTTTCATTGTCACTCGATTGGAAAAAATTAGAGCGTGTCCGTACCATCCGCAATGACCTCGAACATTTCTATCACGATGGCACTAGGTTAAATGTGCAAGAGGCTCTTTCTGATGCAGAAATAGTAATACACAGCCTACTAGAGCTACTTGACCTTGATCCAATCCACGATCTTGGTGAACGCTGGTGGAGAGTTTTGCTAGAAAACAAGAACCTCTATGACAAGAGCTTTGAGGCGTGCCGTAGGACATTTTCAGAATTAAATTGGATCAATAATACGGCAGAGGCGGCAAGCGAGTTTTTTAATTGCGAGGAATGTGGCTCTTTTCTCATTGAGCAGATTAACCCCGCTAACAATGAACAGGAAGACGTACATGTGAAATGTGCTGTCTGCGGTGCTGAGTCAGAAATTGGCCCGTTGATGGAGAGAGCCGTATCGGAACAATATGCTTGGGAGCAATACCTAGTTCACACCGATGGCAATGATCCACCATTCATGCAGTGTTCAGTTTGCAGCCTATTTACATTGCTTAGTGAAGCCAACGAATGCGCTGTATGTGGCAGCAGTGGGGGGCACTAGGGGAAGAGGAGATAAGGCTTCCATTATGACATCTCAAGACATTCTCAAATCGAACCCGTTTAAAAAGCAGATATTTGCGCCACAAGGCGACGGTATTGTCAAAGACACGTTTGTTTCCGTAGGTACTGCTATCAGTGCATGGGAGCATTGCGAGGTGTCTTTCGGAACGATTTATGCGGCTCTTGTGAAGCCAGCTGGCGGCACTCACGTAGTGCTCCGTGCTTACGGCACCATACTCGCGCCCAGCGCTCGCCGAGAGATGATTAGGGGTGCCGCAGAAGCATACTTTGCGGTATTTGAGAACAAGCCTCTTTCAAAAGCTTTACAAAATCTAATGAGCCTGCACGAAGATGGGGCTACGCGCCGAAACGAAATAGTGCACGGTTATGTAATGAGCGAACCGCTCATGCCTGGCAGGAAGCCCAGTTATTTTTTGGTTCCGAGTCTTTTTACATCGAAAAAAAACAAGTTGCACCATCAACGCTCAAAATACCGTTTCAGCACTCGTGAGCTTGATAATTATTGCAAATGCTTTGAAGCGCTATCATCTAGGGCCATGAAGTTTCAGCAAGACCTTCGAGCATTTTATTCGTCATTGCCTGATGATCTTCGAGAGAAATTTCCCTAGCCTCGTTGCAGAGCCCCAGAATTTTAAGCTACGCCCCCCCGATCACTCTTAATCCACTTTAAGGGGCGGCGTTTTGATGCTTCTTATCGGTATGTATTTAACCTGTGCCGGATAGGCCCTTGGAAATGTGGGGTGGAATGCGCCGCCCGGCGCGGCTATGAATATGGCCATAAATTAGATTAAGGAAATTCCATGCCCGAACTTCGTTCCAAGACATCCACCCATGGCCGCAATATGTCCGGCGCCCGCGGCCTGTGGCGCGCCACTGGCATGAAAGACGAGGATTTCGGCAAGCCCATCGTCGCCATCGTCAATTCCTTCACCCAGTTCGTGCCCGGCCATGTGCATTTGAAAGACTTGGGTCAGATGGTGGCGCGGGAAGTGGAAGCCGCCGGCGGCGTCGCCAAGGAGTTCAACACCATCGCCGTCGATGACGGGATCGCCATGGGCCATGACGGCATGCTCTATTCGTTGCCATCGCGCGAGATTATCGCCGACTCTGTCGAATATATGGTCAACGCCCATTGCGCCGATGCCATGGTCTGCATCTCCAACTGCGACAAAATCACGCCGGGCATGTTGATGGCCGCCATGCGCCTCAACATCCCATCGATCTTCATCTCCGGCGGGCCCATGGAAGCGGGCAAAATCGTAGTCGATGGCGAGGAACGCAAAATCGATCTCATCGACGCCATGATCGAAGGCGCCAATCCAAACGTGAGCGACGAGGTTGCGCTGCAATACGAACGATCCGCTTGCCCTACCTGCGGCTCGTGCTCGGGCATGTTTACCGCCAATTCCATGAACTGCCTGGCCGAGGCCATGGGTCTGGCGCTGCCCGGTAACGGCTCGGCGCTGGCCACCCACGCCGATCGCAAGGATCTGTTCCTGCGCGCCGGGCGCCAAATTGTGGATCTCTGTCGCCGCTATTACGACGCTGACGACTTGAGCGCCCTGCCCCGGGCCGCCGGCAAGGCCGGCTTCGAGAACGCCATGACTTTGGATATCGCCATGGGCGGATCGACCAACACGGTCCTGCATCTGCTGGCCATCGCCCAGGAAGGCGAGATCGAATTCACCATGGCCGATATCGACCGGTTATCGCGCAAGGTGCCCAACATCTGCAAGGTCGCGCCCTCGACCCCGGACTATCATTTGGAAGACGTGCACCGGGCCGGCGGCATCATGGCGATCCTGGGCGAGTTGGAGCGGGGCGGGCTGATCGATCGCGACGTGCCGACGGTCTATACCGCCACCCTCGGCAACGCCATCGATAGCTGGGACGTGCGCCGCACCAACGATCCCGACATCCATGATTTTTTCCGCGCCGCCCCCGGCGGTGTGGTCACAACGGAAGCCTTCAGCCAGTCGAAGCGCTATGACAGCCTCGATCTGGACCGGGAGAACGGCTGCGTCCGCGATGTGGAACATGCCTATAGCGCCGATGGCGGCCTTGCGGTTCTTTATGGCAATATCGCTCTCGAAGGCTGCATCGTGAAGACCGCCGGGGTCGACGAAAGCATCCTCAAATTCTCCGGCCCGGCGCGCATATTCGAGGCCCAGGAAGACGCCTGCAAGGCCATCCTTTCCCGCGAAGTGGGTGCCGGCGATATCGTCTTGATCCGCTACGAAGGCCCCAAGGGCGGGCCGGGCATGCAGGAAATGCTGTATCCGACCAGCTATTTGAAATCCATGGGGCTCGGCAAGGACTGCGCGCTGGTCACCGACGGGCGCTTTTCCGGCGGCACTTCGGGGCTTTCCATCGGCCATGCCTCGCCGGAAGCCGCCGAAGGCGGCGCCATTGGGCTGATCGAAGAAGGCGATATTATCGAAATCGATATCCCCGAACGCAGCATCAACGTGGCCATCGACGACGCCGAATTGGAGCGTCGCCGCCAAGCGATGGACGCCAAGGGTGCGGCAGCCTGGAAACCTGCCGCAACGCGCACCCGCAAAGTATCGCCGGCATTGCGCGCCTATGCGGCGCTCACCACCAGCGCGGCCAAGGGCGCCGTCCGCGACGTCAGCCAGGTCGAACGGTAACTGCGACAACCATGGACGACCTCGGCATCGCCCGCGCGCTGCACGTGATCGCCGTGGTCATGTGGATCGGCGGCGTCGCGTTCGTCACTATGGTGCTCTTACCCTCGATCCGCCGCCGAGGCGGGGCGGACGGCCACGCTCTGTTCGAAGCCCTGGAAAGCCCGTTCGCCCGGCAAGCCCGCGTCACTACCCTGATCGCCGGGCTAACCGGGCTATACATGATTTGGCGACTGGACATCTGGGACCGCTTTGTCGAGCCCGCCTATTGGTGGATGCATGGCATGGTGTTGATCTGGCTGCTATTCACGATGATGCTGTTCGTATTCGAGCCCTGGTTCCTGCACGCCTGGTTCCGCCGCAAAGCCGAGGCGGCGCCGGAGGCCACCATGGCCTTGATCGGGCGGCTGCATATGGTTTTGATCACGCTGTCGCTAATCGTCGTATTCGGCGCCGTCGCCGGCGCGCATAGTTAGGAGATTTCCAATGAAGAAAATCCGCCATATCGCCATTTCCAGCCAGAATCCGGCGGCCACCGCCAAGTTCTATAAAGAAGCGTTTGGCTGGGAGGAGATTTCCCGCTCCGGGCTGGATTCCGACCATGAAGGCGATGCGCCGCGCCCGTCCGGCGTCATCATGTCGGACGGCTCCATCAACATCACCATCTTGAAATTCGGCACCGATCAGATCGGCAAAGGGGTGGATTTCGAAGGCGTCCATCATCTGGGTGTGGTGGTCGATGATTGGCGGGGAGAGCGGGAACGCCTGCAAGCCATGGGCGCGGCGTTCGTCACCGACGAAAACAACGTGCCCCCCGGCGCCCAGTTCGAGGTCAAATTCCAAGGCCCCGACGACATCATCTACGACATCACAGACGTTCCCTACCCCGGCTCAACTCCGCCGCCGGGGGTAAGCGATCCGAAAGAACACAAACCGTAGCGCCTGCCGAATATCACTACCAGGCATCGACATTTACCGTTTCCAGCTAATCTCCGCCACGACTTGCGCGGCGCGCGCAACAGACTATATACCCATTAAGCACCACTGCTCTTGAACATTGTAAATAAGAATATTTGACCCCACGCCGGGCGCATGCCCGCGATTCGTGCCTCTAATCGTGCCCGTTTTCGCGGTTGCGGCCCGAAAAACCGTAAGGAACCGTCAGAAACCGTCATAACCGTAAGGGGGGTAACGAATGATGTCGCGCGAGTTTATTTTGAAAATACCCGCCCCGGTGTTAGCGCCAATCATCGACCGAGTACGTCCCCCGGTAATGGCCGCCGTGGATGTGCCAGTAGCCGTTGGCTTCGCCGCCGACGGTGACGATATTGATCTCGGCTTCCCGGAACATGGGGATCAGCTCCTCTGGCTCGGTGGCCAGCATGGAAGCGAACGGCTCCTCCCCGAAGGTGGCGCGCGGATAGATATAGTTCTGGATCAATTGCAGATCGAAGTAGCGGGCCGATGGCATTTGCGCGTTTTCCCAGGCCCAGCGGATCAGCTTTTCCTTGGTATCGAAGCCTTCGCGCTCGGCGAAAATGCGCGCCGTGATCGGGTCCAAAAGGAACACCGGCGGCGTGTTCGGCTCGATCCCCAGCAGCATATCGCGCACATGTTCGCGCCAATATTCGCGTACCCCCAAACAAAAACTGTTGGAGCGGAGGCCATAGAAGACCGAGACCGTAGAGGCATCCGCCTCGAACCCCTTTTGCACATGCAGGGGCTGCCACGGGCTGCGTTCTTCGTTTTCGGCGAAGGTGATGGAATTGTAGGTAAAGTTGTTGCCTTGGGAGCCCATGAAGGTGGTGCCGGCCACCGAGCCGCCCTGCAAGTTCTGCGACAACAAGCCATAAGCGCGGCCAATGGTGGCGTTGGAATGGGCGTAGGGGCCCATGGCGCCGATGCCGGAATTGATGCCCATTTCGGCGCGCACCGGCCCGTTGAAGATAACCATCGCCGCCGCCGATGAGGACGTGGAGCCTCTCGCCGAAATGCCGGCGGACGCAATCGCCAGCACGGCGGGGAAATATTCCGGGCGGCAGCCGGCCATCACCGCGTTGACGGCGACCTTTTCCACATCATATTCCCAATAGCCCCGGTTGTGGGTGGGCTGCATGCGCCCGACAACTTCGTCGGCTTTGTGGGACGTGTGGGACAGCATTTCTGCCACCCGCTCCTCGGTCGGCAGAATGATCGGCAGATAATCGGTCCAGTGGTTGTCCTCGAAAATCTGGTGCAGTTCGTCCTCGCTGGCGGGGTCCACAAGGCGCGGCGTGGTGCGCGGGAAGGCGCCGTCGGAATTGGCGGTCTGGTCCTGGGTCAGGCCCTCGATCACCTCCTGCATGAACGGACGCCCGGTGACCGGATCGTCGCCATCCACATAGGCGCGCAACTGGGCGGCACTTTTGCCCATCACGGGTTGCGGCACAAACGCATGCGGCGCTTCCGGCAGGCCCTTCACCTGGCGGACGGATTTGACCACGTTGTGAAAGATATCCGTATGCAGCGCCATGGTGGGGACGCTGTATTCGGCTTCTAATTCAATTGCGTGCGTGCTCACGGCAGGCGCGCAGGTGCTTCAATGGCCGACGCCGACAATTGCGGCATCGCCCTTGGCGGCGATCTCCTTCCAGGTATCAGGATCATCGATCTGATAGGTGCTGGACAGCGAGATCATGCGGGTCTCGACCGCTTTCATATTGTCGGCGAACCAAGCGCCCACCTGCTTTAATAGCTCGATGGAATCATCAAAGCGGCAATCGACCAGATAAACGATCTTACCGTCCAATGTGTCGAGGCGCGGTGCCGGCGTCTTGGCCTTGATCTCCGGCGGATAACCCATTGGGTTCAGCACGCTCAATGTGGCATCCGGTTGGGCGCCGCTTTTCATCTCGTTCATGGTTAGGCTCTCCAGACTATATGGGGCGTCGGAAAAGCCTAACCGGTAAGGCAAACGGATGCAATGAGCCCCGCTAACTCGACCGCGATGTCAGATCGTCGTGCACCATCTGCACCAGCGACAACAAATCGCCTTGGGCCATTTCGCCGGACAAAGCATAGGTAAGCTGGCCATTAGTCCAATAAAAGGCGACCATGCCGTGCTCGGCGATAACGCGGAACTTGGTGTTGCCGCCGCCCATGCCTGGGCGCACATAAAGACTGACACGCCGGGCTTTGCCATCTTCGAACATGAACAAAGCCGCCGGATCGCCTTTGTCGGCAACCAAGCGCCCGCCCATCAGTTTGAAGCCGGCGCCCTTCAGATTGGGGATCATCAGCTTGTGACCGAGGCGCCCGGACAACCAACTCAAGAGCCGGGTCTCGTCGCCGCCGCTGACTTCGACCGGGCGGTTTTCGTCGTGGGCGTAGACCACATGGGCGCCCAGCGCCCGCTGCACGAACTGATTGCCGGCGGATGGCGCATCGCCGCCGCCGAGCCCGGACCCAAACCAGCCGCCGAGGCCGCCGGCCAGCAACAACACAATGCCAGCAGCCATCCGGCGCCAGCCGGGCAGCCAGGCGCTCGGTCGATCCGCATCGATCAAAGCAAAGGTGCGCTCCGGCACGCGGGCGTCGTCGGCGTCTTGATCATACAAACGGTGCATCTGGCGTTTTTGTAGCTGATAGGCATGCACCTTGGCGGCATCGTTGGGGTGCCCGGCCAGCCAGGCTTCCACCTCGATCAGGCCGCCGTCGTCCAGTTCGCCATCCACATAGGCGTGCAAGTCGGATTCTGAGAGTGTGTCTGGAGACGTCATTTCACGCTCCTTAAGCTTGGTTTCAAATTGCCATCCATGGATAGCCGCAGTTTTTCCCTGGCCCGGGACAGGCGCGACATGACGGTACCGACGGGGATATCCAAAACTTCGGCGGTTTCTGCATAGGACAAATCTTCGAGCCCGATCAGCAATATGACGGCGCGCTGTTCCTCGGCCAACTCGGCCAGGGCGCGGTCGAAATCGCGAAGCGCCAGCCGGTCGTCCTGATCGCCGGGCTGGCCGATACGCGCGGCCAATTCATCGGTAAGGCTAGCAGGGGCCGGTCGGCGGGATTGGGTGCGCAGATTCTGGCGGTGGATATTGTGCAAGATGGTGAACAGCCAGGCGCGCATATTGGTGCCGGCCTCGAACTGGTGCAGACGCGACAGAGCCCGCTCCACACAATCGTGGAGCAAATCCTCCGCTGTGTCTCCGTTGCGGGTCAGCGCCCGTGCATAACGCATCACATCGGCAAGGGCATCGGTCAGAGCGGCGCGTTTATCCATTTAATATTTCCTAGCGCGGCGCCGAGCCAATTGCGTATGTTGGCCCGGCGCCAAGCATAAGCAATTCGCTATTTCTTCATCATCGCGTCTTTCTTCATCATCGCGTCTTTCTTCATCATCGCGTCTTTCTTCATCATCGCGTCTTTCTTCATCATCGCATCTTTTTTAGCATGGTCGCCCTTTTTCATCATCTCGTCTTTTTTCATCATGGCGTCTTTTTTCATGGCATCGCCCTTCATCATGCCATCCTTTTTCATACCTTGCGCGTTTGCGGCGCCTGCTGCGAGAATCAGCGACAATGCGGCGGCTGTAAACATTTTCAACATTTGAGGTCTCTCCTGTATTGGATAAGGTTTAAGGCCGGGCAAATTCCTATTGGCTGACACCAATGGTTCCGGCAATCACAACACCAATGCGCCTACTCGGCGTTTATTCCGGCGCGCCGGAATAAAATTCGATTCTGTATTACACCGCGATCATGAATTTTGTTGGCATAAACCAGATCATCAATGCTAAGTTGCGCGCGTTTCCGGTCATCGGCAACGATTTCCGGTGTTTCGGGGTTTAATAAATTCAAGGGAGGCATTATGAAAAAGTTGGTTCTGAGTTCCGTTGCTGCCGCGGCCATGGTTGCGGCTTTCGCCCAGGCAGGTGTGCAAGCACAAGAAGTCACGCTGCGCGTGCATAACTTCATTCCGCCGGTTGCCAATCCGGCAAAACATTTTTTAATTCCTTGGGCTAAAAAAGTTGAGGCGGCATCCAAGGGCCGAATCAAAGTTCAGAATTTTTGGACCATGTCGTTGGGCGGCACGCCGCCGCAACTGGTGACCCAGGTCAAGGACGGCGTGGTCGATATCACCTTCACGCTGCCCGGCTACACGGCCGGCCGCTTCCCGAAAACGGAAGTGTTCGAATTGCCGTTTGTCCACACCACGACGCAGGCGACTACTGCGGCGATCCAAGATTTCCAGGACAAGCATTTGAAGGATGAGTGGTCGGCCTACCATGTCCTTATGCTCAACAACCATGCGGGCGCTCTGATCCAAACCAAAAATCCCGTTCTCAAAATGTCCGACCTGAAAAACCTGAAAATCCGCACGGCGACCCGCTCGGGCGGGCTGTTCCTGAAATCCATGGGTGCGGTTCCGGTAGGCGCTCCGCTGCCGAAGATACCGCAGTTGCTTTCCAAAGGTGTCATCGACGGCGCTCTGCTGCCGTTCGAGATTGCACCGGCGGTCAAAATGCAGGATCTGGTCTCTCATTTTTCGATCCTTGAGGGTAAACAGCCGCGCTTGAACACGTCCGTTTTCAGTTTCCTGATGAACCCGACATCCTACAAAAAACTTCCAACGGATCTGAAAAGGGTGATCGATGGTCTCTCGGGCCGGAATATTGCGGCAGGGGCCGCGAATACCTGGGCCAGCATCGAAACACCGGGCCGCAAGGTGATGGCGTCCAAGTCCAAGAATAAGTTCCACACCATCCCTGCATCAGAAGTGGCCAAAATGCGCGAAGCCGCCAAACCGGCAATCGCCGCGTGGCTGAAGGCAATGAAGGGACGCGGCATCAACGGGCAAGAACTGCTCGACGACGCCCGGGCCATGGTAGCCAAGTACACGAAATAAGCCGTCGTTTACAAAAAAAGCTACCAAAAAAAGGCACATAAACGCATGGCTGAGAGTAACGGCAAAGCATCCCGGCCCACCGATTCGGTGGGCCGGGCTCTCTATCCCGTAGCCCGAACACTGGCGATTGTCGGCGGATTTGTCTTAAGCACGCTCGCCGCGATAACAACGATCAGTATTATCGGCCGCGCCATTCCTGGTGTCGGACCGATCTACGGTGATTTTGAAATCGTCGCCATCGGCACCGGTGTCGCCGTGTTTTGCTTCCTGCCTTGGTGCCAGCTTAACCGCGGCAATGTGGTCGTGGACTTCTTTATGACCGCCGCACCGACGCGTGCCAAAACCTTCATGGATACGTTGGGCGCGGCCATGTATTTGGTGATCGCCACCCTTTTGACCTGGCGCATGATCTACGGCGGCATCGAAATGTACGAAACCCACGAAAAATCCCTGACCCTGAATTTCCCTCGCTGGAGCACGTTTCCGCTTTCCATTGTTTTGATGGGATTCTTGGTTATCGTCATCGCCTACACCGTTGGGCGCAGCGCCGCCGAGACCCGCGCCGGGCGCTATTTCGACGAACAGTCGTTGTATTAGGCCGCCCATGAGTACCCTAGCCATCGGCGGTATCGGCTTTGCCGCAATGCTCATCCTCTTGGCGGCGCGCATCCCGATTGCAATTTCCATGCTGTCGGTCGGATTGGTCGGCTATACCTACATCGCCGGGCCGACCGCGCTCCTCAGCTATTTGAAAACCGAAACCTATTGGCGCTTTTCCACCGACGATCTATCTGTCATCCCGCTGTTCCTTTTGATGGGGCAGTTCGCCGCCAAGGCCGGGATATCCAAAGCCCTGTTCCGCGCCGCCAATGTCTGGCTCGGCCATCACCGGGGCGGCGTCGCCATGGCGGCCATCGGCGGCTGCGCCGGCTTCGCATCAATCTCGGGCTCATCGCTGGCGACTGCCGCACTGATGGGCGAGGTAGCGCTCCCCGAACTGCGCCGCTTCAACTATTCCGGCTCGCTGGCCACCGGTTGCCTTGCGGCCGGCGGCACGCTGGGCATCCTCATTCCACCTTCGGTGGTCTTGATCATCTATGCGATCATTGTCGAGGCCAGCGTCGCGGCCCTCTTCCAGGCCGCCTTCATTCCCGGCATCTTCGCCGCCTTCGGCTATATCGTCACCGTCGCCATCGTGGTCCGCATCAACCCCAATGCGGGCCCCGCCGGTGACCGGGCTTCGCGTGAGGAAAAGTGGAGCGCGCTGATGGAAATCTGGCCGGTGCTGGTGATATTCCTGCTGGTCATGGGCGGCATCTATCTGGGCTTCTTCACGCCGACGGAAGGCGCCGCGGTTGGCGCAGTAGGCACGTTTTTGGTCGCCGTCACTAAGGGCGGCATGCGCTTGGAAGGCTTCATCGAAGCGCTTTTGAGTACCGGCTCGACAACGGCCCTGATCTTTTTGATCCTGCTGGGCGCGGCCATATTCAATGCCTTCTTAGGCTTTTCGCAGCTTCCCATCTTCGCCGCCGACTTTTTTCAGAACTCCAATCTGACGCCGATGACGGTGATGTTGGGCATGATCGTGCTCTATATCCTGATGGGATTCGTGATGGATTCGTTGGCCATGATCTTGCTGACGGTGCCCATTTTCTGGCCCATTATCGCCGGCCTTGATTTCGGCCTGCAGCCGGAAGAGACCAAAATCTGGTTCGGCATTATTTCGCTGATCGTCGTCGAAATGGGGCTGATCACGCCGCCGGTCGGGCTCAACGTGTTCGTCATCAATTCCCTGGCGCGCGACATTCCCATGCTGGAGACATTCAAGGGTGTGGTGCCGTTCCTGGTCTCGGATTTTATCCGAGTAGCCCTGATTATTATCTTCCCGATAACAACCCTGATTATCCCAAGACTACTTGAAGTCCAATAGGGACTAGCGCAGTTTTATTCCCGCGTGCGCTTTTCGGCCCAACCGAGCACCGACATAAACATCACCGCTATGACGATGATAAATACCAAAAATACGATGTTGCCGTCCGTCATCGAACCAGCCTCCAATCATTAATCTGGGCTGATCGTGGCAGGCGCGCCGGGGCCTCGCCTTGATTGCCGTCAAGCGGGCCTAAATATCCAACTCGCACCAGACCGGCGTGTGATCGGACGGCTTCTCCCAGCCTCGGGGGGTGCGATCGATGCCGGATGCGGTGAGCAAATCGGCGGCCTGCGGCGACAGCATCAAATGATCAATGCGGATTCCGTTATCTTTTTGCCAGGCACCGCGCTGGTAGTCCCAAAACGAATAGAGCCCGATACCACTGTTGAGGGCGCGGAACGCATCGGTCAGGCCGAGATAAACAATCTTGCGCCACGCCGCCCTTGTTTCGGGCCGGTACAGGGCATCGCCTTCCCAAGCTTCGGCATCATAGACGTCGCCGGGCTCCGGTATTGCGTTGTAATCACCGCCGAGCACAAAGGCGTCCTCGCCTTCCAGCAATTCGGCGGCGTGAGCATGCAATCGCTCCATGAAGCCGAGCTTATAGGGATATTTCTCGGTATCCACCGGATTGCCGTTGGGCAGGTAGATGGAGGCAACGCGTAACCCGCCGGTGAAGGCTTCGATATAGCGGGCCTGCTCGTCGGACGCATCGCCGGGCAGTTCGGTCAGTTCCACATCGATGGGGGATTTGGATAATATGGCGACGCCGTTATAGGTCTTCTGGCCGGCAACGGCGACGTTATAGCCGGCATCGCCCACTTCGCTTTCGGGAAACGCCTCGGCAACGCATTTCAATTCCTGCAGCAAGACCACGTCGGGCTGGAAATCGCCCAGCCAGCGCAAGAGGTTCGGCAAACGAACCTTGATCGAGTTCACATTCCAGGTGGCGATTTTCATTGACGCATATTAGACCGCGAACGAGACACCGCAACCGCAAGACGACGAGGCGTTGGGATTGGACAGCCGGAAAAAGGCGCCGATCAGATCGTCGATATAATCCACTTCGGAGCCATCGACCAGCGCCAGGGACATTTCATCAACAACCACTTTAACCCCATGGCCTTCGAACACCAGATCATCGTCGCCCAGGGCGGCGTCCAGATCGAAGCCATATTGAAAGCCCGAGCAACCGCCCGACGATACAGCGACGCGCAGCATCAGGGCCGCATCGCCCTCGGTAGCGATCAAATCGGTTATGCGCTTGGCGGCGCTTTCGGTGATAGTGAGCCCAGCTGATTCGGTCATTCCGTCCTGTTACCTTTTAACGCATGAAATAATAACGATTCTTAACTACCTCTTATCTAGTATATCCGGGCGGTTTGTCAACTTTATGATCGATACGTTGCAGCGCTGGACGCGGCTGACTAATTTGAACCCATGAACGACCAAACCCAAACAAGTTCTGGCGGCACGGCTATTTACGCCTCCGATCCCGAGGCCAGCCGGGGGCGGCTTTACGCCGAACCCGGCAGCGCCACACGCACGCCGTTTCAGCGCGACCGGGACCGGGTGATCCATTCGGCGGCGTTCCGGCGCCTGGAATACAAGACCCAGGTCTTCGTCAATCACGAAGGCGACCATTTCCGCACCCGCCTGACACACACGCTGGAGGTGGCGCAGATCGCCCGCTCCATCGCCCGTTCTTTGGGCCTCAACGAAGATTTGGCGGAAGCCCTGGCCCTCGCCCATGATCTGGGCCATCCACCGTTTGGCCATGCGGGCGAAGATGCGCTGGCCGATGCGATGGGCAATTTCGGCGGCTTCGATCACAACGCACAGACGTTGTCGGTGGTGACCCGGCTGGAAAGCCGCTATCCGGAATTCGATGGCCTCAACCTCACCTGGGAAACCCTGGAGGGCATCGTCAAACATAACGGGCCGTTGGGGCCTGCGTTTGTGCACCGCGACATCGCCGAGTATGTCAGCCGCCATGATCTGGAGCTGGCCACCTTCGCCAGCGGCGAGGCGCAGGCGGCGGCCATCGCCGACGATATCGCCTACAACAACCACGATATCGACGATGGCCTGCGCGCCGGTCTGTTCCGTATGGAAGATATGGCGGACGTGCCGTTGATCGGCGCCATATTCGCCGCCGTATTGTCTGAGTATCCGGGGCTGGATCCGGGGCGCATTCGCCACGAAGCCATCCGCCGACTGATCGGCGAAATGGTCAGTGACTGTTTGACAGAATCGGCGCAGCGTTTAAAAGAAGCCGCGCCAGCCAGCGCTGGCGATATCCGCAGCCTGGATCATCCGGTGATCGCGTTTTCCAAACCTTTGGTGGACGTGGATCAGGGCATTCGCGGGTTTCTGTTCGACAACATGTACCGGCATTTCAGGGTCAATCGTATGACAAGCAAGGCGCGCCGCGTGGTCCAGGACCTGTTTGGACTTCTGCTGGCCGAACCCCATAGCCTACCGCCCCGTTGGAGCAAAATGGCCGGCGAGCCTGGCTCCGAGCAAACGGCGCGCGTCGCCGCTGATTATATTGCCGGCATGACGGACCGCTTTGCGCTCGATGAACATGCCCGCTTGATCGATGTGCAGGCCCGCACCAGTTAAGAATATGACCACTTGAGAACCCCATGAACACGTTCGAATATTTCAAAGAACAAATCGTCGATATATTGAACGGGCTTGCCGCCGCCGGCGTGCTCGGCGAGATTGCCGACACCGCCCGCATTTCGGTGGAGCCGCCGCGCGATGCCAAGCACGGCGATATCTCCACCAACGCCGCCATGGTGCTGGCCAAGCCGGCCGGGCTTAAGCCGCGCGACCTGGCGATAAAAATCTCCGCCGCCCTTAGCGCGTTGGAAGAGGTCTCGGCAGTCGACGTGGCCGGGCCCGGCTTCATCAACGCCACTTTGGCGCCATCCTTCTGGCACGCGCGGCTTGGAGAAATCCTAGAGGCCGGGTTGGCTTATGGCGATTCTCAAATGGGCGGCGGGCGCAAGGTGAACATCGAATATGTGTCGGCCAACCCCACCGGACCCATGCATGTGGGCCATGGCAGGGGCGCTGTGGTCGGCGATGCATTGGCATCGATCCTGGCCAAGGCCGGCTTTGACGTCACCCGCGAATATTATGTCAACGACGCCGGCGCCCAGGTGGATGTCCTGGCGCGCTCGCTTCACCTCCGCTACCGGGAAGCCTTCGGCGAAACCATCGGCGATATCCCGGACGGGCTCTATCCCGGCGACTATCTGATCGGGGCGGCGGAAAATTTAAAAGCCCGCGACGGCGATCAATGGCTGGGCGCCGACGAAGAGGCATGGCTGGAACCGTTGCGCCGCTTTGCGGTTGCCGAGATGATGGACCTGATCCGCAGCGATCTGGCCTCCCTTGGCGTCGAACACGGTTTTTTCCAATCCGAGCGAGAATTGGTTGAGCGCGGCGGTGTCGATGAAGTGGTACAAGTATTGAAAGATGCCGGGCTGGTTTATACCGGCACGTTGGAGCCGCCCAAGGGTAAGCTTCCCGACGATTGGGAGCCGCGCCCGCAAATGTTGTTCAAGGCCACCCAATTCGGCGACGATGTGGACCGGCCGCTGGCCAAATCGGACGGCACCTGGACCTACTTCGCCACCGACATGGCCTATCATCTGGACAAGCACCGACGCGGCTTTGCCGATCTGATCGATATCTGGGGCGCCGATCATGGCGGCTATGTGAAGCGTATGAACGCGGCGGTTATGGCCCTCACCGGCGAAAAGGACAGCCTGGATGTAATGCTTTGCCAGATGGTCAATCTTCTGGACCAGGGCGAGCCGGTAAAAATGTCGAAACGCTCAGGCACTTTCGTTACCCTGGCCGAGGTGATCGATCAAGTGGGCAAGGATGTGGTTCGCTTTATCATGCTGACCCGCAAGAACGACGCCGGGCTGGATTTCGATCTCGCCAAGGTGGTCGAGCAGAGCCGCGACAACCCGGTCTTTTATGTTCAGTATTCCCACGCCCGCTGTTGTTCGGTATTGCGCCACGCAGCCGACATGTTCGAAGCCGCCGAGCTGGCAGCCGATTCGCTGCAAAAGGCCGATTTCAGTGTGCTGAGCGACCCGGCGGAACTTAATCTTATCAAATCCATGGCCGCCTGGCCGCGCATGGTCGAAGGCGCCGCTGAGGCCCACGAACCGCACAGAATAGCCTATTTTTTGGCCGATTTATCCGCCGCCTTCCACGCCCTTTGGACAAAGGGCGCGCGCCAGGACGAAAGTCTTCGCTTTCTCAACGAATCTGATAAAGAATTGACCCGCGCCCGCTTGGCGTTGGTGAAAGCATTGGCGATGGTGATCGCCTCCGGACTTACCGTCATGGGGGTGACGCCCGCCGAGGAGATGTAAGCAATGGCAGAAGACGGCCGTCCCGCTGGCGGCCATCCGGATATTGAACCGCCGCTGGGCGATATACCCGAGTTTGACCGCGGCGAGTTGCAATCGGACACCTTGGCGTTCGAACGCATCAAGCGCCGCCCGCCTGAGCGCCGGCGCCGTATCCTTATCATCGTTGTACTTTTGGTCCTGGCCGGCGGCAGCTATGCCGGCTGGCTGGCCATGGGCGATCAGTATTTCGGTGGCGGCCCGGCCACCATCCCGGTGATCCGCGCCGCCGAAGGACCGGTCAAAGTACGCCCCGACAAACCCGGTGGAATCGAGATCAAAAACAGGGACATTAACGTTTACAAACGTATCGGCGGCGATGCGCCGGAGCGGACGGCGGAAAAGCTGCTGCCGAAGCCGGAAGCTCCCCTGCCCGCCCCGGCGCCGGAAACTGTCACCCCGGCGGAACCGGAACCCAAGACCGCCGAGAAACTGATCGCCGCCGCAGAAGCCAAGCAAGAGGCAGCCGCCGCCAAACCGTCGCCGGAAAAAGTGGCGGCCTTGCAGGAACCGCTACCCCCGCCGCCGCCGCCAGCGGTCAAGGGCAAAACCGCCGCGTCGCCGCCCAGCCCGGAAGCCCGGAAACAGGCTTTGGTGCCGGCCCTGGCACCAACGCCGCCGAAGCCAACGACGCCTCCGCCGGCACCCACCAAGCCGGTGCCGGCTGCATCCGGGGGCGGTTATAGTGTGCAATTGGCGGCGGTACGCGATGAAAACGCGGCACGCGGTGAATGGCGGCGATTGCGTAGCCGCCACGCCGATCTATTGGGCGCATTGTCTTTGAATGTGGTGCGTGCGGATTTGGGGCCTAAGGGCATCTTCTATCGTCTGCGCGCCGGCGACCTGACCGACAAGGCCAGCGCCCATACCCTCTGCCAGGCGCTGACCAAGAAAAAGGTCGCCTGCCTGGTAATCCCGCCCGGCGGATGACTTCAACCGATAGCCAAGAAAAGCCCGGCCCACGCGCCGTAATATTCGGCTGCGCCGGGCTATCCTTAAGCCCCTCGGAGCGGTCTTTTTTTACGGAGACCGGACCGGCCGGCTTCATCCTGTTCCAGCGCAACTGCCAAGACCCAGATCAGGTCCGGGGGCTTGTCGATGCGATGCGGGATTGCGCCGGCGGCAACGATGCCCTGGTATTGATCGATCAGGAAGGTGGCCGCGTCGCGCGCCTTCGCCCGCCCAACTGGCGAGTGCCACCCGCCGGCTCCCAATTTGCAGCGCTTTACGCCGCCAACCCGGATGATGCCCGCCAAGCGGCGTTTCTGAATGCGCGCCTGATAGCCCATGAATTGACAGCGCTGGGCATCAATGTGGATTGCCTGCCGGTGCTTGATATCCCGGTGGCCGGCGCCGATCCGATCATTGGCGATCGCGCCCTCGGCCAAACGGCGGATCAGATTGCCGATCTAGGCGGCGCCATGTGCGACGGACTGATGGCGGGCGGTGTGCTGCCGGTGATCAAGCATATTCCGGGACACGGGCGCGCATTGGTGGATAGCCACAAGGCCCTGCCCCGGGTGGATGCGAGCTTGGCCGAATTGGAGACCACCGATTTTGCACCCTTTCGCGCCCTCGCCCATATGCCCCTGGCGATGACCGCCCATGTGATTTACAACGCTGTCGATGACGAAGCGCCAGTAACGCTGTCGGCGGTCGCCACCCTGGCGTTGATCCGCGAGATCATCGGTTTCGAAGGGTTACTTTTGTCCGACGATTTATCCATGCAGGCATTGTCCGGTGGACTTGGCGAGCGGGGTGCCGGCGCCATCGAAGCGGGCTGCGATATCGCGCTGCATTGCAATGGCGAGCCCGATGAAATGGAAGCGGTGGCCGAAGCGGTACCACATTTAAGCGCACCAGCTGCGATGCGCTTGCAATCCGCCCTTGATCGGATACAAGCGGTGAACCAATCGCAAGACTTCGATGCCGCCGCAGGATACGCGCGGCTGGATGAATATTTGGGCCTTTGATGGACGAGCACTCGCTGATATTCCGCATATCTATCTGGGTGGTGCCGCTGCTGTTCGCGGTGCCCTTGCACGAGGCTGCCCATGGCTGGGTCGCCTACAAGCTTGGCGACAACACCGCCTATCTGGCCGGGCGGGTCACTTTCAATCCGTTCAAACATATCGATCCTTTCGGCACAATTATTCTGCCGGCAATGCTGTTGTTTGCGTCCGCCGGTAGCATGGCCTTTGGATTCGCCAAGCCGGTACCGGTTAATTTTATGGGTCTCAGAAGCATCCGCCGCGACATGGTGTTGGTTGCCATCGCCGGTCCATTTTCCAATTTGTTTCTGGCATTCGCCTCGGCGCTGCTGCTGCACACGGTGGACTGGTTTCCAGATTTTGCGCGGGCCTGGCTGATTTCCACCCTTTTTGTTTCCATGCTGATCAACATGATTCTCTTTTTTTTCAATTTGATCCCATTGCCGCCGCTGGACGGAGGCCGCGTTTTGGTAGCGATACTGCCGCGTTCGCTGTCCATCATGGTGTCCCGGTTGGAACGAGCGGGCTTTGCCATTATTCTGGGCGGGTTGTTCCTCTTACCCTGGCTGGGTGACGCGGTGGGGATGGATTTGAATATTTTCCAGTGGATCATCGGTATGCCCGCGCGGCTTTCCGTGAGCATGATGATGGACCTGGTGGGATTGCGCTAAAGCATGGCGGACGAATTCGACGACTTTGAAATGCAGGAGCGGCCCGTAGCCGGATCGGGCCTGGAGCTGGTGGTCGATCTCGGTGGCTTCGAAGGGCCGCTTGATGTTTTGCTGACCCTGGCGCGCAATCAGAAAGTCGACGTCACGCAATTATCCATTTTGGAGCTTGCCGATCAGTACCTGGCCTGGGTGGCACGCGTGCGCAGCACCAATCTGGAATTGGCCGCCGACTATCTGGTGATGGCGGCGTGGCTGGCCTATTTAAAATCACGCCTGTTGCTGCCCGAACTCAACGGCGAGGACGAGCCGACCGGCGAGGAGATGGCCGCCGCCCTCGCGTTTCAGATGCGCCGCCTGGAATCCATGCAGGAAGCCGGCGAGCGGATCATGGCCCGGCCCCGCCTGGGCCAGGATTTCTTCGCCAACGGGATGCCGGAAAAATTCGGCTACGCCTCCACATCGGTCTACGAAGTGAGCCTGTTCGATTTGTTGAGCGCGTATGGTGAACATACCCACCGCTCCAACATCCGCACCTTGAGGATCGAGCCGTCTGAGCTGTATTCGCCGGACGATGCCATGAAAATCCTCACCGACATGCTGGGCCGCATCCCCGACTGGTCCAATTTGATGCAATTCCTGCCTGAAGAATTGCGCGGCGATCTGGTCAGCCGCTCGATGTTGGCGTCGACCTTCGTGGCAGCGCTGCATTTGGCCAAGGAAGGCAAACTGAGCCTCCGCCAGAATCAGCCGTTCGAATCTATCTTTGTGCGGCAAACGGAAAGCGACTGACGGATATCCCATGAACGAGACCGACCCAATCCCCGAAGCCATCGATCCGCACCATCTGCGCCTGCTGGAGGCGCTGGTATTCGCCTCCACCGATCCGGTGCCTGAAACGGTGATGTCCGACCGGCTGCCCGATGACGCGCCGATTGCCGTGCTCCTCGCCCAACTTCGCCAGGACTATGCGGAGCGCGGCGTCAACCTGATCAAGATCGGACGCGGCTGGGCGTTTCGCACTGCCGAAGATTTGGGCGCCCAGTTGATAGTAGAGCGCACGCTGACGCGCAAACTGTCGCGCGCCGCGGTCGAGACCTTGGCGGTAATCGCCTACCACCAGCCGGTAACCCGCACCGAGATCGAAGGAATTCGGGGCGTCGGGCTTTCCAAAGGAACCATGGACGTGTTGTTCGAGGCGGGCTGGATACGCCCCCGGGGACGCCGGCGGACGCCGGGCAAACCGGTCACCTGGGGCACCACCGACAGCTTCCTCGGCCAGTTTGGGCTGGAGGCGCTCGACGATCTGCCCGGCGTCGATGATTTGAAAGCCGCCGGACTTCTCGATAAGCGGCCCGCCGTTCAGACCCTAGGCACCCACGCCGCCGCGTTCCCGGTATCTTCGGATGGCGACGAGGATGGCGAAGAAAATGCCGACGGCGAAGCGGACGGCGATGAAGATGAGGAGCTTGATATCGAGGCCGATGCCGAGCTGTCGGAGCTTGATCCCCTGGATCCAGACGATAGCGATCCGCTGGCCAGTACTGGCTAGCGTCCCTTGCGGTTTGACGTTTTTCTGACCGTCTGGGGCGAAGCATTCGTCAGAAAATATCTTGAATTCTCTCTCACTAGCCAGCTATCGCCGGGCAACCTTCCCGCCGCTGCCGCTGAGGGCGCGGATTTTTACTACCACATCTTTACCGACCGGCAATCGGAGCCCCATTTTTACCCAGCCATCGCCTCCCTCCAGGCCACAGCCGACGTGCGCTTCCGCTATTTCGATGAGGTGCCATACAGGGGCGGTAGCCTCGCCGAGGCGATGCAAAATTCCGATCCCAATATCCTTAAACACAACGTCCAGCGCGTCACTTCCAGCGCACTGGCCAGTGAAGCCATGGAGGCCGGCTCCTCGGGCCTGATCCTGCTGGATTCGGATTTCATTTTTTCCGAAGGCTCCTGGCCGGCCATGTTGGCGCGTTTTAATAGTGGCGCCCGCGCCGTCTGTGCCATGTTCATGCGCCTCGACGAAGAGGCCGCGTCCTTGCGGTTACGGGCAGGCATAAGCGGCGGTATCGCCGCCCGTGATCTGGTTCAAATCGGTCTGGATTGCATGCATCCCATATCGGCGCGCATGTTTCTGGATGCCGATCCGTTCACCGGCTACGCCTCCCATATCAATGCCCGCGTCGGCGATCATGGCTATATCACCCATTGCTATTTCCCCCATCCGCTATTGGTGGCGCCAGAAATGGGCGGCCATTATTCCAGCACCATGGATTATGAATTTGCTTTGCGCGCTGTTGCCGACGATAGCGCCATTCATTTGATCCGCTCGTCGGACGAATTGCTGATTTCTAAAATGAGCCGTCACGCTTATTTGGAAGATCAATCAACCGGTGCGGCCCCCAGCGTAGGTTCGCTCGCCGATTTCGCGCTCAACAATACCAACCAGCGGCATCAATTGTTCATGGCGCAACCGATCCGCTTTCGCGCCAGTGGCGTCGATGAGACTTGGGACTTGGAAGAGATGCGCTCGACCAAGATGGTCGAGGCGATTTACAAGACTATCGAATTGACCCTCGCCAATGCCGGTCCAGGCAAAGCGCAAAATCTGGTCAACCTAAAATCCTATATGGGCCCAATCGAAGATTATATGTCGCCGCAGACCCGTGCCCGGCTCAAGGGTTGGCTGCCGGATCGCGGGGAATAAATTCCAAATCCTCAGGCGCCATGTCGGCGAACATGGCTTTGTGCTCCTCCTGATCGAAGGGCCATAATACCGGCGTTCCGGTCTTATCGCTGTACCAGTTTTTGTTGCCGTAAAAGACGGTGTTCGGCAGCGCCTCCTGAAGGCGGGCAACAAAGGCTTCTGTGGCTTCCAGGGTAGGCACGACCACCGATTGGCGCTCGCGCGCCATCTTGATGAGGCGCAGGATATAGCCGATTTCCTGATCGAGCCCGATCGGCACCGGAACATTGTTGACCGGCGCGAACGGCCCATAAAGCATGAACAGATTGGGAAATCCCGGTAGCGCCACGCCCCGGTAGGAAAAGATGCTGTCCTTCCACAATTCATCAATGGTGATGCCGTTCAAGCCAAAGGTTTTGATCGGACGCATATAGGCGTGCGCATCGAACCCGGTGGCATAGACCAGCACATCCAATTCGACCAAGGTTCCGTCGGCAAGCTCCACGCCTTCGGGGCGGATGCGGGCGATATCGCCGGTCTCAATATGCACGTTGGGTTTCTGCACGGCTTCGTAATAGTTTTGGTCCGATTTTGCGATGCGCGTGCCGCCCAATTTATAGGTGGGCGTCAATTTAGCGCGCAATTCTGGATCACGGATGGTTTCAAGAGGTTTTTTGAACTCTTCTTCCATGGCTGCGCGCGCAGCGCCCGGCTCAATCCGCCAACGATCCGCCTTGTTGATGAACTTCCACAGAAAATTCTGCCGCAATTGGTAGGCGAAGGGCAGGCGCAGAAAAATCCGCTCCCACCAGGCGGTGTAGGGATTTTCGCGGATGTGTATCCACTGAGCGCGGCGGATGAATTGGGTCACCTCGCACTTTTCGTAGGACAAGGCCTCGGTGATCTGGATGCCGCTGGCGCCGCCGCCAATGACGCCCCAGCGCTTGCCCGCCATGGGGACGCTATGGTCCCAAGCGCCGGAATGGAAGGACGGCCCGGCGAAACTTTCGCGGCCCTCGATCTCGGGGAAGATCGGCGCATGCAGAAAACCGGTGGCACAAATGAACACATCGGCAATCTCGGTCTTACCGTCGGCGGTCTTGATATGCCAGAGGTTATCGGTAAACCGAGCCTCGGTAATCTCGGTGTTGAAGCGGATATATTTGCGCAAATTCCGGTCGTCGGCCACCTTTTCGATATAGGCCTGAATTTCCGGCGCCGGCGCATAGGTGCGCGACCAATCGTAGTTGGGCTGAAATGGAAATTCATACTGGCGCGACAAAACATCAACAAACAGACCGGGATAGGTGTTGTCCCGCCAGGTACCGCCGACCTCATCGGCTTTTTCATAGACCGAGAAATCGATACCGGCTTTTTTCAATTTCTCCGCCATGAAAAGCCCGGCGACGCCGGCACCGGCGACGATAACGCGAAACGTATCATCAGCCATACTATTTGCCCCCATTCCGTGGCCCTGCACCAGGCCATAGCAAATTTACCCATATTTTGGCCAATCTGGCCACCGAAGAGCGAAATTAGTTACCGAATTTGAAGATACAGCCCCCCGGTGCGGACACGATATGGCCGGCGGAATCATCGGCAAAATGGGCCGGCAGGATGAGCGTATCGGTGTCGGCGTGGCGCTCGACAAAGGCCGTGCGCGTCGCCACCGCCTGCACCGGATCATCACAGAAGATGGAACTTAACTGCGGCTCCGGCACCTGGATCGGATGATGCATGGCATCGCCGCAAAAGGCTGCAGTGGCGCCGCCTGATTCCATATAGAGGCACACCAGGCCCGGTGAATGGCCGGGCATCGGCTCCAACCAAAGGCCTTTGCGGATTTCATGATCGCCGGCCACCAGATCGGCCTTGCCCGCCTCCATCACCGGCAAAACGCTTTCCGCAAACGATGCACCCATCCAGTCGAGCTTGGTATATTCCGTCTCCCAATATTCGAAATCGGTCTTGTTAAACAGATAACGGGCGTTGGGAAACGTGGGCACCCATTGCCCGTTTTCGAGGCGCGTATTCCATCCCACATGATCCATATGCAAGTGCGTGCACATAACCATGTCGATCTCTTCGGGGGCGACGCCGGCGGCTCTCAAATTATCCAGCAGGGGCATCTTTTGCTGGTGAAAGTCGGGCCGCGCATGGTGGGTCTTGTCGGAGCCAATACAAGTATCGACAAGGATAGTCAGCCCGGCAAATCGGATCAGATAAGATTGATGGGTGATAATAAGCAGGCCCGTTTCGGGCTGCATGCAGACCGGCTCAAGCCAGTGGCGGTGCTTATCCACATGCTCCTGGGTGGCATCCGGAAACATTTCCGGCGCGGTGCGCGCCGGCACCTGCATCTCCAGGATCGAATGGATGGTACCTTCACCGATGGTTTTGGGTTTCATATCCCAACTCCTTACTGCCTGAAATCGGAACGGGCGGGTGCGCTCAATACACGTCGCGGCGGCGTTCTCTCCGGGCGATCGCGAAAAAGGTCGCGGCGAGAAGCGTCACCGCGCCCAGCACCATCAAATGCACCGCCGAATCCTGATTGATAAATGACGAGGCGCTCGACAGCGACTGGACCAACGCCGCCCCCATCAACGTGCCGATGACCGAGCCACGCCCGCCAGAAATCTTGGTCCCGCCAAGCACGACAGCGGTAATGCTCAACAATGTGTAGTCGATGCCAGTGGCGGG
>JABHAA010000118.1 GCA_018674495.1 Rhodospirillaceae bacterium | reverse complement strand
TGTCAAGGCTAGGCCCACTCCCCAAACCACATTGCCGATGATCTGTTGCTCGACAAACCCGGGGTTAACGATAAGCCCGCAGTCTTGCGCACACCAGACGCGCGGAACTTCGATTGTTTTGCCGGAGTGGTTGATCGTAACCTCGGCGACAACGGCGACATAGGTTTTCTCTTTATAGACTGCGGCGGCCATGCCGAGGCCGCTACCCGTGGGCATTCTTCGGCCCCAACCGGCCATATCGCCTGCCTTGCGCATCACTTGGGCCAGCCGGATATGTTGTGTCTCCAAATTTTTAATACGGAATTGGATAGGATCGATCCCCGCATTGCGGGCCAGTTGGTCCATTATGCTTTCGATAGCGAACGAGTTGGGCGCAGCGCCGAGACCTCGCCAAGCCCCAGTGGAAACCGGGAGCCGGATATCCGAATAGCGCACCAATTTGTTCGCGGCCCTATAGGGCGGCGTTGCGCCCCGCGCCGTCCCCTCGTCGGCCAGCCGATCGAGAATGGGGCGGGCGATCTTTGGAATGGCATCGATGCCGAAGAAAATCGGAGCGGATGCAAAATCATGACGCCAGCGGCTGATCGAGCCGTCTTCGAAAACCGCGGCATCAATCTTGTGAAAGTAAGGTGGTTGAAAGTAATTGCCGCGAAATTCGTCTTCGCGCGTCCATTGCACTTTGACAGGCCGTTTCGCAGCCCGTGACAGCAGCGCGGCGGTTTCCGCTGGCTGGCAAAGTACTCGCCCGCCAAAGCCACCGCCCATGCGCATGGGGTGCAAAATAACGTCATCTTCATCCCGGCCTAGTATTTGGGCAATGCGGCGCTGAATGAAGAATGGTGCCTGGGTGCCGCACCATACTTCCACTTTTTCATCCCGCACCCAAGCGAGGCCGGCCCGGGGTTCCATCGCCGCGTGGGATTGAAAGGACGTTTCGAATTGGCCGGAGACCGTGATGGCGGTATCGCTGAGATCATCGACATCGCCATCCGAGATCAAATCATGTTCAAAGTCCCGGGGGATTTGGCTCCAAAAGTCTCGAATTCTGTCGCCCGGATTATCGGTGATATTTTCGGGCAAGTGCCATTCAGGTTTTATGGCTCCGAGGGCTGCGCGCATTTGATGCGGCGTTTTGGCGACGATGCCAGCGAGATTGTGGGAAGGTTCGATCACGACTTTGATCACCCCGGGCATTGATCCTGCAGCTGCGGCGTCCGCGTTTTTTAGCTCAGCGCCGGACACAGGGGGCATGAGTGAGCCGCCGAATGCCATACCGGGCAGCGATGCGTCGCGGCTGAATTGGGCTTTTCCGGTGACCATGTGGGCAAGGTTGGGATCAGGCTCGGTGCTGCCGATGGATTTGTGCCGGCCTCTCCGTTCAAGTGCATAGCGCCGGGGTTGGTCTTCGCCCTCATTTTCTGAAACGGAAATGATCTTGCCATCCACCGGCGCCAATTCGCCATAGGATACGAATTTTCCGCCTTTGACCCGAAATCCACCTGTCTCGTCAGCAATACCGGCGGAGTTGATATTGAACTTAAGCGCAGCCAAGCGGCGTAAATGTTCGCGCAAATTTGCCGCGGCATGGGACACAGGGCCGAAGAACTCGTCGATACCTTCGCTGCCCGCAGTCATTTTAAACGCCGGTACCTGGCTGGTCGCCGGGGCGATGCAGGCAACGGAAGATGCGGCAAGGTTCATCTCTTCCGCCACAACCTGGGTGAGGCCGATGGACGCGCCTTGCCCCATCTCCATGCGCGGCGCAAAGAAGCGAGCCTGGCCGCCTGGCAGTAATTGAACCCAGGCATAGCCGTCGCCAAGTTCCGGCTCGTTCTGGGTGGGTAATACCGGCATGATGGACGAACAAGCGCTCAAGGCTGTAATCCCGACCGCCGTCCAGCCTGTATTAATGAGAAAGCGTCTTCGCGTGAGGTCTAAGCTGGTCATTTGATTTGTCCTCCCGCCGCCAGCCGGACGGCGTTACGGATTTTCTGATAGGTGCCACAACGGCAAAGATTGCCGTTCATGGCATCGCGAATATCCTGATCATTCGGATTTGGGTTCTCATTCTGTAATGCTGCGGCGGTCATGATCTGGCCCGGCTGGCAATAGCCGCATTGGGGAACCTGTTCGGTGATCCAGGCTTCCTGAACTGGATGGAGCTTGCCGCCAAAGGACAGCCCTTCAATGGTGGTAATTTGCGCTCCGGCAATATCGGCAAGCACGGTCTGGCAGGACCGTTCGGCTTGTCCGTCAATATGGACTGTGCAAGCGCCGCAACTGCCAATACCGCAGCCGAATTTGGTCCCCGTTTGGCCCAGATGGTCACGCAAATATTCGACCAGGGTAACGTCTTTCAAATCCGGGGGAATGGCAAAAACTTTGCCATTTAACTTAAAGTTGGCAGCCATGGGCGCTCTCCTTCGCATCAGGTTCGCCCTAAGATGTAATTCCCTTCCCGCCGGAATGATTGAATAATCGCGCCAAAAATACAAAACGGCATATCCATGAAAAAACCCCCGGCCGAAACCGGGGGTTTTTGTTTTGGGATCGAAGCCCAGCGTTACCTTGCGGGCAAATCCATGATCTTGGCGGCGTTGCGCCAAAAAAGGTCTTCGCGCCATTCGTCGTCGATGTCGATCTCGTTGAGAATACGAATGGTTTCGCGAATATACATGGGACCTTTTTCCGGATCGAACGGCGCATCGGACGCGAACAAAACCCGGTCGCGGGGGTAATAGTCCAGCCCGCAAACGGTGGCCTCCTTGGAGCCGAAGACGGCGGTGTCCGCATAGAAATCCTTGAAATAATCGGCGTGCGGTTTTTTAAGGCCATTCTTGGCAGCCCGATATTCTTCGCCCGCCGGGCCCGATGTGCGGTCGCCCAGGAACTGCCAGCCAGGGCCGGTGCGGCCCGAATGGAAGGGGTTGAGCCCGCCCAGATGATGGGTGATCAGCTTGAAGTTTTCAAGTTTGTCCATCATCCCGGAAAACACCATGCGCGCTTGCGCAACGGAGGTCTCGTACGGCCAGCCGAGGGTCCACCAAATTTCGTATTTGGATTTATCCTCGTCCTTGTAATCGGCCATGTCGGAGCCACGCGCCGGGTGCATCCAGATGGGGATGTTCAAGTCCGATGCCTTTTGGAATATCTGGAAATATTCCGGATTGTCGAGGGCGCGGCCCGCTACGTTGGTGAAAATCTGGATGCCCAGCGCACCGGTGCCGTCCATAACCCGTTCCGTTTCGGCAACCGCCTCATCTGGATTGTTCATGGGCAGGGATGCCACATAGCCGGGGAACCGGTCCGGATATTTCTGGCAAATCTCGGCCATGCCGTCATTGGCGATACGCGCCAATTCGGGCGCAGTGTCCTTGTCGAACATCACTTCCAGCGGCGGCGAGGCCAGGGACAGGATCTGTTCGTAATCGTCGAACATGTCCATCACCCGGAAGCGTTCGTCCATATCCATCAACATCGGTACTGAGCGCACGCGCTTGCCCATGTCTTCGGTTTCACCTGCTATTTCGATCATTTTTTCCCAAAATGCGATGGGGAAGATGTGGTTGAATGCGTCGACTTTTCTCATGATTTTGTTTCCTTTCGCTTGAGTGTTTGTGGTGCCGGGGCTTAGTCCCAGCCGTAAATTTCGAGGGACGTCTCGCCGCCTCGAAGGCGGTCCATTACAACCGCTTCCTTGGCGTCCCGTTCCCGGGATTTCTCGTTAACCTCGCCAATGCGAGCCAAGGGCACGACAACGACGCCGTCGGTATCGCCGCGCACCAGATCACCGGGCTCGATCAGAATATTGCCAATGGATAAAGCCGTTCCGAGGGAGCCCTTGCCATTGAAATCTTTCCCTGTGCCGCGCATGCAAAAGCCGCGCGCGAACACCGGGAAGCCGACCTCGGGCAATATTGCGCCGTCGCGGACGCAGGCATCGATCACCAGACCGCCCAAATTCCGCGCCTTGGCGGCGGTGCTCATGATCTCGCCCCAATAGCCGGCCTCGTAATGATCTTCGAGATAGGCAACCAGCACATCGCCTGGCTCTGCATCGGCGATGGCCCGGTGCAGCCAGAGGTTATCGCCGGCCGGGCCGGACACCGGATAAGCCGGACCGCACACCTCGAACCCCGGCGAAGCCGGTTTGATGGCCGAGGGCAGGGCGCCGATCTTGCCGCCCGCCTCGTGCATGGTGGCGGTGGAAATTTCGGCTGCTTCCGACAGCAGTGCGGGTTCGGGGCGTTTGAAATCCGCCATGCTCTATTTCTCCCGGGTCTGCAATTGGTGATAGCGGAATTCCTTGCGCGCATCGTCGAGGCGCATACCGCTGTCGATGGCGGCGCGAATATGCTCTTCCGCCTCTTCAATATCGGCGCAGATTTCCAAGATGGCACTCACATGATCGTTGGGCAGGCAAACCACGCCATCGGCGTCGCCGAGCAGGATGTCGCCGGGGTGGACGCGGGCGCCGCCGATAGAGACGGGCACGTTCACATCATCCATCTGCACCCGGTCTTTGCCGGTTCGCATGGACCAACCCCTTGAATACATGGGGTATTCCCGCTCCAACGCCAGATGCACGTCGCGGCAATGGCCATCGATGACGGTGCCCTCGACGCCCATCTTTTTGGCCAGGAAGGTCAGGATATCGCCCCATACGGTCATGTCTTCACGCCCGTGATTGTCGATCACCACCACTTCGCCGGGCTTCACATCGTCGATATAATCGCCGACCGAGCCGGCCGGGATTGCGGCGGGCGCCATATGCATGGTGAAAGCCCGCCCGCAAAGGCGGAAATCGGTGCTCAAGGGTTTGATGCCGAGACATTGGCCGGCAATACCGAGCCGGTCCATGGCGTCACTGACCGAAGAGGTGGAAAGGGTACGCAGTTTTTCGATGATTTCGTCGCTCATGATATCCTCTGATTTTGGGTTATGACTTCAACATAGATTCGTAATCGCCGCCCATCACCTGGGATACCGGCTTGCCTTCCTCGACGGCGCGGGCCATGGCGGCTTCGCGCGCCGCAATGTCCTCGGCCTTGTCGAGTACCTCGGCTTCCGAGGCTTTGGGAATAAACACGACGCCGGAGCCGTCGGCGATAACCAGATCGCCCGGCTCCACATTGATGCCGCCGATGGCGATGGGGATGTCCCAGGCCAGCTCGGCAATGCGCCCCCTGGCGGTAAACGACGTGGCCGAGCGGGCAAACACCGGAAAGCCGATCTCGTCGGCCTCATCGGCGTCCCTGGCCGGGCCATCGACAATGGTGCCCGACAATCCCTTGACCTTGGCGGCGCGGGATAAAATGCCGCCCCAGCCCGCCGCGATTTCGGTGGTCAGATTTTCGATAACGATGACATCGCCTTCGCTCGCCGCGTCGACGGCGGCGCTGCACAAATGGCGCTTGGCAACGCTATCGTTGGGCGGGCCTAGTTTAACCGTCTGTGCGCGCCCGGCGATGCGCCGCCCTGCCGAAATGGCACCGATGCCTTTGACCGTGCCTTTGAGGCCCAGCGCATCCAGCGCGTCGGAGACCGCGCAACTGTCGATATTTCTAAGCCGTTCAGCGGCAGCGTCGCTCATATTCCGTTTCTCCCAGCTACAAATTGAAAATGCGTTCGGCGTTCTTGCCGCGGGCGGCATCGCGCTGATCGGCGGGCAGGGCATCGACGCGGGAAAGGCAGCCCTTCATGTCGCCGATATTGTGCGGATAGTCGGACCCGAACAGTATGTTGGCAGCGCCGCCCACATTAATGGCCAGCTCCAGCGCTTCCTGTTGAAACGTCACGCTGTCGTAATAGATGCGATCCGCGTAGGTGCTCGGCAATTCCGATATCACTTCGCGGGCGCCGGGCATGTTCATATGGCAGATATCCAGCCGCCCGAACAAATAGGGCAGGGCGCCGCCAGCGTGGCAGGCGATGATCTTCAAATTCGTGTAGGTATCGAAAAATCCGTCATAGATCATGCGCGATACGGCCATGGTGGTATCGAACATAAAGCCGATGGAGGCCACCAGATTGAAACGCTGCATGTCCATTTCGCCGACGCCAGGCGGCGCCGTGGGGTGCAGCAGGACAGGAAGGCCGCGCTTATCGATGGCGTCCCAGACTGGCTTTAAATGCGGATCGGTGAGCGACATGCCGGAGATATTGGCCGACACAAACACGCCGACGGCGCCTTTTTCATCGCAGGCGCGGGCCAGTTCGGCGACGGCGGCATCCGGGTGCTGCCAGGGCAGGGTGGCGAAATAGCGGATGCGGTCCGGATGCAGCTTTTGCTGGGCGGCCATATCGTCGTTCATATATCGGGCGAGTTGGCTACTCACTTCCTCGCCGCCCCAAAAGACGCTCGGGCAGGTGAGCGAGACAATGGCCATATCGACGCCGGCATCGTCCATATCGGCAATGCGTTTGTCGTAATCGAACATGGGATCCATCAGGGTCATGAACGGCGCCCCGTCGGCGCGGATCACCCGCTGGCCTTTGAACTCCGACAATTCGTAATTGCCCCCATGGGCGACCAGTTGTTCGAGCCAGTGCTCGTTCAGCATATGGGTATGAACGTCGATGACCGTACTCATGATTTCCCCTGGATGGCGGTGGTTTTATGGAACGCGACTAGGTGCAGAGTATCCAATATCAGGACCCGCTTGCCAACCGTCCTCCGCAGCTTGATCTCGGTACCGGCTTGGGCTTTATTGGCGCTGAAAATACCCCTATCCATTCAGGCCACCCGTCCATGCGCCTCGCCTATTTCACGCAACCGGTCCACCCGCTCAATCGCGGCTACGGCGATGTCCTGCAGGAAAACCTGGACGCGGTGATTTTGGCCGACAAGCTTGGCTATCAAGAAGCCCTGTTCGGCGAGCATTTCACCGA
>JABHAA010000149.1 GCA_018674495.1 Rhodospirillaceae bacterium | reverse complement strand
GTTACGATCAACCACTCCGGCAAAACAATCGAAGTTCCGCGCGTCTGGTGTGCGCAAGACTGCGGGCTTATCGTTAACCCCGGGTTTGTCGAGCAACAGATCATCGGCAATGTGGTTTGGGGAGTGGGCCTAGCCTTGACAGAAGAGGTCTTATTTTCGGGCGGCGCGGCGGAAACAGACAATTTCGACGGTTATGAAATCGTCCGCCAAGAAAATGCCCCCTATGTAAAAACGGCGCTCATTGAGCCCGAGGGCGCCCCTCCGGTAGGGGCCGGGGAACCAGCCATCGCGCCCACGCCGGCGGCAATCGCCAACGCCATTTTCGCTGCTTCCGCCAAGCGGGTCCGAAAACTCCCTGTTCGCTATGACGCACTTTTTGGTAACACCTAATCCGGATTGCCGAGGGCATGCGACGGTGGTTTTGGCGCGATTATTCAAGCATCTCGCCCCGGAATTTGCTAGCTTAGGCCGATGGACGAAGCCAGCGCCCTGATGACCCGCTTTATTATCGGTGAATTGCAAAGCCGCGATCCTGCCTTGGTGCCGGATGGTATCAATACGCCCGACGGTATCCGCTCACCGCGTGTGGGCGGCGATATCAAACGGCAAATTTTGGAGCACGCGATGGCGCATTCCGGGCCAGAGATCATCGTTGAAATTGGCCAGGGCATCAAAAACTTCGCTGACGCGCCAATAATCCATGTCCTGAAAAACTCCAGGTCCCCCCATGTCCTCGCCGAAAAATGGGCGAGGTTGGAACGATATGGCCATTCCAAAAATCGATGCCGCATTATCGAAGACGCATCCGATGATTTCCGCTTCCAGCGTCACGCTACCAAGGGCCCGGTCCCCACCGTCGCGGAAAACCTTGTGATATGCGGCTTCATGATCGCGCTATTGGAACTTGGTGGTTGTAAGGGGCTTCGTTGCAGATTGGGGCGCGCTGGCGAGCCAAATTTGGAAGTTTATTCTGGCGGCAAAGTCCTTGCGATAACAAAGCCCATGCTTAACCAGACCGACGAATGGAGTATCCAATGGCAGAAATTCGACAACTCCAAATTTGAATCGGACCAAGACGGATTGCTCGATTTCCCCGCCCTTCTAAAAGACGAGTTGAATGCTGTGCCGCCAGTGGTGCGGAATGCCAATCAGCTTATTTGCGAAGATCTTGGACGCCATTGGTTGGTGGGCGATCTGGCATCGGAGCTCGGCGCATCTGCCCGCTCGCTACAACGCCGCTTCAAGCGGGCAGGGCTCAGTTTTTCGACATTGGTGCGCGCGGCCCGAATTCAGCAGGCTGGAAAGCTTCTTACTGGCTCCGAATTGTCCGCGACCGAAATCGGATATTGCTGCGGATTTACAGACAGCGCCCATTTTAGCCGCGATTTTTCTGCCGGAACCGGCATGAGCCCAAGCGCGTACCGGCAATATGCTGGGCCAAGCTAAGGCTGGGTGCTGGCGCTACTTCTTGCGCGCCTGCGCTTTGCGTTCCTGATGGGCGTGGGCGAGTTGCTCGCTGGTTTGTTTTTCGCCATCGCGAACCTTGGCATTGGCCTGCGCTTTCTGCCGTGCCTCGAAGCGTGGGCTGACCCAGACTTCTTTGTTCTCGCCTTGGCCGGCCGAGATTTTTACCACTTTGACGCCGTCATATTCAGTGTCCTTGTCCAGCTCCTTGGCCTTCAAAAGGGCGCCGCCGAGGGCAGTCACGTCATATCTGCTGTGCGGCTTCCACTTACCATCCTGCAAAAGCATAACGCCGACAAAAATATTATCGTTACTTTGAGCCTGTTCCGTCATGATCCTATCGCCATTTGTTCAATGTTACATTCCAAGTTTGCGCCGCCGACGGCCCTGGTGGCGGTGGCGCGCGGTTTCAGAACCGCTTGAACTTAATATTGTAATTGTGGGCAAAAATAAAAGGTCCCGAACGTCAAAAATTTGTGATTTTAGGACGATTTTTTATCCACAGGGAGTGAAGGCGGTAAAAGCGGCGGCGATCACAAATTTCAACCAGTAACCGCCGCCGAAAACTCTATAGCCCGGTGCCCACTTCGACGTCTTCAGGCTCGATTTCATAGCCGGCGTTTTTGGCTTCCTGTTCGATTAGCGCGGCGAAATCGCAGTCGGTGTAGCCGTTGCCGATCAGCGCCTGCACGCATTCCCGCGCGGCCGACGCCACCGGCATGGGTACGCCCAATTCGCGCGCCGCAGCGAGGCCCAGATCCATGTCTTTTCTGAGCAACGGCGCCGTGAAAGTGGGCGTGAAATCCAAATTCACATAGGCCGGCGTTTTGTAAGCGGTAAAGGTGGAGCCCATGACGCTGTTGTTGAGAAACTCAAGGAACGCATGGCGCGGCACGCCGCCCTTTTCTGCCAGTACCGTGATCTCGGCCATGGATTGGGCGACGATGCCCAAAATGACGTTGTGGCAGATTTTCACCATGCGTGCCCGTTCACCTTCGCCGGCGTAAGAGACGCTGCGACCGATGGCGGCCAGATACGGCTCGGCCACATCGAACGCGCCCCTATCGCCCGAAGTGATAATGCTGATTGCGCCGGCCTCCACCGCCTTGTCGTTGCCGCTCACGGGCGAATCCAGCAAGACCGTGCCGCGCGCCTTTGCAATCTCGCGCACATTGCGGGACGCGGCTTCGGAGATGGATGTGAGATCGACCATGACGCCCGGATTGGGTCCGCCCTCGGCGAGCAAGCCGCCCTCGCCAGTGGTCACCTCGGTGAAATTGACGTCGTTGGCGAGGATGGTGAAGACAATATCCATACCGGCCAAATCGCGCGGGCTATCGACGATGGTCGCACCATGTTCGGCGAGCGGCTCGGCCTTCGCCTTGGTCCGATTCCAGACCGATAATTTGACGCCGGCATCGAGCAGCCGCCTGGACATGGCAAGCCCCATGCGCCCGGTCCCAATCCATCCAACGCGCAAGCTATTCAAATCCGTGTCAGCCATGATTGATTTTTCCTTTTTGGCAAATTTCCATATTGGAATTCATCTCCGAAGATGATTTACGGCACTGCCGCCGCCCATTCGCGGGTTTCGATAATGTCTTTCAGGCGCCGCAAAAATGCCGCCGAATAGGCGCCGTCGATGGCGCGGTGATCGAAGCTTTGCGCCAACACACCGACCGGGCGGACGGCGACCGCGTCCGTTCCGTCAACCACCACTGCCACCGGCTTTTTGATAACCGCGTCGGTGGACAGGATCGCCACCTGTGGCTGGTTGATGATTGGCGCGGTGATGAGCGTGCCGAAGGTGCCGTTATTGGAAATGGTGTAGGTGGCGCCCTGGAAATCATCGGGGCCGAGGGCATCGCGCCTGGCGCGGGCCGCGATATCGTTAATGGCGCGGGCCAGATCAACAACCGCCATGGAACCGGCATCGCGCACAACCGGGGCCACCAGCCCTTCGAAATCCAGATCGACGGCGATGGCGAGGTTAACCGCGTCGAAGGCAACCAGGTTTTCACCTTCCACATGGGCGTTGATCTTGGGAAACTCGGCAATCGCGTCGCACACCGCCTTGGCGATGAACGGCAGATACGACAGCGAAAAGCCTTCCTTGGCTTTCCATTTGCTCCCCGCACGTTTGCGCGCCGCATCCACGTTCGAGAAATCCACCTCGACGGCCTGCAAAACATGGGCGCTGGTGGCCTTCGAGCGCACCATATGCTCGGCCGTCATCTGGCGCCGCCGATTGAACGGAACCACGGTGCGGCCATCGCCGGATGATGCCGGCATGGGCGTGGGCCGGGCTGCGGGCGCGGCGGGCGTACCTTTGAGGAATGCCAAGACATCGCCGCGTTTGATGCGGCCATCGCGCCCGGTGCCGGTGATCTGGCCGGGCTGCAAGTTGTTTTCGGCCAACAATTTGCGTACCACCGGTGACAATTTTAACGATTTATCGCGGCTTGGCGCAGATTGCCGCTGTGGCTGAGCCGGCGCTGCCGCCGGTGCCACTTTTGCCGCGGGTGTTTCGGCGGCGGCGGGCGCGCTGCCGTCATCGATAACAGCGAGGATGGTGCCGACGCCGACGGTTTCGCCCGCATCGACGCGGATTTCTTTGAGCACGCCGGATGTTGGCGCCGGCACTTCCATTTCCACCTTGTCGGTGCCGATCTCGAACAACACTTCGTTGGCGGTCACTTCGTCGCCGACCGATTTGTGCCAGATGGTGAGGGTGCCCTCGGACACCGTCTCACCCAATTGCGGCATGACGATCTCCATCAGTCAACTTCCCGGCGGATGGTTTCGACAATGCGGCTCACCGACGGGATCGCGTGATCTTCCAGATCATCGGCCGCCGGCAGCGGGACGTGCGGCGTGGTGATGCGCACGATTGGCATGTCCAGATCGTAAAAACATTCCTCGGAGATGATCGAGGATAACTCCGCACCCCAGCCACAAAGCCGGGGATTTTCCTCAACCGTGACGACGCGCCCGGTGCGCGACACTTCGGCCAATATGGTCTTCGTATCCAGCGGCACGAGGGAGCGCACGTCGATCACATTGGCGCCTATGCCGTCTTCGGCGGCCAGAATCTCCGCCGCCTCCAACGCGCGCGGCACCATGGCGGCCAGGGCCAGAATGGTGACATCGTCGCCGGGGCGCACGATCTTGGCAATGCCAAGCTCGTCCACATGTTCGCCTTCGGGCACCTCGCCCTTGTTGCCGTAAAGGGATTTCTGTTCGAAAAATATGACCGGATCCGGATCGCGGATGGCGGCGGCCAGAAGCCCCTTGATATCGGCCGGCGTCGAAGGCGCCACCACTTTAAGCCCGGGCACCATCATCGCCCAATTTTCTAAGCTTTGCGAATGCTGGGCACCGAACCGGACGCCGCCACCATTGGCGGTGCGGATCACCAGGGGCAGGGCCACCTGGCCGTTGGTCATATAGCGCGACTTGGCGATCTGGTTGGTGATGATATCCCAGCAGACGGCGAAGAAATCGGAAAACATGATCTCGGCGATGGGGCGCAGGCCCGTCATCGCCGCACCCATGGCGGCGCCGACGATGGCTTGTTCGGATATGGGGGTATCGCGCACCCGCAAAGGGCCGAATTCATCCAAAAGCCCGACGGTGGTTTTGAAGACGCCGCCGGCATCGGCGACATCTTCGCCAAGGAAGACAACGTTCTCATCGCGCCGCATTTCCTGGGCGATGGCCGCCGCAACGGCTTCGCGGTAGGTTAATTCCGCCATGCCGAGCCTCCATCCGCCCACACTTCGGTGTGGCCGAGTTCCAGCGCCGGCACCGGCGATGCCTTGGCTTCTTCGGTCGCCTCGTCGAGGGCTTTCATGACCGCATCTTCAATGCCGCTGACGGTTTTCTCGGTGACGCCGTAATCCAGCAAACGCTTGCGGTACATTGGGATCGGGTCGCGCTTCTTCCATTCTTCGATTTCTTCCGGCGGCCGGTAGGTGCCAGGATCAGCCCGGGAGTGTCCCAAATGGCGATAGGTCTTAGCTTCGATGATCGACGGGCCATCGCCGGCGCGGGCCATTTCGATGGCATCGCGGGCCACCCTGAAGACTGCATCGGGATCATTGCCGTCGACCAGGATCTGATCCATGCCGTACGCCGACGCCCGGTCAGCAGCGGGATGCTCGACCGGGATCACATCGGCGATCGGCGTATATTCCATATAGAGGTTGTTTTCGCAGACGAAGACCACCGGCAATTTCCAGATGGCGGCCATGTTCAAGGCTTCGTGGAAGGCGCCGATATTGGTGGCGCCATCGCCGAAGAAACAGACCGAAACCTGGCCCGAGCCCCGGTACTGGGCCGACCAGGCGGCGCCGACGGCGATGGGCAGATGCGCGCCGATAATGGCGTAAGAGCCCATGGCCCCATGCTCGACGCTGGTCAGATGCATGGAGCCGCCCTTACCGTTCAGCAATCCGCATTCGCGGCCCATCAATTCGCCGAGCACGCCGGTCATGGGCGCGCCGCGCACCATGGTGTGGGCGTGGCCCCGATAGGTGCAGAAGGTGTAATCGTTCTTGCGCATAGCGGCGCCGCAGCCGGCGGCCACGGCTTCCATACCCACCGAAAGATGGATGGTGCCCTTGACCAGGTTCTGCAGGAACAAATCGTTAGCGCGGTTTTCCAAAAGCCGCACTTCCAACTGCATCTGAAACATCTCGAGGCGTTTTTCCTCGCCGATATCATCGTTGAGACGCGCCGCTCCCCGGCCTTTGCCGGATTTGGCGGGTGCCTTAGATTTTGCTTTTTTGGCCAATGCAATCCCTCCCGGCGGGCATCGGCCCGCGCATTAATAGCCAAGCATTACCAAACTAGAACCCCATTGGCGATGGGAAATTGTGCTTTATTAATCGGGCCGTAGTCGCAACAATGGCGCCAGCAAATTTAATATTCAAGGACGGGCGGCTTTAACGGCGGCCCGCCGCCACGAGGAGGATATCATGCATTATAATCGACCGCGTTCGACCGCCACCTGGGGGACAATCGCCAAGGATTGGGAAGCCGGCGTTGATTTCAGAAAACTTCAGTCGGACCGACTGGAGCGCGCGCAAACTGCGGCCAAGGATGCTGGCTTCGGCGCCTTCCTCTGCTTCAACTTCGATAATATCCGCTATATCACCTCCACCCATCTGGGCGAATGGGGCCGCGACAAGTTCGACCGCTACACCCTCTGCCCCACCGATACCGCGCCGTTCCTATGGGACCCGGCACCGCCGGCCAAGCGCAAAAGCGCGCCCTGGCTGGGCAACCGGGTCGATGCGCCAGTCTCGACCATGCAAGGCGCCCTGCCGCCGGAGCACGGCATCCAGCATGTATTCGCCAAGCAGATCAAAGAAAAGATGATCGATCTCGGCATCGAAAAGCAGCCACTCGGCATCGATATTATGGAATTGCCCATGCTGCGCGCCCTCGAAGCCGAAGGTATCGACGTGGTCGATGGTCAGCAGGCGCTGATGGATGCACGCGAGGTCAAAACCGAAGAAGAGATCGAATTGCTGAAACAGGCCGCCGCCATGGTCGATGCTACGTATCTGGATATTGCGAAGGCGATCCGACCGGGCACACGGGAAAGCGATCTGGTGGCCATCGCCAACGACAAGCTCTACGGCATGGGGTCCGAGCGGGTAGAATGCGTGAACTCGGTTTCCGGGCCGCGCGGTGCGCCCCATTCGCACACGTTTTCGGACCGCATCATCCAACCCGGCGACATGATCTTTTTGGACATCATGCACCGCTTCAATGGCTACAATACCTGCTATTACCGTACCTTCATCTGCGGCATTCCCAACGAGGCGCAGAAAGAGGCGTACGAGATCTGCTCGCAATGGGTCAACGCCGCCCTCGACGCCATCGAGCCCGGCGCCAAGCTGGACGATATCGCCAACGTCTGGCCGCGCGCCGAAGAATTCGGTTACGCCAACGAAGACGAAGCCTTCCTGTTGCAGTTCGGCCATGGCGTTGGCTTATCTTTGTGGGAGCGGCCGATCATTTCGCGCCGCTATATGGGCCAGAAGACGGTACTCAAAAAAGGTATGGTGTTCGCGGTCGAATGCTGGAAAGGCGCCGAAGACGGCTCCGGCGCGGCGCGTATCGAGGAAGAAGTGGTGGTCACCGACGATGGCTGCGAGATCATCACCAACTTCCCCAGCGACCATTTGATTTCCTGCGGACTGC
This sequence comes from Rhodospirillaceae bacterium, assembly GCA_018674495.1. Classification (GTDB taxonomy): domain Bacteria; phylum Pseudomonadota; class Alphaproteobacteria; order Rhodospirillales; family UBA2165. Next base: position 3,309 of record JABHAA010000149.1, on the reverse strand, counting down.
CCGGCTGCGAAATTTACTAGGGCGGGGGAAATAGCCGGGCCTAAGAGGAGCGGCGCATGGACCGTATTTGGGTCACACTGATCACCGGATTTCTCGGCAGCGGCAAGACGACGCTGCTGAACACGTTGCTGCACCATCCGGCCATGAGCCAGGCCGCGGTGATCGTCAATGAATTTGGCGAGATCGGCATCGACTATGATCTGGTTGAGCAATCGAACGAACAGGTGGTGCAACTGGCCAACGGCTGCCTCTGCTGTTCGGTGAAGGGTGATCTGATCGACACCTTCCGCGATCTCTATATCCAGCGCAATGCCGGCACCATCCCCCATTTCGACCGGGTGGTGATCGAAACCACTGGCATCGCAGACCCCATGCCGATCCTGCAACTGGTATTTACCAACCCGATGATTATGAACCATTACGCGCTGGACGGCGTAGTGACCACGGTGGATGCCATTAACGGGTTGTCGTCGCTGGAGCGCTTTCCAGAGTGCGTCAAACAGGCGGCTATCGCCGATCGGCTGATCGTCACCAAGGTGGATATGGTCGATGGCGGCAAGGGCGGGGAAACCGTTGCGGCGCTCAGAACACGCCTTCGCGCCCTCAACCCAGCGGCGGAAATTATCGAAACCGCCACCGAAGAGATCGATCCCGAACATCTGTTCGGCACCGGCATGTTCGACGCGAATTCGAAGCAAATCGATTTGCAATCCTGGATCGACCCGGCGCTCTATGATGAGGCCGAAGCGGCACCAGCGGCCGAACTCGACGACGATGCCCGCGCCTATTACGCCGAGCACGGCCACACACCGGAAGAAGGCCACAACCACGGCAACGTCAATTCGTTCTGCGTCACCCGCGACGAGCCCATGTCATTGGATATGCTGCGCATGTTCCTGGAAGGGCTGACAGGCGAAGCCGGGCCCGATCTGTTGCGCGTCAAGGGCATTGTCAATGTACGCGGCGAAGAGCGGCCTGCCGTCATCCAGGGCGCCCAGTTGATCTTCCATTCCCTCGACTGGTTGCCCGAATGGCCGAGCGATGACCGCCGCACTCGCATTGTTTTTATCACCCACGGTCTTGACAAAAGCTACGTGGAAGACACCTTGGCGCTCATCGAACGCGTCGCCCGGCGCACCGAAGAAGCGGGCGCCAGCGCGCTCACCGGATAGCGGGAAAACAAGCTTCCAGGAGGAAGAAGATTATGCTTTTTTGCATTTTTGGGATCGACAAGCCCAATATGGGCGAGGTTCGCGCCAAAGTCATGCCCGCCCATGTGGAATATCTGGGCGCAGCGCCGATCAAGCTGGTCATGTCGGGACCGCTTACCTCCGACGACGGCGAAGACATCGTCGGCAGCCTCTATGTGGTCGAGGCCGAGGGCCGCGCCGCCATCGAGGAATTTTGCGAAAACGATCCACTGATCCAGGCTAATGTCTGGGAATATTCTCAAATCCGCGCCTTCAACAAGCGCGTCGACAATCGCGATTAAACCAACGGGAGAACCAAGCTATGGATTTAGGACTTAAAGGCAAGAACGCCGCTGTTACCGGCTCCAGCCAGGGCATCGGCAACGCCATCGCCAATTCGCTGGCCGACGAGGGCTGCAATGTGGCGTTGTCGGCGCGCAACCAGGATCGGCTCGACCAAGCCGTCGCCGAATTGGAAGCAAAGGGCGTCAAGGCCGTCGGCATCGTCTGTGATTTGTCGTCCGAAGCAGGCTGCAAGAAGTTCATCGACGAAGCGGCAGCGGCCTTGGGCGGTCTCGACATTCTGGTCAACAATGTGGGCGGCATGATCCCCGGCACCATCGATAGTCTTGACGAGGACACCTGGGCGACGGTGCTCAATCTAAACCTGATGAGCTTCGTTTACACCACCAAGAGCGCCATCGAGCATCTCAAGAAATCGAGCGCCGGGCGCGTGCTTTGCGTCTCGGGCGTCACCGGCAAGCAATTGATGCCGGGCGCGCTGACCACCACCATCCCCAACACCGCCATCCACGGTTTCGCCAAGGTCATGGCCGAGCAGCTGGGCAAGGACGGCATTACCGTCAACACCATCTGCCCTGGCTTTACCAACACCGAAAGCTGGGGCCCTCGAGCCGAGGGCATGGCCAAGATGCGCGGCATCACCCCCGATGAGGTACGCGCCGGCGTCGCCGCGATGACCATGCTCGGGCGCTGGGCAGAGCCGAGCGAAATCGGTGACGCGGCGGCCTGGATTGTGTCGGAACGGAACAGCTACCAGACCGGTACCGTTGTCGAGGTCTGCGGCGGCTATACCAAATATATCTAAGCCGCGGCGTTAAAAAATTTAAGGGCGGCCCGCTTTCACCGGCGGGCCGCCCTTTTATTTTGCCTCAGGCGCTAGAGCGTTCTGCATCTAGATTGAAGCATATCCGGGATTTTTAAAATAAATTGCGCATTCCTGTTGTGAGAATTCGTCGAGGAGTATGGGGATGAGAAACGGCTTCACATAGGCGGTGAAGCTGACCGCATTGATAGGGCCGCCAACCGCGGTTATTGGTATAAGCTATTATTATATAACGATAATACGAATTGGGTTCGTTTCGTAATAACCCCGATGTGACGATTGGGACTCCATTCCGTGATCGGTCTTTAATTCGTGACAGTATACTTATTAAATGTCATGGCGTTGCATTAATTAGTATACTGTCACAAATTAATTTCGGCGTTAAAATAATTAGGGGCGGTGCGCTTTGACGGGCGGGCCGCCATTAATTATTTGTCTCAAGTGCTGGCTTTGATATTGGGGAAATTTTCGCTCAGGCGGGTGCCGAGATAATAGGTTTTGGCGTAAGAGGGGCGGGCCTTCAGGGCGGCCAGCCAGGCGGCCACGTTTGGGCAATTGTCCCAAAGACTGGAAAAGCCCAAATCCTCCATACGGTCAAAGGACGGTGCGACATCACAATCCGCGATGGTGAACTTCTCGCCCATGATCCAAGGGCCATCATCGCTAAGCGCCGCCTCCATGCGTTCCGCCGTCATGCGGATATCTGAGAGAGATTTTTTGATCTCGGCATCGGAGAATCCGTCTTGCCCCATTTGCCGGTAGAAATCCCGGCGCAAAGGCCTGGCATCGGCTACGGCGGCAAAGGCGTCTTCGGACAGGGCCTCGTATTTTTGCCCCAAAGCCATATTGAAGGACGGGTACCGTACGGCTGGCGTCGGCACTTCTTCGAAAAACCGGAGCCACTTGCGCAACTGCGCCTTGCCCACGGAATCTGCCGGCATCATGGAAATTTCGGGAAACACCTCGTCCAGATATTCCAAAATGACCGAGGAT
>JABHAA010000147.1:2500-91589 GCA_018674495.1 Rhodospirillaceae bacterium | reverse complement strand
TGGCATTTTCCCGGTCATTGGACTGGACCGTATAGGCGCGGTATTCAATATTGAGATGCTGCTTATTCTCGGCCGCGGTGGACACCCTGACTGCATCGCGCTGATAGCGTTTGGCGAGGGCGCTGATCGAGCGGGGCACGGTGGCCGAAAACAACAAGGTGCGCCGCTTGTCCGGCGCGGCTCCGAGGATAAACTCCAAATCATCGCGAAACCCGAGATCGAGCATTTCGTCGGCTTCATCCAAGACCACGGCCTTCATCCCCGACATATTCAACGAGCCGCGCTCGATGTGGTCGCGCAAGCGTCCCGGTGTGCCGACGACAATATGCGCGCCTCGGTCCAGGGCGCGGCGCTCGCCCCGCATATCCATGCCGCCGACGCAGCTGGCCAGAGAAGCCCCGGTCATCGCATACAGCCATTCCAACTCGGCTTTGACCTGCAACGCCAATTCCCGGGTCGGCGCAACGATCAGGGCCAAGGGCGTGCGGGTTTTGGCAAAGCGCTCTGCGCCGTCCAGCAAAGTGGGGCCTAAGTTCAGACCAAAGGCAACGGTTTTGCCCGATCCGGTCTCTGCCGAAACCAGCGCATCGGCGTCTTTCAACTCCGGAGCCAGGATCGCTTCCTGCACCGGCGTTAATTGGCTGTAGCCGCGCTTGGTCAACGCCAGCCCAAGCGCCGGAACGACGCCTTCAAATTCTGTCATATGTCTATCATCCGAAAAGGACTTGGCGCCGAAATTAAAATTGTCGGCGGTACCAGTCATGTACGCCTGTCCTACGCCGCCCTAGGCCTGTTGTAAAGCGCTAGGCCGCGCCTCGATTGGCGGGACTCGGTCTTGCTATAACCTCTTTCGCGCCCGCGTCACCACCAGGATAACGCCAAGAGCGACCAGTCCGGCGCCGGCCAGGTGGTGCGCGAACAATTGCTCGCCAAGGAAAATAATCGCCAGCGAAACCCCGAATACCGGAACCAGATTAAGGAAAATCGTTGCCCGGTTTGGACCCACCGTACTGAGAGCGGCGTTCCACAAGGCAATGCCGGCCAAGGAGCCGACGATGCCGAGAAAGGCGATGATGCCGAGGGCGGACATGCTTGCCGGCACGCTCCGAAAGAAGGCGGTCTCGATGAGATAGAATGGCAGCACCGATAGGCTGCCGGTGAGGAAAATCACGAATAACTTGACGCCGGCCCCCAACTCCGACGGCAAACGGTGCTGGAGCGTCGCATAGAGCGTCCAGCCGAGGATGGCGGTTAGCGCCAAGATATCGCCCACATTGAATTTGAGGGCGAGGACGGCGGCCAGGCTTCCCTTGCTGACCATGACAATGATGCCGGCGAGGGCGGCGAATATGCCAATGGCTTGGCCCGCCGTGATGCGGTCCCGGGTCAACAACCAGGCCGGCAGGACGGTGAGCGCCGGCTGCGAGGCGTTGATCAGGGTGGCGTTAATGGCCGTAGTGAAGTTGAGGCCCAGGAACAAGACCGCCGAGGGGCCGATCTGCAATATCCCAAGCAGCACAATCAGGCGCCAGTGTTTCCGGATTAGCGCGCTTTTGCCCGGCAATTCGCGCCAAACGAAGGCCAGCATTATCATGGCGGCCAGAAACCAGCGCCAGAAGGTGCCGCCGATGGGCGGAATGATTTCGTGCACGCCCCGGCTGACAACCGTCGAGGTAGCAAATAGAAACGCCGTGCCGGTGACGAACATATAGGCGATGGCCGGAGTTGGCTTGAAGTCTGCCAGTAATTTCAATGGTTGGGTTCCTGTTGTCAGCGTTCACACCAAACTGGGGCGCTTGGCGCTATCGTCTTTGTCGTATGGCAAAAATACTCAGATGTAAAAACCAATTTCATATGTGAACTCGTACAGATATAAATGTGATGATATAATTGTAAGGTAATGAACAAGCGCCCATCGCCTCCCGCAGCCTCCAAGCTCCCTTTCGATGCCCGCATCCTTGACGGGCTTCCCGATCCGGTATTCGCTGTTGACCGGAAATTTCATATTATCGATGCCAATCGGGCGGCACGCGATCTTTTGAGCGACGAGGCCATCGGTACGGATTTGAGGAAATCACGGATTTCCAGCCCCATACTTAAGACAGTGGAAACCGTTCTAGCCGGAACCGCGATCCCCACGAGCGAAGTCCTGATGCCGTTCCCGGTCACGCGGTCGTATGAACTTAACGTTTGGCGATTTCCGGGGCTGAAATCAAAGGGGCCGGCCTGGGCCATCATTGTTCTCCACGACATGACATCGATGCGGAAAACGGAACAAATGCGCGCAGATTTTGTATCCAACGTCAGCCACGAAATGCGTTCACCTCTATCGTCCTTGTTGGGGTTTATTGAAACCCTTCGGGGGCCTGCCCGCGACGATCCTGAGGCCACCGACAGATTCCTCAAAATCATGGAGGATGAAGCCAAGAGGATGACACGGCTGATCAACGATCTGCTGACCCTATCGAAGGTAGAATCGGACGAACATATCCTTCCCGATGGCCAGGTTGATTTGGCGGGGTTGCTGACTCAAGCCGTCAATATTCTTTCGGTGAGGGCCCAAGACCGAGGTATAACAATTGGCATCGATATACCGGAATCGGCTTCGCTGGTAATAGGTGATGCCGACGAATTAACGCAGGTATTTCAAAATTTGATCGGCAATGCGATTAACTACGGCAAGGAAGAAACTCCGATTCTCGTCGAAGTTAAAAAAGTAAACGCCATTCCTGAAACCGGAGTGCCGGGTTTCTCCATCGCCATCGTTAATGAGGGCGCCGGCATTCGGCCTGATGATATTCCTAGATTGACCGAACGGTTTTACCGGGTCGACAAAGGCCGCTCGCGTTCCATGGGCGGAACCGGATTGGGCCTGGCTATTGTGAAGCATATCGTTGCCCGTCACCGGGGCCAGCTTGCGATCAAAAGCGAGACCCAAAAGAAAACTTGCTTCACCGTTTACTTGCCCGCTGCCGACAACGGGTAAAGCGCTTCGCATCCTCTCCTGTCTAAGTGTCATAAAAGTTTCATCCAACTGTCACAAAAGGGAAACTCGCTCGGCCTATGGTCCTGCGGTGAGCGGACGGCTTTGTCCGCCTTTTTATAAATGATGAAATTGAGAGAGAATAAAATGCTTAAAAATTATCGCGTTCTGGCTACCCTCGCTGCGGTTGCCGCCGTTGCCAACGTTACCGTGGCGGGTACTGCCGAGGCCCGAGATCAGATCAGGATCGTCGGCTCGTCAACGGTGTATCCCTTTGCTACCGTGGTTGCGGAAAGATTTGGTAGGAACACACCTTATAAGACCCCTGTGGTCGAAAGCACCGGGTCGGGCGGCGGACTTAAGCTATTCTGCGCCGGTGTTGGTGAAAGATACCCCGACATCGCCAACGCGTCGCGCCGGATCAAGGCTTCCGAGATTAAGCGCTGTGCACAGAACGGCATCACCGACATTATCGAAGTTAAGGTCGGTTATGACGGGATCGTTCTGGCCAATTCTAGAAAAGCGCCACTTTTTGATCTCAGCTTAAGGAGTATATTCCTGGGCTTGGCTAAGAACGTTCCCGCCGGCGATGGAACGACGAAGCCTAATCCTTACAAAACTTGGAATGACGTTGATGCGTCGCTTCCCGCGTCCAGGATCGAAGTTCTGGGTCCGCCTCCGACGTCCGGCACCCGGGATGCCTTCGTCGAATTGGCCATGGAGGGCGGTTGCAAGACCTTCAATTGGATCAAGGCGATGAAGAAAAAAAGTAAGAGAGCTTACAAGGCCCTTTGTCACACCATCCGCGAGGATGGCGCCTTCGTCGAAGCCGGCGAAAACGACAACCTGATCGTTCAAAAGTTGGGGGCCAACCCGAAAGCGCTCGGTATCTTCGGCTACAGCTTCTTGGACCAGAACACGGATCGGGTTCAAGGCAGCATCATCAATAACCGCAAACCAAGTTTTGAGAATATTGCTGATGGAAAATATCCGGTTTCCCGACCGTTATTCCTTTACGTCAAGAAAGATCACATCAACCTAATCCCCGGTATCAAGGGTTTCCTGGCCGAATTCACCAGCAACAAGGCCTGGGGCGAAGACGGCTATTTGGTGGACAAGGGGTTGATTACCATGTCCTCGGAAGAACGGGCAATTTGGAACAGGAAAGTGAAGAGCCTTGCCAGTGTCTCTATGTAACGAGCCTCCCCAACTGGGCGGCGTCGATCTCGGCCGAAGGCCGATGAGATCGACGCCGTTACGGCGCGTGATTGCGGGGCGCCTGGTGATGGGAGTACTGATCGCCTGTTCCACGGTCGCGGTTTTGACGACCATCGGTATCGTATTGTCGCTGGTATTCGAATCAATTCAGTTCTTCCAAATCGTGCCGGTTTCGGATTTTCTATTTGGCATGCACTGGTCGCCGCAGACGGCAATTCGCACCGACCAGGTTGGCTCTTCCGGCGCCTTTGGCGTGATCCCCCTTTTAGCCGGAACCCTACTTATCAGTGCCATCGCGTTAACCGTATCCGGGCCGGTGGGCTTGTACGCCGCGATATATTTGGTCGAATATGCAAGGCCCAGCTTTCGCGCCGTAATCAAGCCGTTGCTCGAAGTACTGGCGGGAATTCCGACGGTTGTTTACGGCTTTTTCGCGGCTTTATTCGTGGCCCCGTTATTGCGCCACGGCGGTGAAACCATCGGATTGGATGTGTCATCGGAGAGCGCGCTCGCCGCTGGGCTTGTGATGGGGGTAATGACCATCCCATTCGTGTCGTCGATCACCGACGATGCGATCACCGCCGTGCCCAGCACGCTCAAGGAAGGGGCGCTGGCGATGGGTGCAACGCGTTCTGAAATGATCCGCCAAGTGGTCCTGCCCGCCGCCCTGCCGGGTATAGCTGGCGGTATGCTTCTGGCAGTGTCGCGGGTGATCGGGGAAACCATGATCGTTGTCATGGCCGCCGGGTTGACCGCTAATCTAACTTTGAACCCGCTGGAGGCGGTGACCACGGTCACCGTACAGATCGTCACCATGCTAACCGGCGACCAGCAATTTGATAGCGCCAAGACACTGTCGGCGTTCGCGCTCGGGCTCCTGTTATTTATGGTGACACTGGTGTTGAACGTAATCGCGCAACGAATCGTCAAGAAATATCGGGAACAATATGACTGAGACGATGGAAAGCAAATCACGCCGCATGGCGTCCTTACGCAAAAAACGCTACCGCGCAGAAAGACGATTTCGTCGGCTGGGTTTCGCTGCCGTCAGCGTCGGCTTGATATTCCTAACCGTGCTGTTCGGGGTGGTCTTGATTTCAGGGTTCGGTGCATTCAAACAGACATTCATCCAGTTGGATATTGCCGTACTGCAGGGAAGCGATAACTATCAGGGAATGGTGAAACAGGCGCTTCGGGATATCTTCCCCGAGGTCAAATCTCGCCGCCACAAACGCCAGCTGTATGCCCTGGTCAGCTCCGGCGCAACATATCAGCTCAATGCCAGGATTGAGGCGGAGCCAGATTTAAGCGGCAAGAAAATTTCCGCGTGGTTCCCGGCGTCGGATGATGTGGATATGGTCATCAAAGGCCGAATTGCCCGTGACGGGCCGGCGGAGCTGCGGCGCGTTACCGATCAGCAATTGCGCTGGATTGAACGTCTTGAAAACGAAGGGCGGATCAGAACGCAGTTTAATTGGGCGTTCTTTACCTCCGGCGATTCCCGCGAGCCGGAATTGGCCGGGATCGCTGTGGCCACTTTAGGTACGCTCCTCAGCCTCCTGGTGTGTCTCGTGCTGTCCTTCCCACTCGGCGTTCTGACAGCGGTGTATTTGGAGGAGTTCGCACCTCGCGGCCGCTGGACTGAATTCATAGAGGTCAACATCAACAACCTGGCGGCGGTACCGTCGATCGTCTTTGGTCTATTGGGATTGGCGGTGTTTCTGAATGTCTTCAACCTGCCTCGCTCTGCGCCGTTGGTTGGCGGCATGGTATTGGCGCTAATGACCCTGCCGACCATCATCATTGCTGGGCGCGTAGCGCTCAACGGGGTCCCCCCGTCGGTCCGCGAGGCCGCGCTGGCTATCGGTGCCAGCCCTCTGCAAGCGGTTTTCCATCATGTCCTGCCGCTCGCCATGCCGGGTGTGTTGACCGGCACTATAATTGGCACCGCGCGGGCGCTCGGAGAATCCGCGCCGTTGTTGATGATCGGCATGGTCGCCTTCGTCGTCGATTTGCCGAGCACTATCCTATCCCCGGCAACGGCGCTACCGGTCCAGGTATTTCTTTGGGCCGATAGTCCGGAACGGGCCTTTGAGGAACGCACTGCGGCCGCGATCCTTGTTTTGCTGTTGCTCACAATTCTCATGAACCTGGCCGCCGTACTGCTGCGCAAGAAATATGAAATTCGCTGGTAATGGAGAGACCTGATATGCCTGTTTCCGCAATGGAAATTCCCCCGCAAATGCCCACCAACATCCTCGTCCTCGACGCAGGACACGGGGCGCCGAAAATCGCTACCGAGAACCTGACTGTATTTTACGGCGACAAGCCGGCCCTGCACGATATCAATTTGGACATAGAACCGAACAGAGTGACCGCTCTGATCGGGCCGTCCGGGTGCGGAAAATCGACATTTATCCGCTGCCTTAATCGTATGAATGATGTCGTTCAGGGATGCCGTATCGAAGGAAAGGTGACGCTGGATGGTGACAATATCTACGCGATAGGCCAGGACGCTGTTCACCTTCGGACCCGGGTCGGTATGGTCTTCCAAAAACCTAATCCGTTTCCGAAATCCATCTATGACAATGTCGCCTATGGGCCAACAATCCACGGCATGTATGAAAATAGTGATCAACGTGACGCTATCGTCCTTAGAAGCTTGGACCGGGCCGGATTGCTGGATGAAGTGAAGGACCGCCTGCGGGCACCGGGCACCAGCCTATCCGGAGGGCAACAGCAACGCCTGTGTATAGCCCGCGCCATCGCCGTCGAGCCCGAGGTGATTTTAATGGATGAGCCATGTTCTGCTCTGGACCCGATTGCCACCGCGCGCATAGAAGAGCTAATCACGGAGTTGAAGGAGCATTACACCATCGTTATTGTCACCCACTCCATGCAGCAGGCTGCCCGTCTTTCTAACAAGACCGCCTATTTCCACCTTGGTCGGCTCGTAGAGAAAGGCGATACGGAAACGGTATTCTCCGATCCCCAGGATGAACGGACCAGAGATTACGTTACGGGGCGCATAGGATAGGACCGACCGGCTAAGTCATGTCATTTCTGATACTTATTATTGAAGACGAGATTCCGCAGGCGGAAATGCTCCGTTACAATCTAGAAAGTGATGGGTTTCGTACCATCCTCGCCACCACCGGCGAAGAGGCCATTGGGCGGATCGGTGTCGAGGTGCCGGATCTGATAATCGTGGACTGGATGCTGCCCGAACGTTCGGGCATTGACGTTTGCCGCCAGCTTCGCGCCAAACCCGAGACCCAAGGTTTACCAATCATTATGCTGACGGCGCGTGGTGAGGAAGGAGACCGTGTTCTGGGCCTAGAGGCTGGCGCCGACGACTATGTGATCAAACCCTATTCGCCGCGTGAGATGGTCGCCAGAGTGAAAGCGTTGCTCCGGCGGGCCAGCCCAAATTCAGCCAACCAACTCTTCGAATATGCGGGAATTGTCTTGAACAAGGAAACGCATAAAGTCACCCGCGACGGCGGCGTTGTTAGTCTTGGGCCCACGTCGTTCAAGATACTAGAGGCGCTATTGGAACATCCTGGCCGGGTCTATTCTAGGGAACGATTGCTCAGCCGTGTTTGGGGCGGTGAAATTTTTGTCGAACCGCGCACGGTCGATGTCCACATTCGCCGTTTGCGCCGGGCGCTGAATACTGATGGCCGCAAGGAAGTAATTCGCACAGTCCGTGGTGCCGGATATGCCCTCGACGAGCACCAGGAATAGACACAATCTTATATAACGACGCCTATTGGATCATGCCTTATCGCCATGCGTCGATCGACATGGGCTGATTGGGGCCGTCTTTGCCGCGGAACAAGCCGCCAAACATAAAACATGCGGGCTGGCTTTCACCGCCGGTGACCACGATGTGGATGTCTTCGGGCGCGAATGCGGAGATCATCTCATCGGGCGCCGCCTTAAAGCGGCTGGCATAAGGCTCGATCCCGGCGACCGCCCAGGGTTTGTGCAAGGTGTTGGCAAATTGGTCGTCCCAATATTCCCGGGCCGGCACCTTGGCGTTTTCAGAGCACCATTCGATAAGCTTTTCCTTGTTGTCGAAGCCGAGTTGGACGAAAGCCCTGGCGGCGGTCGGGTCCATCACGATCAGCGGCGGGCAATAGACTTCGCTCGCCGTCAGGCAGCGCCGGAACCTTTCTTGCCAGTGCTCGCGCGGGCCGTAATAGGACTGCTTGTACCAGCCGCCCAAAAATACAGCGGCGGTGCTGTCGCCGGCGTTGAAGCCGTGTTGCTCGTGCAGGGGCGCCCAGGGGCTGCGTTCCTCGGCTTCCGGGAAAACGGATGAATAGGAAAGCCCATTGCCGATGGAGCCCATATAGGTTTCGCCGGGCACCGACCCGCCCTGGCCATTTTGGCAAGCCAGCGCGTAGGCGCGGCCGATGGCCGTGTTAGCGTGATTGTAGGGGCCAAGCGCGCCGATACCGTCGTTCATGCCGATCTCGCCCCGGATCGGGCCGTTGATCACCGCCAGGGTGGAAAACGACGTTGTGCTGGAAGAGCGCGCCGTGATGCCGCTCGCCACCAAGGCGAGAATCACCGGCAGATGTTCCGGCTTGGCGCCGGCCATCACCGCGTTGACCGCCACTTTTTCCACCGTAATCGCCCAAAATTCGCGAAACTGGGCGGGCCGGAGGTTGGCGACAACTTCCGCCGGATCGTGGCTGGTGCCTCTCAGCATGGCCTCGATGCGTTCCTCGGTCGGCAGGACGATTGGCAGCGTATCGGTCCAGCGGTTATCGAGGAACAATTGATGCAGATTGTCTTCGGTATCGGGTTCTAACAGGCGCGGCGTGGACCGCTCGAACGACAGGCCTTGGATATCGTCTTCGGAAAGCGGCCCGGTCAAACCTTCGATGACTTCCTGGACGAAGGGTCGCAGGGAAACCGGATCGTTGCCTTTGATATAGGCGCGCAGCTCGGCGGCGTTCTTACCGACGATGGGCTGCGGCACGAACGCTTGGCGCGTGGTCGGCATGCCAGCCGTGCGTGCCGTCATCTTGGCGAGGCGCTCGAACACATGGGTATGCACGGCGATTGTGGGAACGCCGGCTTGTTCCAGTGAGGTTGCGAGCCCGACGACCGTCGGGCTGCAGGTGCTTCACAAGCCAACGCCGAGAATGGCGGCATCGCCGTCGGCCTCGATAGAGGCGCGCATGTCCGGATCATCGACCCAGCTTTCGCGCGGCTTGATGATTTTGGTGTTTACCTGGGGCATATTGGCGGCGAACCAATCCCGCATCTCGTCCATGAAGATTTCCGAATTGTCGAACAGGCAATCGACCAGATAGACCGATTTGCCGTCGAGGCTGTCGAGCCGCGGCGCCAGTTGCTTGCCGACCACCTTGGGCGGATAGCCGCGTGGATCGAGAATGCTGATTTGCTGTGCCATTTCCCCGTCTTTCTTTGTTAGCCCAGGTAGCGCCCACCATCGACGATGATTTTGTCGCCGGTGGTGGCTTTCAGATGGGTGATGCAGGCCATGATGGCGCGGGCCACGTCTTCGGGTTCGGTCACCCGGCCGAGGGGAGAGCTTTCCATCAGCTTTTCCAGTTGCTCGCGCCCCCGCCCGGCGACGAAATCGGTGGCGACGGCACCCGGCGAAACACACATAACTCGAACCTCCGGCCCCAGTACCCGCGCCAGGGCCATGGTGATGCCGTCGATGGCCGCCTTCGAGGCCACATAGGCGATGGAGCTGCCCGCCCCGGTGAATGCCGAAACGGACGATACATTGACGATAACGCCGTCGCCGCTGGCTTTCAGTGCCGGGGCGAGGGCGCGGATCACCGAAAACGGGCCGCGCACATTGGCGCGCAGCATGACGTCCATGAATTCATCGTCGAGGGCATCCAATTGATCGTGGGGGATCGGCTTGGTGAAGCCGGCGGAATTGACCAGCACGTTGAGCGCCGGAAACTTCGCCCTGATGGCCTTCCCGGCGTTAACCACCGAGGCCGAGTCCTCCAGCGACAATTGCTGGATGCCGTGACCATCACCGGGCAAGGCCTCCATCAGCGCCCGCGCCCGGGTTTCTCCCTGGTTATAGCCGACGATGACCGACGCGCCGGCGTCGGCCAGCATTTTTACGGCGGCGGCGCCGATGCCGTTGGAGCCGCCGGTGACGAACGCCGTCCTGCCGGCCAGCTCAGAAATTGAAGTGTCTGACATATGGTCCTCTATTTGGTTCGGCTCAACGCCTGCAATTTGGCGTTGGGGTCCATGGAAATGTGGTGCTTGGCGTCTTCGGTCAGCCCGGTCGAGCCGGGCGCCGCATCGCCCAATTCATATTGGCCGTTGCCGTTGCGCATCAACTTGCCCTGGCCGCGCAATTCGTTCAGCTCCAGCGCGATCTCGCGGCCATCGCGGCTGCCCAGCGCAGCCATGATATCGGTGAAGAACATGGGCCCCTGTTCGAGGGCCTGGGCGACCGTCTGGTGGCGGGCCGGGGCATCGATCTTAGGCGCCTCGGCCACCGTTGCCATCAACTGGCCGCGCCGGAACATGGGCATGGTCATATCAAAGCCGGCCTTGGCGCCGGTGGGCCCGCCTTCCAACGACGGATCCATCGGCATGCCCATCATGCCGGTAAAAGTCATAATGTCCCGGTCCGCCTGGAAGCGGGACGCCATGGCCCATTCCATATCGTTGGCGTCGCGGATATTGACGTCACTGTCGGTAACCGTGACATGCTTGGCGCCGTGCACCCTGGCCATTACCAGGGAGATCACATTGCGCGCCTGTCCGGGGCGCATCTGATCAAAGGCAATGCGGATCTGCTGGCCCTCGGCGCCGGACGGTGGAATATAGACTTGAGTGACCTGGAAGCCTCCCTCGCGCAGCATTTTGAAGATACTAGCTTCATTGCGAAGGCCCAAAAGATGCGCCGATTCCATGCGCCGCAAAACCCGCCCGGAGCCGTGCAACATGGATTGGTGCAAAACGTCACGGCGATGGGTGATGGCGGTGACGTGGAACACCGGGTCCAGATGCATGGCGCCGTAGTAGCCCACATATTCACCGTAGGGGCCTTCCGGCTCCACATAGCCGCGCTCGTCCAGATACCCCTCGATAATCATTTCGGCGTCGGCGGGCACGCCGATATCGTTGGTGAGGCTTTTGACCAGCGGCACCGGCTCGCCGCGGATGGTGCCCACAAGGGTGGTTTCGTCTACCGGCATGCGCATCCCGGCGGCGAGATGATCCACCGGGTTGGAGCCGACCGCAAAGCTTATGGGCAACTTCTCGCCGCGCGCCACGGCGGCGCGGTAGATGCGTTGCAGATCGGATGGCGCCGTGACGTTTGTGCCGGCTTCTGTCTTCGAGCGAAGCGATAGCCGCCGGGCGCCCACATTGGTGATGCCGGTTTCCGGATCGATACAGAAATCCAGCGCCGCCGACATATAGGCGGAGCCGTCGAAGGCGTGCTGGGGATGAAAGGGCAGCTTGGCGAGATCGATATCACCGCCTTCGAGCACGACCTCGCGCACCGGGGCGTCTTTCGCATCGACGCTGAATACCGGCTGCGGATTATCCAGGCGGCGCTGGAACTCGGCCACCGCATCGCCTTCGGCAACGCCAAGGGCGGCGGCCAGGCGGGCGCGGCTGCCCGATACGTTGGCCACCAGCTCATGGCCTTCGGGCCCGGCGGCGCGGAACAGGATCGCCTTATCGGAGGCTTCGATGTGGCTGGAAAGATCGGCCAGGGTTACCGGCTCTTCGTGGATATCCAACTCGCCGATATGTTCCAGCTGGTCGACAAAGCGGCGGAGGCGGAATTTATCGGGATCGAACGTGGGGCTTGCGTCTGGCATGGTTTCTATCCTTTTGGTCTTGCTTTTGGTCTCAGTCAAACATGGCGATACAGTCGATCTCCACATTGACGCCCTTCCGGTGCGGGGTGCCGCCGATGCAGGTGCGGGTGACCTTTTCGCCAGCCAATATCTCGGCGAAGGTCTCGTTGAATTTGGGGAAATCGGCGGCGTCGCGCAGGCAGACCCGCATATTGACCACGTTGGTGAAATCGGCGCCGGCGGCGGCCAATACCCCCTTGAGGTTTTTCAAGGTCTGGCGGGTCTGATCCTGAATGTCTTCGGAGACCACCTCCTTGGTTTCCGGATCGAGCGGTCCTTGCCCCGATACGAACAACGCATCGCCCCAGCGAATGCCCTGGGCGAGGGGCGATTGGGTGGCCTTGTCCGTAAATCCGGTGGTCGGCGCGGTGGCCGAGGTGACGATTTGTTTGGGCATGATATTAGGTGCTTTCAAAATACGGCATGACGGTGCCGCAAGCATTGCAGGTGCGAAATTCTTCCGAATCGAAGAAATTGCGGTAGGCCTTGGACACTGGGTCCAAGTGGTAATCCTCGACGATGAAAGTTTCTTCGTGCAGAAAATTGTCGCAATCGGGGCAGAACCAATGGAAGCGGTCGATCTCGCCGGGCAGGCGTTTGCGCTCCATCACAAGAAGAAACGCATCGGGCGGAAAGCGCGGGCTGTGGGGGATGCCGGCGGCGGTGTAGATAATCTCGCCCTCTTTCAGCACCGAAATATCTTCTTTTCCGTCTTCGTCCCGGTAATGGAGGTTCATTTCGCCCTTGATCATATACATCAGCTCGTCCGAGGGATCGATGTGGAACTCGGACCGGTATTCGCGGCCCCTGGCAACGAAGGCGAGCGACTGCGGCACTTGCCAGAGAACCTGGATGCGGCGGCCTTCTTCGTCCAACTGGCGCGATATTTTTTCCAAATCTCCGATGGGCATGGGAAGCATGGCAGGCCTCTCTAATCCATATTGTGGCGTAGCCGGTATTTTCGGTCCTCTATCGCCGCTGTCAAGCGGGGCGCGCGGCCCCAATTTTTTGCCTTGAAGTCGGTTGCGGGAACATCCAAGGATACCGGCACAATTACAGGCGGGAAAACGAAAATGGAAATGGGTATCGGCCAGCCGGTGCGGCGGGTGGAAGACCAGCGCTTGCTCACCGGCAACGGCGTTTATACGGATGATGTGAACTTAGAAGGCCAGGCCCACGGCCATGTTAAGCGCGCCGAAATGGCGCACGCCGAGATTACCGCCATCGACGTGGCAGCGGCGAAGGAGGCGCCTGGCGTGCTATTGGTGCTGACCGCCAAGGACTACGCCGAAGACGGCCTTGGCGATTTGCCATATATTTCCAACCCGGCGGGTCTGTTTCAGCCCGAAGTTCCGTCCCTGGCCAACCGGGACGGCGCGCCAATGTTCCAAAGCCCGCTAAAAGTTTTGGCCGATGACCGGGTGCGCTTCGTCGGCCAGCCGCTGGCCTTCGTGATCGCCGAGACTGCCGATCAGGCGCGCGGCGCGTCCGATCTTATCCGCGTCGATTATGCCGAGTTGCCGGTTAGCGTCGATTTATCCGACGCCATGCAGCCGGGCGCCGCCGAAATCTGGAAGGGTGCGCCCGGCAATATCGCCGTCGATATGGAAAAGGGCGACGAGGCAGCCACCGATGCCGCCCTGGCCGCCGCCGCCCATGTGGTCGAGGTGGAACTGGTCAATCCCCGGGTTGCGCAGGTGCCCATGGAGCCAAGGGTCTCGGTTGCCAGCTTCGATACCGCCGCCGGCACCTTGTTCATGCACGCCGATTCCCAAGGGGTGTTCAATTACAAGATGATGCTGTCCCGGGTGTTTGGGATGGAGCCCGCATCGATCCATGTAGTGACCACCGATGTGGGCGGCGGCTTCGGTGCGCGCAATTTCATATACCCCGAACATGTGCTGATCGCCTGGGGCTCAATGCGCCTGGGCCGACCGGTGAAGTGGCGGGCCGAGCGGTGGGAGTGTTTCGCATCCGACATGCATGGCCGGGATTTCCGCGCCCACATGACCTTGGGGCTGGACGCGGATGGCCATTTCACGGCGCTAAAGATCAAGCTGCTTTCCAACGTCGGCGCCATCTCCATGGCCTATGTGCCTCTGAGCAACGCCGGCTGGACGTCCACCGGCTGCTATCATTTCGATAACGCCTACCTCAACGGCATCGGCGTCTTTACCAACACGGTGCCCACGGGCCCATACCGGGGGGCGGGGCGGCCCGAATCCATCTTCAATATCGAGCGCACCATCGATATCGCGGCCAAGCGTTTGGGCATGGACCGGGTGGAGCTGCGCCGCAAAAACATGGTGCCCGCCGACAAGCTGCCCTTCAACTCGGCCTTCGGGGTGCCGTGGGATAACGTCGATTTCCCTGGAAATATGCAGGCGGCACAGGATCTGGCCGGCTGGGACGGGTTCGAAGCGCGGCGCAAAGATTCCGAAGCCAGGGGCCGCCTGCGTGGGTTGGGCCTTGCCAATTATTTCGAAACGCCCACCGGCATGCCGCGGGAACGGGCCGACGTCACGGTGCATGGCTCAGGGAGCATCAGCGCTGTCATTGGTACCGGGCCGACCGGCCAGGGACACGAGACGGTGTTTGCGCAAGTCTTGTGCGAGCGGCTCGGCGTTGATTTCGGTGCGGTGCGCATCTCGCTTGGTGATTCCAATCAAATCGTGGTCGGCGGCGGCTCGCAAAGCGTACGCTCCATGCGCCTCGGTGGCACGGTGTTGAGCTGGGCCTCGGACGCGATCATCGAAAAGGGCAAGCGCATCGCGGCGCACGCCCTGGAAGCCGCCGAAAACGATTTCGAATTCGAAGCCGGTGCCTTCACCATCAAAGGCACCGACCGGAGCATCAGCCTCTTTGAAGTGGCGGCGGCCGCCGAAAGCGGTAATGCGCCGGAGGATTTGCAAGGCGGCCTGGACGGTACCGGCTACGTGGAAAAACGGCTGCCCGCCTATCCCGCCGGCTGCGCTATTGTCGAGGTGGAAGTGGACCCCGAAACCGGGCACGTGACGCTGGTGGACTATGCCCAGATCGATGATTGCGGGCGGGTCATCAATCCGTTGCTCGCCGAGGGTCAGGTGCATGGCGGCATCGCCCAGGGCGCCGGCCAGGCGCTGATGGAAGGCCCTATACACGATAGGCAAAGCGGCCAGATCGTGGCCGGCACCATGCTCGATTACGCCATGCCGAGGGCCGATAATTTTCCGCCCTTCCGCATCGATTTTTCCGAGATTCCGTCTGCCAGCAATCCCCTCGGCGTCAAGGGGGTGGGCGAGGGCGGTACCACGCCGGCGCCGGCCGTCATCGTCAGCGCCATTGTCGATGCGCTCAAACACACCGGCATCGAAAACATCGAAATGCCGGTCACTTCGGAACGCATCTGGCGGGCGCTGACAGGTTCGTGATTTGGTTGAACCTTTAATTTTTGTGTGAAATTGTTACTCTAACGGTCATACAACAAAGCCATCAAAACGCTTCAGGGAGGAGTTAAGAACAATGTCAGGTACCCCGAAAAAAACCAGAGAGATGGAAAGCAACCATTTCGATTCCACCGTCTGGAATGATTTTCCATTTCGCGACGATGACATCATCATCGCCACCTACGCCAAGACCGGTACCACCTGGGTGCAGCAGATTATCAGCCAATTGCTGTTCAATGGCGAAGAAGGCTTGCCGGTGGCCGATATGTCGCCCTGGCTCGATCTCCGCATCCCACCCAACGAGGTCAAGCTGGCCGGCGTCGAGGCGCAGACCCATCGCCGCTTCATGAAGACCCATCTGCCGGTGGATGCCTTGGTGTTCTCTGAAAAGGTCAAATATATCTATATCGCCCGCGATGGCCGCGATGTGGTGTGGAGCCTCTATAACCATCACTCAACCGCCAACGACGCCTGGTACGAGGCGCTCAATGAAACCCCCGGCCTGGTCGGCCCACCGATGGATAGGCCGGTGGACAATATTGTTCAGTATTATCACGAATGGCTCGATCAGGATGGCTTCCCGTTCTGGTCGTTCTGGGAAAACATCCAGACCTGGTGGGACATCCGCGATCTTCCCAACGTCAATCTGATCCACTTCGGTGCCTTGAAAGACGACATGCCCGGCGAGATCCGCAAGATCGCCGCCTTCCTGGAAATAGATATCGATGAATCGAAGTGGGATACGATCCTGCACCATTGCAGCTTTGATTACATGAAAGCCAACGCAACGGCGTCGGTGCCGCTGGGCGGCGCCTTCTGGGACGGCGGCGCCGAGCAATTCATCCACCGGGGCGTCAACGGCCGTTGGAAGGATACGCTTTCGGACGTGGAAATCAAAAAATACGAAAATCTGGCGGATGCAGAATTGGGCGAGGAATGCGCCCACTGGCTGGCGACCGGTCAGATCCAGTAAAGGGCGGGTCGTCTGAATACAATAAGGGGGAATTGTGGCTGAAGCCGTAGGATTTATCGGCGTTGGCAATATGGGCGCGCCCATGTGCCGGCGATTGCTGGATGCCGGATTTGATCTGACCATCTACGATATCAACGAGGACGCGGTCGCGGAGTTGGTCGATCTCGGCGCCACAAAGGCAGCCTCGCCGGCTGCCGTCGCCTCGGCGGCCGAAGTGGTGCTGGTCAGCCTGCCGACCCCGGACGTGGTCAAGGCGGTCGCCCTCGGCCCGGGCGGTATTTCGTCCGGCAACCGCGTCAAAACCTATGTGGATCTATCGACCACCGGCCCGCGCATGGCGGCTGAAGTTGCAGCAGCGCTGGCCGACACCGATATCGCCGTCGTCGATACGCCGGTTTCGGGCGGTGTCTCGGGCGCCGTAGCCGGCACCCTGGCGGTAATGGCCGCAGCCGCGCCAGAAGCCTTGGAGCGGGTACGGGCGCCGCTGGAAGTGATCGGCAATGTCTTTCATGTCGGCGAGGAAGCCGGCATGGGCCAGACCATGAAGCTAGCCAACAATCTTCTCTCGGCAACGGCTTTGGCGATCTCGTCGGAAGCCATGGTGATGGGGGTTAAAGCCGGCCTCGATCCCCGTATCATGCTGGATGTGATCAATTCCGGCTCCGGCAAAAACACCGCCACCGACGGTAAGTTCGCGGGCGCCATTTTGCCGCGCAAATTCGATTTGGGGTTTTCTGTCGGGCTGATGCACAAAGACGTGGCCCTCGCTCTGGCCGAGGGCGAGGCGATGGGCATCCCGATGACCCTCGCCGCCACGGTGCGCGATGTCTGGGAGCGGGCGCTTGCCGAATTGGGCAGCGATGCGGACTTCTCGGAAATCGTCAAATGCGTCGAGAGGCGCGCCGGCGTCGAAGTGAAGCCGCCGGAAGACGGCTAATCCGGTGTCAGGCCCCGAACCTTACGAGATTTATGCGGTCCGCTATGGCCATTTGGAGCGTAATGCGGCCGCCAACTTCATTGGCGGCGATCCCCATGACGGACCCATGCCGCTGGATTATTTCGTCTGGGCCATTGTCGGTGCGGGCGGAACATACGTCCTCGATACTGGCTTTAAATCGGAAGTGGGCACCCGTCGGGGACGCGAATTTCTGGCCGATCCGGCGGAAGGCCTGGCTGCCATTGGCGTTACGACCAGCGATGTGGAAGACGTCATCATCAGCCATATGCATTACGACCATGGCGGCAATCTGGAACTGTTTCCCAAAGCGCGCTTTCACATCCAGGATGACGAAATGGCCTTCGCCACGGGCCGCCATATGTGCCACGGGACAATCAGCCATTCATTCGAAGCCGCCGACGTGATGACCATGGTCGAACGTCTATTCCAGGGCCGCGTCCAATTCCACGACGGCGATGCGGAGATCGCGCCCGGCATCACGCTGCACCGCATCGGCGGTCACACCATGGGATTGCAGGTGATGCGGATTTGGACCAAGCGCGGCTGGGTGGTGCTGGCCTCCGATGCGGCGCATTTCTACGCCAATATGGATGAGGGCCGGCCCTATCCGGTGGTCTTCAATACCGGCGAAATGCTAGAAGGTTTTTCGAATTTGCGCCGGCTCGCATCGAGCCCGGATCACATAATTCCGGGGCATGATCCATTGGTGCTGGAACGCTACCCGGCGCCGACCGGTGATCTCAAAGGCATCGTCGCGCGTCTGGATGTGGAGCCGAAAGTGACTTGAAGCGGCGGGTCAATTCTTTTAGAAGCTGTGCGCTGGCATTGGGCCGGCAAATTTATTGGTGGATACAATAATGGCGATTAAATCTGATAACCTTGTTACCGTGAAACATCGCATTTCGGCGGAGGCGCGGGCTGGCGCCAACAGTCATCGGGGCGGCGTCCTTTGGTTCACTGGGTTGCCCGGTTCCGGTAAATCCACACTGGCCATCGAGACCGAACACAAATTGTTTGAATTGGGCCGCCAGGTTTATGTGCTCGACGGCGACAATGTGCGCCAGGGCCTTTCCTCGGATCTTGGGTTTTCGCCGGAAGATCGCACTGAAAATATCCGCCGCATCGGCGAGGTTGCGAGCCTCTTTGCCGATGCCGGTTTCATCGTCATCACCGCCTTCATTTCGCCTTACCGGGAAGACAGGGACATCGCCCGCAAAGCCGCCGGCGACTTGTTCCACGAGATTTATATCGACGCCGACATCGAAACCTGCGAGCGGCGCGATCCCAAGGGCCATTGGGCGCTGGCCCGAGCCGGCAAAATTCCGGAATATACCGGCGTCTCGGCGCCCTACGAAGAGCCAGAAAAGGCTGAATATACGGTCGATACGGCCCAGCAAAGCATCGATGAGAGCGTCATCAAAATGATCGAATATATCGATCAGAATTTGGTCGCATAGCCGCCTGGCTGGGCCGGGTCCGGGGACTGCCCAGCGCCATCGATGCCGACGGCAATCCGTTCGCCTAACCGGCTTCGCGGATCGCGGCTTCGAAGGTTTTCAATACTTCTTCGGCGAAGCGCCACA
The DNA here is from genome assembly GCA_018674495.1 of Rhodospirillaceae bacterium. GTDB lineage: Bacteria > Pseudomonadota > Alphaproteobacteria > Rhodospirillales > UBA2165. The sequence goes on along the minus strand of JABHAA010000147.1, from coordinate 72,557 downwards.
TATTGGCTTCCCGGTCGCTGTCGCCGGTCTCAATCGTAATCACCTTGTTGACCGGCCCGGCAATGGCGATGCAGCTATGGCCGGCATCGTCGCCGTATCGGTTACCCGTCGGCCCTGCTGCGCCGGCTTCGGCAACTCCCCATGTGGTGCCGAGAACTTCGCGCACCGTCTTCGCGCCCAATTCGACGAAAGGCTCGGTCGAAGAGCGCATGCCTGGATGATCGTCGAGACTGAACCCGATGAAGGCTTCGCGCGCGGTGTGGGTGTAGTTGGCGGCGCCGCCGGTGAAATATGCGGACGCGCCGGGGATCGACAAAAGCGCCGCCGAGACCAGCCCACCGGTTGAGGATTCCGATACCCCTACCGTCTCGCCACGATCTTTAAGAAGCTGGCCAACGGCGGCGGCCATGTTGGTTAATTGGTTCACGAATGCTCTCCCTTGTTCTGGACGCAGGCTTATCTGCTGATATGATGATTTCAACAATAGAGCAATTGATCAAGGGGAAGCGGTTATGGGTATGACGATGGCGGAAAAAATCCTGGCCAGCCATTCTGGGCGGGAAAGCGTGAGCCCCGGCGAATATGTAACCGCCGAGATCGATGTGATGATGGGCAACGACATCACCTTTGCGGATGCCTGCCGCAACCTGGTCGATATCGGCCTGACCAGTTTCGCCGATCCCGACAAGGTGGTGGTCTGCAACGATCACCGCATCCCGGCGATGACCGCCAGAGACGCGGAATTGCAGACCCGCCTTCGGGAATACGCCGCCCAGTTCGGGGTCAAATATTTCTATGACGCGGGCGTCGGCATCGAACACACTGTCCTGCCGGAAAAAGGCCACGCCCATCCTGGCCATCTGATCATCGGCGCCGATTCCCATACGACCACCTATGGGGCGCTGGCCGCAGCGGCGACCGGCATGGGTGCGTCGGAGCTGGCCTATTCTATGTACAAGGGCTCCAACTGGTTCCAGGTGCCCGAGACCATAAATTTTGTGCTCGAAGGCGATTTGGCGGCGGGGGTTTCGTCGAAAGACGTGATGCTGGCGCTCTTGGGCAAGCACACCGCCGACAAGGCGCAATATATGTCGATCGAGTTCACCGGCTCCGGTGCCGCCGCGATGAGCGTCGAGGCGCGCATGACCATGTCCAATATCGGTGTCGAAATGGGCGCCAAGTTCGCCATGTTCGCGGCGGACGATAAAACCATCGCGTACCTGGCTACTCGCACCGACGCCAAGATCGAACATTTCGGCCCCGATGCCGACGCGGTCTATGTGGAAACCCATCATATGGATTGCGCGAACCTGGAACCGCAGGTGGCCTTCCCGCACAACCCCGACAATGTGAAGTCCATTTCCGAGGTCGGCGATGTGCCGGTGCAACAAGCGTTTATTGGCTCCTGCACCAACTCCCGGACCGAAGATTTGGAGCGGGCGGCGGTGATCCTCAGAGGCCGCAAGGTGGCGCCTGGCACCCGGCTTCTGGTCATCCCGTCGTCGCAAGAAGTGATGATGAACGTCACCAAAAGCGGCGTGCTGAATGATCTGGTGCAGGCCGGCGCCATGATCGCGCCGCCCGGCTGCGGGCCCTGCGGCGGCGGCTCCACTGGCGTGTTGGGCGCTGGCGAGAACGGTATTGCGTCCACCAACCGCAACTTCAAGGGGCGCATGGGCAGTCCTGACGCCTTCAACCATCTGGCATCGCCGGAAACGGTGGCCGCATCGGCCATCGAAGGCAAGATCGCCGATCCCAGAAAATATTTGAATTGAGCGGGGGATATTGAAATGTCCATCAGCAACACCATCGTCGTCGACGGCAAGGTCTGGAAGTTCGGCGACGACATCAATACCGATTTTATGGCGCCTAGCTTTTCCAAAGGCATGGAGTGGGAGCAGGCGAAGAAAACCATCCTGCATATCCACGAAGGCTTCACCGAAGGTGTGGCGGAAGGCGATGTGATCGTTGCCGGCGCCAATTTCGGTTGCGGCTCGTCGCGCCAGCAGGCGCCGGCCAATCTAAAAATGCTGGGTATCGGTTGCGTTGTTGCCGAAAGCTTCGGCCGTATTTTTTTCCGCAACGCGGTCGCCATAGCCTTGCCGGTGATGGCCTGCCCCGGTATTTCCGAAGCCTTCAACGAGGGCGACGATCTGCAACTGGATTTCGAAAAATCCTTGGTCAAGAACGTCACCCAGGGGACCGAAATGCAGGGCGCCTTGATGCCGGAGGATTTGCTGAAAATCGTCCGCGCCGGCGGTGTTATGGCGGTGCTGAAAGAGGAAGCGGCGGCTTAGGGAAAAGAAAACCCGGCGCCTGAGCCGGGTTTCCCTACTTCGGATTTTTGCATTACCGTTTAACGGCCTTTGCGTTTGTCATCATCGTCGTCGTCGTGATCGTCCTGGGCGCCGAAGCCACGATGCCCGCCGCGCATTTCATCCTTGGTAATCGTCCCATCGCCGTTGCGGTCAAACATGGTGGTCATGCGGCCGGTGAGGCGAGAGATTTCTTCCAGAGTCACGGTTGCATCGCCGTTGTTGTCGATGGCTTGGAAGTGATCGACAATCCGTTCCTTCATTCGGTCAGTCCACAATCCTTGAAATTCGCCCAAGGACAGCTTTCCGTCGCCGTTTGTATCGAATTTGGCGATTTGGTCCCGTTGCAGCTTGGAAATCTCTTCCTTGGTAATGGTTCCATCCTTATTGGTATCCATATGGTCCCACATCGCCGCGCTGGGGCCGTGGCCTCCGCCCATGCCCATTTGGCCGCCCATGTTCATTTGGAAATTGCCCATTCCCATGTGACCACCCATGCGGCCACCCATATGTCCGCCCATGTTTCCGCCCATGTTTCCGCCCATGGGGCCGCTCATGTATCCACCGGTGGCACCGTAGCGTTGCTTGGAACTTTCATGGGCTTCGCTGACGGCGAAGGCGCCGATTGCGAGTACCGAGACCGCGGCCAGAACGGCGACGAGAATGTTATTTTTGCGCTTCATGATTTTACTCCTTTTGAACTCGTTGAACTTTGGAAACATTACGCCTTCAATGTCGCAGACTTATGTCGCCGGAGCCTTAAAGTGTCGCAAATCATGGGCATTTCTGGTTCTGCGACAGTCTGATACAAAAATATTTGCCTGGAGCCTCGCAAACGGGGTTTTATTGGATGGCGTGGACGGAAAATGTACCGTCGCGCTATAGAAATGTGAGACCTGACTTTGAATGAACAGCCGCATATATTGGTCGTCGATGATCATCGCGATATCCGGGATTCCCTGGTCAAGTATCTGGAGAAGAACGGATACCGGGCCAGCAGTGCCGCCGACGCACGCGAGGCCCGCAAAGCCTTGAAAATAGCATCCATCGATTTGGTTATCTTAGATATTATGATGCCGGGCGAGGACGGATTGTCGCTGTGCCAATTTATCCGCCAAAGCTCCGACTTGCCGGTTATCCTCCTCACCGCACGCGATGACGAAACGGACCGCATCATCGGGCTGGAAGTGGGCGCCGATGATTATGTGACGAAACCGTTCAATCCACGCGAATTGTTGGCGCGCATCAAAACAATCTCGCGGCGCACCAACGCCATGCCGCCGCGCTTGCGGCCACTGGAAGCATCCACCGTTCGCTTCGCCGGCTGGACACTTGATCTGGCCCAGCGGGAATTGATCGGTGCGGATGGGGTTTCGCTGCCGCTCAGTTCGGCCGACTTCCTTTTGCTTTCGGCGTTTATCGATCATCCGCTTGCCGTGCTGAGCCGCGATCAATTGTTGGATATTACCAGTGGCCGTGCCGCCCGCGTGTTCGACCGGGCCATCGACAATCAGGTGAGCCGCCTGCGCCGGAAGATCGAACCGGATGCCAAAAACCCGACTTTGATCAAAACCGTGCGCGGCGGCGGCTACATGTTCACTGCCGAGGTGGAGCGGACATGAAATATATTTGGCCGCGAAGCCTCGCCGGGCAATTAACCGCCGTTCTCCTGATTATCCTGATTGCGGCCCAGGCGGTCGTTCTGATTATCCTGCACGATGAACGAAGGCTGGCGCTTATGTTCGCGGCGCGCCAGGAGGTGCTGTCGCGGATCGTCGCCGTTGTCAAATTGATGGAAGAGGCGCCGCCGGGCTTGCACAAGGCAATCCTGGCCTCGGCAAGCACCCCCGGCGCCAGATTTCATTTATCTGATACTCCGGTTGTGGCCGCTCATGGCGAAAGCGGGCTTCGCGCGGACGACGATGATGATGACCACGATAGCGACGAGGATACTCTTGGCCGTATATTGGCCGGGCGTTTGGGCACGCTCCTTGGTGCCGGGCAGCGCGACGTCCGTGTCTCGGTTATCGAAGGCGACGACGACGACCAATCAATTTTGCGGGGCTGGCGGGAGGGGCGCCCCATTGCGCGCATGTTCGGCGGCCCTCACGCGGACGCCCGCAACATGCATCAACGGATGCGTCCTCAAGATATGCACGCCGCCAGGATGGGCGGGGTTGCTGTCTCGTTGCGCATCAACAATGGGCGCTGGTTGAATGCGGCTACGCGGGTTCCGCCGCCGGATATGGCAATCGCGGTTTCCTCGGTGATCGCAATGGGCGCCGCCGGATTGATCCTCATCCTGATCGCCGTTTTGATGGTTCGGCGCGTCACGCGGCCGATGGCCCGGCTGGCCGAGGCGGCCGAGCGGTTGGGGCGCGGCGAAGCCGTGACCGCCCTGCCGGAAGATGGACCCTCCGACATCCAGGGCACGACGCGCGCCTTTAATGCCATGACTGAAAGGCTCGAACGTTTTGTGAGCGACCGCGCGCGCATGCTGGCCGCGATTACCCACGACTTGCGCACACCGATCACATCGCTTCGCCTGCGGGCCGAAATGGTCGACGATGAAGAGGCGCGCACTCGCATGTTGGAAACTCTGGAGGAAATGCAGGAATTGACCGAAGCCGCCCTGGATTACGCTCGTGAGGACGCGGTACGGGAAGACACACGCAGCGTCGATATCAGCGCATTGATCGACAGTTTGTGCGACGATCTCCAGAATATGGGGCTCGATATTTCTTTCTATGAAGCCGAGCGGCTGGTTGTCCGCTGCCGGCCCGCAGCGTTGCGCCGGGCCATCCGCAATGTGGCCGAGAACGCCATTCGCTATGGCAATCGCGCCATTCTCAGCTTAGCTGAAAATGCGCAAAGAATTTCGGTGTATGTCGATGATTTCGGGCCCGGTATCCCAGAGGCGGAGCGGGAAAAAATATTCGAGCCATTCGTGCGGCTGGAAAGTTCGCGCAGCAAGGAAACCGGCGGCATTGGTCTTGGTTTGGCGATCGCGCGCAGCGTCCTTCGCGGCCATGGCGGTGATATCGAAATCGAAGACCGGCGGGAAGGCGGTGCGCGCTTTACGCTCTGGTTGCCGAAGAGCGGCGATTGATGCCGGAACCGCTCTAGGCGTCTGGCCAGATAACCACGCCCTGGCCTTGAAGTTCGTCAATGGCCGCCTCATCCAGTCCCAATTCGTCCAGGATTTCGCGGGTATGTTCACCCACCTTTGGCGCTTGGCGGCGAAGGGAGAATACATGATCTCCCATTTCGATGGGCATCGGCGGCACCGGCTTGGTAACGCCGTTGGGAAATTCAATATCCAGCATGCGGCCATGGGCGTTCAATTGCGGATCATCGAATAGATCGCCCGGCTTGGACACCGGCGCGAAGGGAATGTTCATGCTGTCCGCCAATACAGTCATCTCCGCCAACGTCCGCTCTTTTATGCAATCGGCCACCACGTCGCGAAACTCTGGCCGGTTCTCGACCCGGTCCGCATTGGTGGCGAAGCGCGGGTTCTCGATAATATCGGGGCGCTCGAAATGTTCCCAGAAGGCGCGCCAATGCTTATCGCTGGTTAGGCCGATGAAAATTTTCTCGTCATCCGAGGTTTCAAACGCTTCGTAGATGGCCCAGATGCCGGCGCGCGCGCCTTTCGATGCCATCGGCGGCGCCGGCTTGCCGGTGATCGCCTCGCCGGCCATATGCTGGGTCATCAAGAATGTGGTCGATTCGAACAAGGCCGATTTGACGAACTGGCCGCGCCCGGTTGTTTCACGTTCGAGCAAGGCGGCCTGAACGCCGATCACCGCGAACATGCCGCCCATGATATCTATAACCGATGCGCCGGCGCGCAAAGGCGTGCCCGGCGGGCCGGTCATATAAGCGAGGCCGCCCATATATTGCACCACCTCATCGAGCGCCGGGCGGTGCTCGTAAGGGCCGGAAAGGAAGCCTTTCAACGCACAGTATATGAGACGCGGATTGATTGCCGACAAATCGTCATAGCCGCATTTGAGCCGGTCCATGGTGCCGGGGCCGAAATTTTCCAAGACTACGTCGGCGTTTTCGGCCAGCTTGTAGATCAGCTCCCGCCCCTGGTCAGACTTCAAGTCTACCGCCAGAGAGCGCTTGTTGCGGTTGAAGGCATAGAAAAAGCCGGTACCAAATCCGCGCATACGCCGGGTGCTGTCGCCGTCCGGCGCGGCTTCGATTTTAATCACGTCAGCGCCCAGGTCGGCGAGCAATACCCCCGCCGACGGACCCATGATGGTATGGCAGAATTCGAGGACGCGCACTCCAGCCAGCGGCAGGGTGTCGGAGGCTTGATCGCTCATATGATTATACTGCTTCCGTGGTTTTGAAGGTGGTGCCCTGCCAGGCCTGATTGCCGCCGCGTAAGCTCCCGGCGCCGGTTTCCCGGAAAAACGCCTTGAAGCTTTCGGGCAGCGGCGGTGAGTTGGGTACTGCCAGCCACATGCGCAACAAATGCCGTTTCAGGGCCGGATCGTCGTGGTCGGTAAACTCGGTGCGGGCGTGGAAAACCTTTAGATTATTGGAAAATTGCATATCGCCGGGCGCGAAGGTTTTTTCCATGGTGAAGGCGGGATCGTTGGTCACCGCTTCCAGCAGATCTAGGGCTTCGATTTGTGTCGCTGTCAGATCGACCTCTGCCGACTTGTGTCCCCATTCGATATGGCTGCGAAGATAGCGGCTGATGAAATGGCCCTGTTCGATGGCAAAAACGGGCTGCATATAATGAGGCGATGTTCCGGGCAGCTCCTGGCCCCGGTGGCTCCAATAAAACGGTGCGTACAATTCCGCCAGCAAATCGGGCCGGCGGCGGGCGATCTCGTTGTGGGCGGCGGCGGCGCTTACCAGCTGGCTTAGGCCGCCCTGCTTGGCCACGTTGAGGCAAAATAATCCGGTAATGTCGCAGCCGTCCGAGTGATAATACAGCTCGTCATTGCCGGTATAGCCGCGGCCATGCTCGGCGCCGGCGGTGGCGCCGATATCGCGTACATCGCCAAGCAGATCACCATGCCGGCTTTGTGCCAGGGGCGTGCCCAGATGCTGGCCGATACCCCAATAAATCAGGCGCAGCTCCGGCTCGGTAAAATCGGCGACTGGAAAGCCGCGCAGCATGGCGAAACCGGGCCCGGTTTGCAGTTGATCCCGAACCCAGGCCAGCTCATCGCTAAGGCTTTGCAAGGGAAAATCATCCTTGCCGAAGGCGCCAAGCTCCAACCCTTTGCCGGTGACGCCTGTTAGCGCGGAGCGAACCTCGGCCAAATGCGTATCGGTAAACGAATGGTACCAATCGTCGCTTCCGACCATTTCGGGACCGCGCCATTCGGTGGCGTCGGAAATCATTTCGTGCTCTACCATGTTCTTTCATCCCAGCCCTTCATGAAGCTGCCACTTTAATCGATCGTGTCGATATCTTGAAAGGCAATTCCGATTGCGCCTCGACGATTAGGCGGTAGGATAGGTGAGTAAATTACAATGTTGGGAGGGCGAGATGGACCAGATCACACCGCACGGCACGACCCCGGTGCGCGGCGTACAAGACAACGTGGCCGCAAAAATCCGCGAAATGGGTGCCAACTTCAACCCGGAAATTTTGGCTGCCACCCGCGATCTTTACCTGCCGCTATTGAAGGCGCTGGATTGGGAACGTGTCACCATCACCAGCGATATCCAATATGGCGATGATGCTACGCGCAATCTGCTGGATGTGCATGTGGCAGATGATAAGCCGTCCGGCCCGGCGCCGGTGGTTTTGTTCTTTCACGGCGGCGGTTTCGTCGAGGGCCACAAGAATTCCGAAGGCCCCTATGTTTATGGCAACGTCGCCAATTATTTCGCCGCCAACGGCATGATTGGCGTCAACTGTACTTATCGGCTGGCGCCAGGTGCGCCGTGGCCGGCGGGAGCCGAAGACGTGGGCGCCGCCGTTGCCTGGGCGCGCGCCAATATCGCCGAATATGGCGGCGATCCTGACAAAATTTACGTGATCGGCCATTCGGCGGGCTCCGCCCATGTGGCCACGTTCGCCCTGCACAAGGACTTGCAGCCCGATGGTGGGCATGGGGCTGCCGGCGTTATCTTGATGTCCGGCACCTACGGCATCAACCCGGAGCGCGTCAACGCGGCCTATTACGGCGACGATGCCTCCAAATATGACGCCATACAGTTGCTCGGCAATATCGAATGGGGCGATTTCGAGGTGTTCGTGACCGCCGCCGAGTTCGAGCCGATTATGTTCGGCGCATCGGGCACCCAATTGGTTGCCGAGCTGACCCGGCAATTTGGGCGTTTGCCCCGGTTCAAGCTGTTGCTTGGCCACAATCATCCGTCGCCGACCATGTCCATGGGCACGTCGGACGAAACCGTAGCGGCGGAAATACTGGATTTTATTCAAGGGCCGGGCGCTTGAGCGCGGCTTTGCAATCAGGAGGGGACTTTGGCTGACATACAATACCAGGCGCCGGAAGATCTGGCCGCCGCATCGGCGCTGCTGGCTGGTGCCGGCGGCAAAGCGCGCATTCTTGCGGGCGGCACCGATCTTTTGGTGCAAATGAAATTTGATGTGGTGGAACCCACATTGCTCATCGATATCAAAAACATCGCCGAGACCCGCACCATCGCCGAAGAAGACGGCGGCTTTCGCGTCGGCGCCGCCGTGCCGGGCGCCGAATTGGGAGAGGATGCGGCGCTAGCTGCTGCTTGGCCCGGCGTGGTCGAGGCGGCGGAATTGATCGGCTCGACCCAGGTACAGGGGCGGGCAAGCCTTGGCGGTAATCTTTGCAACGCATCGCCCGCCGCCGACAGTGTGCCCGCAATGATCGCCGCCGGCGCCGTGGCCCGCGTGATTGGGCCCGATGGCCAGCGCGACGTGGCCGTGGAAGACATCGCAACCGGGCCGGGGAAAACCTCTCTGGCGAGCGGCGAGATTGTCGCTTCGATCTTTTTGCCCAAACGCCCCGCCAATTCCGGCGACGCCTATTTGCGCTTCATCCCGAGAACGGAAATGGATATCGCGGTGGTCGGTGTCGGCATCTCGCTGAGCCTGGACGGTGATGGCGTTTGCACAGCGGCCCGGGTCGGGCTGGGCGCAGTTGCACCGACGGCCCTGTTGGTGGATGCGGCAGCGGACGCACTTATCGGCAGCAAGCTTGATGAGGCGGCGATGGACAATCTGGCGGCGGCGGTCAGTGCCGCTTGCAGCCCCATCGACGACAAACGCGGAACCGTTGAGTTCCGCACTGATATCGCTGGCGTCCTGGCGCGCCGGGTGGCATCGATAGCATTCACACGGGCGGGAAAATAACCATGGCCAAAACACACGTAACCACCACCATCAACGGCGATGAGACCGAATTTCTCTGCGAGACCGAACAAACATTGTTGGATGTGCTGCGCGACGAATTGCACATGACCGGCACCAAGGAAGGCTGCGGGACCGGCGATTGCGGGGCTTGCTCTGTGACCATGGATGGAAGGCTGATCTGCTCCTGTCTGGTCTTGGGCGTCGAGACCCACGGCCACAAGATTGAAACTATCGAAGGCATGGCCGACGGCGATGCGCTGCATCCGTTGCAGCGCAACTTCATTGATATGGCCGCCCTGCAATGCGGTATCTGCACGCCGGGCGTTCTGGTCGCCGCCAAGAACCTGTTGGAGAAAAATCCAGACCCATCCGAGACCGAAGTTCGCTTCTGGCTGGCCGGCAATCTCTGCCGCTGCACCGGTTACGACAAAATTATCCGCGCCGTCATGGAAACGGCCGCCGAAATGAGAGGAGCCTGATTATGCCTGACGAAGTGAATACCGAATTTAAATGGGTCGGCAAGCGCAACCCCCGCCCGGACGGCGTCGACAAGGTCACTGGCCGCGCCAAATACGGCGCCGATTTGTATTTGCCTGGCATGTTAGTTGGCAAGACGCTGCGCTCGCCGCACGCCCATGCACGCATTAAGTCCATTGATACTTCGAAAGCAAAGGCCCTGGCCGGCGTCAAGGCCGTGGTAACCAGTGCCGATTTTCCGGCGATTCCCAAACCACCGGGACCGCACGGGCCGATGATTTCTGATTTTCGCGACAATTCCATGAATATGATGGCCCGCGACAAGGTGCTCTATGATGGCCATCCGGTGGCTGCGGTTGCGGCGACCAGCGAAAAAATCGCCAGGCAAGCGTTGAAACTTATCGAAGTCGATTACGAAGTTCTGCCCCATGTGATCGACCCGGTCGAAGCCATGAAACCGGACGCGCCGATCTTGCACGATGATCAAGTTACGGAGGGCGAGGACGAAAAAACCGCCAAGCCGTCCAACGTCTACCGGATTCCACGCGCCCAAAAAGGCGATGTGGAAAAAGGCTTCGCCGAAGCTGATCTGGTGATTGAGCGCGAATTTACCACCAAGGCCGTGCATCAGGGCTATATCGAGCCACATGCCTGCGTTGCCCAGGCTTCGGATGATGGGGTTGAGCTATTTTGTTCAACCCAAGGTCAGTACGTGGATCGTGGTTCCTGTGCCAAGCTTTTGGGTTTGGATATTTCCAAAATCCGCGTTACTTCGTCGGAAATCGGCGGTGGCTTCGGCGGCAAGATCCCGATCTATAGTGAGCCTGTGGCTATCCGCTTGGCACAGCTGGCGCGCCGCCCCGTCAAGATGGTCATGAGCCGGGACGAAGTGTTCCGCGCGACCGGGCCGACTTCTGGCGCCCATGTGCGCATCAAAATCGGCGCCAAGAAAGACGGCACCATCACGGCGGCCGAGGGCGAAATGACCTATCAGGCCGGCGCGTTTAAAGGCGCCAGCATTGGCGCCGCCATGAATTGCATGTTCTCGCCTTATGATTTGGAAAACATTCATGTTTGGGGTTATGACGTTTGCGTCAACCGGCCCAAGGTTGCCGCCTACCGCGCCCCTGGTGTGCCGATGGCAGCGTTCGGCGTCGAAGGTGTAATCAACGAACTTGCTGATGAGCTGGGGATTGATCGGGTCGATCTGCGCCTCATAAACGCGGCCAAGGAAGGCACGCAAAATGTCATGGGGATGAAATACGGTCCCATCGGCTTTCAAGAGATGCTGGAAAAAATGAAGGCGCACCCCCATTACAACGCGCCGCTTGGTGAAAACCAGGGCCGCGGCCTTGCCGCCGGATACTGGTTGCACGCCGGCGGCATGAGCTGTGCTTCGGTCAATGTATCCGACGACGGCACGGTGACCCTGATCGAGGGTAACCCCGACATCGGCGGCAGCCGGGCCTCCATGGCGGCCATGGTGGCCGAGGAGTTGGGCATCGATTACAACAAGGTGCGTCCGATTATCAGCGATACGTCGTCGCTCGGCTTTACCTTCCTCACCGCCGGTAGCCGCGTTACCTTCGCCACCGGCATGGCCTGTGTGCTGGCCGCCAGAAATGCCATTAAAGTCGCTTGCGACCGGGCTGCCCAGATGTGGGGCGTCTCCGAAGAAGAGGTGGTCTGGGAAGACGGCCATGCCCGCCCGGCCGGCGCCAATGTGGGCGATCATGAACCCATGAGCCTCGCCGAGATCGCCGCCAAGGCGCCGATGACCGGCGGACCCATCGCCGGCCATGCGGAGATTAACGCCACCGGCCAGGGGCCGGCTACCGGCGCCCATCTGGTGGATGTGGAGGTGGACAGAGAGTCAGGCCATGTGAAGGTGCTGCGCTACACGGTGTTCCAAGACGTGGGCCGGGCCATCTCGCCCGACTATGTGGAAGGCCAGCTGCAGGGCGGCGCCGTGCAGGGCATTGGTTGGGCATTGAACGAAGAATATATTTATGATGACAAGGGGCGCCTGGAAAATCCCGGCTTCTTGGATTACCGGGTGCCGGTGGCCTCGGACGTGCCGATGATCGATGTCTGCATGATCGAAGTGCCAAACCCGAACCATCCATATGGTGTGCGCGGTGTCGGCGAGACGCCCATCGTGCCGCCGCAAGCCGCCGTTGCCAACGCGGTGGAAAACGCCGTTGGGCTTCGTTTCCGCGATCTGCCGGTGTCGCCGCCGAAAATCAGGAAGGCGATCAAGGACGCAGGAGGATAAGCCTTGGCGCGCGTCGTCTTCATGGGGGAGGTGCGCCAATATACCGGCGACGATGACGCCGTGGAGATCGATGCGCCCAACGTGCTGCAGCTGTTCAAGAAGCTGGGCGCGCTTTATCCGAGGCTGGCGCCGGTCCTGGAAACCGGTTTCGCCGTCGCCATCGATGGCGAGGTGATGGAGGACGCATTGCTGCAGCGTATCGATGACGCCAAGGAGATCGTCCTGGTGCCGAAGATGGAGGGCGGTTAAGACCGCCGCACGTCGCCCAGATGGTGATAGCCGCCCTGGGTTTCCAGCCGCTCGTCCTCCACCGCGCCGCCGATGGTGAAATGGTAGAGGCTCTGCCAATCTTGGCTTGTCAGACCGAGCAGGTCCCGCATCGACCCATCGAAATAGCAGCCGATGCCGGTGGCGCGAAGGCCCGCCGCTTCGGCTTCCAGATACAGCATTTGGCCGATCAACCCGGCCTCCCAATGGAGGCGGCGATAGGCACAGGGGCCGTCGGCCTTCAAGACGGCTTCGAAATCGGCGATCATACCCATGGCGAAGGCGCCGTCGGCGGCGATATCCTGACCGCAACTAATGCTTCGCGCCGCATCCCGCATATCGCCTTCGCGCAACAGATAGAGGGGCAGTCCGTCGGCAACCGCGGCCCACGCAAATTCCGCATCACAAGCGGCGCGGAGGCGGGGCGCGTGCGAAGTGTTGCGCGCCAGCAGATAGAGGCCCGGCGGCAAGCCATCAACCCGGTGGACGAAGATCGCCAGCGAGAGCGAAGGGGCATGGGGCAGGGCATTCCACGGAACGGCGCCGGGCTGCGGCATGGCGCGCCCCAGCAGGGAGAGGAAGGCGTCCTTGCCCATGGAGGTGGCGCCATCCATGGCCACGGCGCTACGCCGGCGGCGGATAATGTCCACGGCGGCGATACCGATATTGCCGCGCCCTCCGGCCACCAATGGCATTGGTGACTGGCTGGGAGCCGAAGTCCGTGGTTTTGCGGCGGCGGCATCGACCGCCTCGATACCCCGCCAGCGCACATGCTGCCGGCTCAGGCGGTTGGGGGTGCCCTGCCAGTCCCCAATGATCGGGCCCGCCGGCGCGCTTGTCCCGGCGCCAGTATCAATTTTGATGGCGAAGTCGGGGACCTCGCTTTCGCCGGGGGCAAATTCTCTTTGGTCCAGCCCGGCCAGGCCCGCCAATTCTTCGTCCGATGGTTCCGGCAATAGCCGCGCCCGCCAGCCCAACAGCGCAGCAGCGTAGGCGATGGAGCCCAGTGCATGGCCGGCGTCCAACTGGCAATAGCGGTAGGCGCGCTCGCCATATTTCCAGGCTTCCCGCCAATGCACCGAGGAAAGGATCGCCAGCATGGAGGCGCCATCCCCGCCGGGCGTGGCCAAACGCTCCAGCCCGTGGTCCAGCGGAGCATAATGATAGATGCCGGGCTGTTCGCTTAACCCGGGGATGGCGGGTGCCGCCAGGGTACATTCGGTGGGATGCAGGTTGCCGCTGGACGCATTGGCGCGCAAGGCCCAGCGGTTGCCTTGGTAGGATTTCCAGGCGGTCAGGCCCATGGATAATTCCAAAAACAGAGACAGGCTTTCCGGCCCGAGCGGTCTGGCCTCGATCCCTCCTACCGTATCGAGAGCGCTGAAATCGATCTCCGCCGGTCCTGGTGTCAAAGGCAACGGCAATAGCTCGGCGCCCGCGTAGCGGCGGAACGGGTCCGGCTGGTTGGCCCAATCCAAAACGCCGGGACCGGGCGCGAAGCCACGCTCGCCATGGGAAGTGGCCGCATGATAGCTGCGGACTTCTTGGTGATTGTCTTTTTGGTCCGCCATGGTATCTCCGATTGAGGGGCTCCCGATTGTAGCCAATGGGGCGGCCACTGCACAAATTGACGTTCTGGAATTTCCCGCTATCTTAACCGCTTAAACCCAATGCCAATCAGAGGAAGTTTCCCCATGTCCCACGATCTAGACGCCATCAAAGGTTCCGCGCCGCCGCTGATCACGCCCTTCAAAGATGGCGCCGTGGATTATGACGCCTATGCCGGGCTGGTGGAGTTTCATCTGGAACGCTCCCACTGCATCTTGGTCAACGGCACCACGTCGGAGCCGGCCATGCTCACGGTGGAGGAACGCAACAAAACCTGCGATACCGCAATCGAAGTAGTGAAAGGCCGCGCTCCGGTCATCGTCGCCACCGGCTCGCAGAATCTGATTGAAACCAAGCAGTTAACCGATCACGCGGCCCAAGCGGGCGCCGATGCGCTCCTTATTGTCACCCCTTATTACAGCCGCCCGCCGCAGCGGGGCATCATCGAATATTACCTAGAAGCCACCCAAGGCCATGACGTGCCGTGGATGATCTATCACATACCGGGCCGCGCGGCCGTGTCGGTCACTCTCGACACGGTGAAGGAGCTGAAAGACCGCTCGCCCACCTTTGTCGGCATGAAGCACGCGGTCAACGATCTGGGTTTTGTGTCGGAATGCCTCGACGCTTTCCCCGATTACAAGGTCTTCGTCGGGCTGGAGGAGCTGTCCTATCCAATGATGGCCGTCGGTGCCGTTGGCTTGATGAACGCGGTCGGCAACCTCTGCCCGCAAAAACTGTCGGACATGTGCGAGGCGGTCTGGGCTGGCGACATGGCGCGCGGCCAGGATTTGCACGCAAGCCTGTTGGAGCTGAACCAGTCGGTGTTCTACGACACCAACCCGATCCCGCTCAAATATATGATGAAGCGAATGGGCCTGATTCCTAAGAACGAACACCGCCTGCCCATGGCGCCGGCACTGCCAGAGCTCGAAAAGCGCCTGGATGGGGTGCTGGAGCGGGCAGGGTTGATTTAAGCGGCGGTGATCAGGACCGCTAATATTCAGATGTGAGACCGCGTTGAGATGAAAGCGCTGATAATTGGTGGTGGGGTTGGCGGCCTTGCGACGGCCCTTACACTCCACGTGCACGGGATCGATGCCGAGATATTTGAGCAATCGCCCGAGGTCAAAGAGCTTGGCGTCGGCATCAATACACTCCCCCATGCGATCAAGGAGCTTGCGGAATTAGGCCTGCTGGAAGAATTGCAGCGGGTCGGCATTCAGACCAGCGAGTTGACCTACGCCAACCGCTTTGGGCAAACCATTTGGCAGGAGCCGCGCGGCCTGGCCGCCGGCTACGACTATCCCCAATTCTCGATCCACCGCGGCAAGCTGCAGACGGTGTTGCATGACGCCGTAGTCGCGCGCATGGGTCCGGTGGTCCGCACCGGCCATCGCTTCACCCGCTTCGAACAAACCCCGGACAGTGTCACCGCGTACTTTGACAAAGATGGCGGCGAAGTGTCAGCGGCTGGCGATCTTCTTATTGGCGCCGATGGCATCAATTCCACATTGCGCGCTATCTTCTTTCCGGGCGAAGGGCCGCCCTTGTGGGACGGCGTGGTCCAATGGCGGGGCGCGGTGATCAAGAAGCCCTGGAAGACGGGTACCGAAATGATGGTGGCCGGCCCCAGAAACCGCAAATTCATCTACTACCCGATCTCCGACGACGTGGCGGAACCGGGCAAGCAATTGGTCAACTGGACGGTGACCATCAAATTGGCCGAGTTTGGCACGGATATGCAGAGCAGCGCCGACTGGTCCCGGATTGGCGACCGCGAATTGCTGCACAAGTACCTGCAAGAAGCAGACTTCCAGCTCGGCGAGTTTGATCCCAAGTCGATCGTCGATGCGACCGATCAGATATTCGAATATCCGCGCTGCGACCGGGACCCGCTTCCCTATTGGAGCCAGGGCAGGGTGACGCTCCTCGGCGACGCGGCACACGCCATGTACCCGGTCGGCTCCAATGGCGCCAGCCAAGCCATCCTCGACGCCAGATGCCTCGCCGATTGCTTATCGGGTTCCAACCCGGTACCGGGCGCCATCGCGGCCTATGAAGATGCGCGGCGCCCCCCGACCACCGAAATCGTCCACCAAAACCGCAGAAGCGGCCCGGAACAGGTGATCGACCTCGTTGAAGAGCGCGCGCCCGATGGCTTCGAACATCTGTCGGATGTGGCGAGCGACGAAGAGCTGCGATCGATCATCAAGGGCTACTCGACCATGGCCGGCTTCGGCAAGGACCAGGTCAACAAATAACCGCCCTCCTACTTCGAGATACTCGCTTCGCTCGTTCCTCAGCATGAGGTCTAAGTCTTTGACTCTATTTCGGGATAATTGAAGGAGATGAAACTGTGACCGAAGAGGAATTAACGGTCATACCTCGTTGATTTCCAGTGAACCTGCACGGTCGATGATACGGTTCAGCATATTGAACAAAAGTTCTTTCTCTTGCTTGCCGAACTCGGCCAGTATTAATTCATTCATGTCGTTATAAAAGCTGATTAAAGGTTCCAATTTTTTTGATTTAGGCGTCAGGAATACCCGCTGAACGCGCCGGTCTGAGCCATCCATTTTCCGCTTCACTAAATTTTTCTTTTCCATACGGCCTAAAGTTTTGGACAAAGCGGCTGGTGTTACTTCGCTGTATTCCGCCAACTCGTTATTGGTCATGCCATCCCGCCTCCAAAGCGCCGTTAAGGTTACCCATTGGGTAAGTGTCAGGTCGTGGCCGGCAATACGGGCCTCGGCTTGGTCGGTCACGGCTCGATTGGCAATATAAAGGAGGCGACCTAGCGATGGGAGGGGATCGGGTAGGAATTCATTTGACATTTTATTAGTTAATCAGTTAATATTAGACTAGTCAACTAAATTGTTTAATCTTGATTTAATAATGTATTGATGTTGGAAAACACTCGGAGGGCCTTCAAGTGTTTATGAAACTGTCTAAGTTTTTTCATATTGTCGGGTTGGTAATGTATGTCGGCGGCATTCTGGCCCATATCGTTATCCTACCCGTTGCCGGACAAGACTTGCAGGCGTTGTACCATGGTCGGATATTTATGGAATACGTCGCCTATATTCTGATTGCTCCAGGGCTAACGGTTGCTCTGATTGCTGGTGCCTTGATGTTTTGGAGTTATTCCAAACGGCCGAAATGGCTTTGGGTCAAGGTTGTGTTATCAGTTTATCTCGCAGTAATGGCGACTTTTTTTCTTATTCCGATGAATCCAGAGTTAACAGAGCTGGCAAAAGCTAGTTTAGATGCCGGTGCCATATCTGATGTTTTTAGAGCCACGTTACTAAAAGAGGAGATGATTGGCGCGGCCAATACGATACCCATTTTGATCATCGTTATATTTGGAGTCTTTAAACCCAGCTTAAAGAGAGGTGTACGGCCAGCTAGAGCCTAATTGGTATGTGCCCTAGAATTTTCACTTGTGCTTAGCGGTTAACACCATGGTATTTAAGTCTCCCCCTGGGCTAAAAGCTGCCGTTCGGCGACAGAAATCTAAATTTAAAACGGTGACGGTTTACTTTTAGTGAGTGCTATTCTTCATCCTCAATCGTAACGCTCAACGTTCCTACGTCGGATATCTCCACTTCCAGCGTTTCGCCGGCGCTGAGCCAGATCTTTTTGTCCGAGCCGGCGATGGTGCCGCCGGGGCTGCCGGTGGCGATCATGTCGCCGGGTTCCAGCCAGGTGAATTTGGACGCATGCGATATCAGGAACTTGATGTCGAAGATCATCAAATCGGTGCCGCCGTCCTGAACCACCTCGCCATTGCGCCTTGTGGTGATGTGCAGCTTCATGGGATCGGCAATCTCGTCGGCGGTGACAATCCAGGGGCCGATGGCGCCGGAATGATAGAAGTTTTTCGACGGCATGTTCTGGGTGCCTTTTTTGCCCCAGTCGCGCAGCGTGCCCTCGTCCATGATGGTGTAGCCGGCTACGTGGTCCATGGCGTTTTCTTCTGTTATGGAGCGCCCTCGCTTGCCGATAACCACCACCAATTCGCCCTCGTAATCCAGGTTTTCACCTTCCCGGGGGTTGATGACGGCGCCGCCGTGGGGCACGAAGCTGGAGGCCAGACGTCCGAATATGGATGGGAATTGGAGCGGCCCGCCAGCGTCGATAACTTCGTGATAGGCCCGGTAATTACGCCCGGCGCAAAGGATCTTATCGGCATTGGGAATCGGCAGATCATATTTTATGGTGCCCTGCGCCACATCCGCCGCTTCGCCGGCGAGGCTATGAAGTTGGTCCATGCCGCCAACCATAGCGTCTTTGAGTGTGGGGAATTCAGGCCCGAGCCGGGCCGAGGCATCAATAACGCCATCGCCATTTTGGATGCCGTAGCGGGCCTTGCCGCCTTCGTGGTAGCTGATGAGTTTCATGAAACCTCCTGTTTTCCCTACCATACAGTTTTACCATGCTGAGAAAAGGCGATTGACGCGCGCCCAAGGTTTGCATTGCCGGGTATTCGCCAGCATAAACCCCCCATGTTTGATTGGTTGAACCTTCACGTTTTGGCGCTGGTTGCCGTCGCCGCCCAGTTCGGCGGTATGGGCTTTTTCGCGTTTTTGTTCACCCCGCTGGTGTTCCGCTATACCGAGCGCGAGGACGCGTCCAAGTTTCTGCGCCAGGTATTCCCGGTTTATTACCGGGTGAATGCCGGGCTCGCCATCGTGCCGGCGCTTTTATTGGCGCCGGGGCAAAGCTACGTGGTCGAGCTGGTGACTATGCTGAGCGTCGCCGCCACGTTCCTGTTTTCCGCCCGCTTTATCGTGCCCGCCGCCAACCGCGCCCGCGAGGCTGGCAATGACGGAAAATTCAAGGCCGTGCATCGGTTTTCGGTATTTTTGCACATGGCCCAGTGGATCGCGGTCACGGTAATTTTACTGCGCCTTGCCCAGTAGGGGTTATTGATCCCGGTACGCACCAGGGGTTACAGTTGCCAAGTAACTTCCAGCAAAACCCGAGGAGAGATACCCATGCCGGACACACCACAGCCCGCGCCCACCGCTGGCGCTAAGAAAACGCGGGAGCAGATGCGCGAGGAATGGATCGCGCTCTCCGATATGACCGCCGACGAATTCGATGCGCTGCAAGCGACCTATCAGGCGCGCGCCACGGGCATGCCCATGCCAGGCGAGGACGCGCCAGGCTTCACCGTCGATATCATGGACCAGGGCCAGAAGCGCACCGGCGAAAGCAAGAGCCTGTCGGATTTTCGCGGCAAGCCGGTGGGGTTGATATTCGGCTCCTACACGTGACCTCCTTTTCGTAGAGTGGCCGTGCGCCTCAACGAAATTTACGCCAAGTACAAAGACGACGTCGAGTTCATGTGCATCTATATCCGTGAAGCCCATTCCGACGATGGCTGGCGGGTGCAGGACAATTTGGACCAAAACATTATCTACGACGAGCCGACGACGGACGACGAACGCACCGAAGTTGCCGCTGCCTGTCAGATCGCCATGGACTTGAAGATGCCCTATTACATCGACGGCATCGATAATGGCGTGGAAGATAAATACCTGTCCCTGCCCATGCGCCTTTATCTGGTCGGCGCCGACGGCAAGATCGCCTATACCGGCGATCGGGGGCCGTTCGGTTTCAACATGGACACCTGGGTCGAAGCCATCGAGGAATCGCTCGGCGGTTGAGCATCACCTACGCCAATGAATAAACAGGGGGCCGGCGCCAGAGGTTTTCAGGGCCGGCCCCTTTTTTTGTTTGTCCACTTGCGCCGTTCATAAAATGTTCTATATAAGTATTTGGTGGGGGATCGTGCTGCGCCATCGAAATATGGTTGAATTTCGGTAAAAAGCGTAAGGAACCGTCATAAACCGTCATAACCGTAAGGGGGGTCTTTGGCGATGTCGCACCAAATCCGATTTTGCCGGTATGAACCGGTATGAATCGGTAGGAATAGTAGTGAAACGGTATGGTCGATATTCTAGAAATATGTCGCATCAAGGGTACAACCCGGTGAGGAATGCCGCTTTTGTTTATAAGGGGGAATTCGGCTATCACTGGTGCGGACAGACTTAAAGAAAATAAGGCAACATGGCTGCAAGCGATCAACTGACAATCCGCCGCCCCGACGATTGGCACGTGCATTTGCGCGATGGCGATATGCTGCGTCTGGTGGCCCCCTATACGGCGCGCCAGTTCGCCCGCGCCATCATCATGCCCAATCTGGCGCCCCCGGTTACCACGGCGGAGGCCGCTGGCGCCTACCGGCGGCGCATTTTGGACGCGCTGCCCGAGGGCGCATCGTTTCTGCCGCTGATGACCTGCTACCTCACCGATGAGACCGACGCCCAGGCCCTGGAAGAAGGCTTCCTGGACGGCGTCTTTACCGCCGCCAAGCTATACCCGGCTGGCGCCACCACCAATTCCGCCGCCGGCGTCACCGATATCAATAAGCTGGACCCGGTGTTCGAGCGCATGGCCAAAATCGGCATGCCATTGTTGCTGCACGGCGAGGTTACCGATCCAGAAGTGGATGTATTCGACCGGGAAGCGGTGTTCATCGAACGGGTGTTGGAGCCGCTATTGGCCCGCGTGCCCGGCTTGAAAGCGGTGCTGGAACACATCACCACTGGGGACGCGGTGGATTATGTGAACGCCAAGGCAGGATCGCTTGGCGCCACCATTACCGCCCATCATCTGATCATCAACCGCAACGCCCTGTTTGAAGGCGGTATGCGCCCGCACAATTACTGCCTGCCGGTGGCCAAGCGGGAGACCCACCGCCTGGCCTTGCGCGGCGCCGCCATTTCGGGCGCTCCCTGGTTTTTTCTGGGCACCGATTCCGCACCGCATCCGATTGCCGACAAGGAATGCGATTGCGGTTGCGCCGGCATCTTCACGGCGCCCGCCGCGCTGGAACTATACGCCCAGGTCTTCGATGAAGAGGGTGCGTTGGACAATTTGGAAGGTTTCGCCTCGGTCTTCGGCGCCGAATTTTATGGCCTCCCCTTGAACGAGGGGACCGTGACCCTGGCCCGGGGCAGCGCGCCGGATGCGGGTGATGGCGGCGTTCAGCCGTTTCATGTTGGGCGCGATTTAAATTGGCGAATTTTGGATAATCCGGAGGAACGACGTTGAGCGATGGCAATGCATTCCCGGCCCTGATGCTGGAAGAAAACGATGGTGCGGTAACCGCCGCCATGACCGAATTGCACGATAGTGATTTGCCTGAGGGCGATGTGCTGGTGCGCACCGAATATTCGACGCTGAATTATAAGGACGGCATGGTCCTTAAGGGTCAGGGGCGGCTGGTGCGCAACTATCCGCACGTGCCCGGCGTCGATCTGGCCGGCGTCGTCGAGGCATCGGATTCCCCCGATTACGTCCCCGGCGACAGGGTTGTGCTCAATGGCTGGCGGGTGGGAGAGGCCCATTGGGGCGGCTATGCGGGCAAGGCAAGGGTGAAATCCGATTGGCTGGTACCGTTGCCGGATGCGATATCCACGCGCCAGGCCATGGCCATCGGCACAGCGGGCTATACCGCCATGCTGTCGGTATTGGCTCTGGAAGATCATGGATTGAGCCCGGATAGTGACGGCGAAGTGCTGATCACCGGCGCTGCCGGTGGGGTCGGCAGCATTGCCGTCGCCATTCTCGCCAAGCTGGGATATCGGGTGGCCGCGTCCACCGGGCGGGAAGAGGCCCACGAATACCTGAAAAGCCTGGGCGCTGCCTCCATCGTACCCCGCGCCGAACTGGAAGAAGGCCAAAAGGGGCCGCTTGGCTCGGAGCGCTGGTCCGGCGCCATTGACGCGGTGGGCGGTGTGATCCTCGCCAATTTGCTGGCATCCTTGAAGTCCCACGCCAGTTGCGCGGCGGTGGGTCTGGCGGCGTCGCCAAAGCTGGAAACCACGGTCATTCCGTTTCTTCTTCGCGGCGTCAATTTGTTGGGTATCGATTCGGTGCTCTGCCCGAAGCCGCGCCGCATAGAGGCCTGGGCGCGGCTCGGAACAGATTTGCCCGCCGACAAGCTCGAAGCCATGATCACCCAAGTGCCGCTATCGGAGATCACCGGCCATGCCGACGCCATCCTCGCCGGTCAGGTGCAGGGCCGCGTGGTGGTAGATGTGAGCGGGTAGGACCGCTTCCGGTTAATCTAAATTTCACCAGTTTCTGGCATTGTTGGTGCAATAAATTAGTGGCGCCAGGAGCAGCGTGAATGAATAAAAAAATTATGTCGGTGGGTTTTGTGATGGCCTTGAGCGGCTGCGGCTTCGTCGATTCCTATGAAGAAGCGGTGCATGATCAGGACCCGGTTTACTGTTATCAGTCGCTCGGCGGGGTGCAGTGCCACGCCAAGCCCAACCATGCGGACCAGCGCCGTCTGGTCAATTATTACGGTCCCCATCCGAGCCGTTTTGATGCGCCAGAGCCGGCCCCGGCGCCGCAATTGCAGGCACCGCCGCCGGTTCCGTTCTGGGTGCGCGATCCCGAGCCGGTGCCCGAACCTTTCATCAAGATGAGCGGACGGACACCTCAGCCGGTTACGCCAAGGCCGATCCTCAAATCGCCCGGCCTGCCGCGCCCGGTGTCCGAGGCCGACAAGGACGCTATTCTGAAGTCCCGCATCACCGAGCCGCTGCCGCCCGAAGCGGTCGAGGGTAAGGGCGCTAAGGGCGCCAAAGAATAGGCGTGGCCGTACCCGAACGCCTCCGTTAGAATGTTGCCGCCCGCGCGTCTTGCGGGCCAAGGGGATTACGGGGGCCGTATGGCCAAGTTTACATTCAACCATTTCGCGGCGCTGATCATCATCGGCTTGTTTGGTCTGCCCGCAGCGGCACAAGTGCCGCCGGCGGATAATTTCGGCCAGGCCATGAGCTGGTATTTAAAGGCCGCCGAAGCCGGCAATGCTAAGGCGCAATATCTTCTGGCGCGTATGTTGGATACCGGTGCGAGGGCTGCGCCCGATCCCGCCGGCGCTGCCAAATGGTACAGGGCGGCGGCTTTACAGGGACACAGCGAAGCCGCTTTTCACATGGGCGAGGTTTATTACCGGGGTATCGGCGTGGCGCGCGATTTTACCGAAGCCGCAAACTGGTACCAGCGGGCGGCGCGCGCCGGCTCAGGGCCCGCCCAGTTCAATCTGGCGCTGATGGTGGAGCGCGGCCAGGGCGTCAAGCGCGATGCCAAGTTGGCAGCCGACTGGTATTTACGCGCCGCCAATGCCGGGCTGGTTCCGGCGCAGCTTAATCTGGCGCTGATGTATGCGGCCGGCAATGGCGTGACCCTGGACCCGGTTCAGGCGATGATGTGGTTGCGCACAACCGAACATATGGGTGCCGCTCCGCTCGCCAACGTGAAAAAGGGCATCGCCGCCAAGCTCAGCCCGGAACAGGCCGCAGAGGCGGAGGGTGCAGCGGCCGACCGCTACCAATTCATTCGCGCCAATATGGTGAAATCGAAACGCTAGCGCTCTATTACTCGGCCGCGTCGGCGGCCTCTTCGCTTGCGTCTTGGCTGTCCGAATTTTGATCCAACGCCTGTTGCGCGCGCGCCGCTTCCTGCTGGCGTTCCCACATGTGCGCGTAGGCGCCGCCGACGGCCAGCAACCCCGAATGAGTGCCGCGCTCGGTGATGCTGCCATGATCGAGGACCAAAATTTCGTCGGCGCCGATGATGGTCGAAAGCCGGTGTGCAATCACTAGCGTTGTGCGCCCGGCGGCGACGGCGACCATGGCTTCCTGGATTTCCCGCTCGGTATGGGTATCGAGGGCCGAGGTTGCCTCATCGAACAACAAAATTTGCGGGCCTTTCAAGATGGTGCGGGCGATGGCGACCCGTTGTTTCTCGCCGCCCGATAATTTCAGACCGCGCTCGCCGACGCGGGTGTTATAGCCGTCGGGCATCTCGGTGATGAAGCTGTGGACGCTGGCCATGCGGGCTGCTTCTTCGATCTCCGACGGGTTGGCGCCGGGGCGGCCATAGGCGATGTTGTAATAGATGGTGTCGTTGAACAGCACCGTATCCTGGGGTACGATGCCGATCGCGGCGCGTAAAGAATCCTGGCTGATTTCGCGGATATCCTGGCCATCGATGGTGATGCGCCCCTTTGTCACGTCGTAGAAACGATACAGCAATCTCGAGATAGTCGATTTACCGGCGCCGGATGGCCCGACGATGGCTACCGTCTTGCCGGCAGGAACGGTGAAGGATACGTCTTTCAGGATATTGCGGGCTTCGGTGTAATCGAAATCCACATGTTCAAAACTTATTGCGCCGCCGGAAATTTGAAGCGCCGGCGCGTCCGGCTTATCATCGATTTCCCGCTCCACCCGCAATAGCGAGAACATGTCCTCCATGTCGGCGAGGGATTGTTTGATCTCCCGGTAGACGAAACCGAGGAAGTTGAGCGGCAGAAAAAGCTGGATCAGGTAGCTATTGACCAGCACGAAATCACCAAGGGTCATGACGCCGGATTTCACCCCGAAGCCGGCCATGATCATGACTGCCGTCAGCCCGATGGAAATCACCACCGCCTGGCCGATATTGAGCATCGACAACGATACCTTGCTTTTGACGGCGGCCTCTTCGTAGGAGCGCAAGGCATCGTCGAAGCGACGGCTTTCGTGTTCCTCGTTGCCGAAATATTTGACCGTCTCATAATTCAAAAGGGAATCGATGGCTTTGGTGTTGGCCTCCGAATCCATGGAGTTCATGCGGCGCCGGAATTTAAGCCGCCAATCGGTGACCGCCACGGTCCAGAAAATGTAGAATCCCACGGTCACGAACGTGACCAGCGCAAACCAGAAATTGAACAATCCCCACATGACGCCGCAGACCAGAAGTATCTCCAGGAAGGTGGGAATGACATTGAACAGCATGAAGTTGAGCAAAAAATCGATGCCCTTGGTGCCGCGCTCGACGGCCCGGCTTAAGCCCCCGGTCTGGCGGTCCAGATGGAAGCGCAGCGCCAGTTTGTGCAGGTGGCGGAAGGTTCTAAGCCCGGCTTCGCGGATGGCGCGCTGGGCGACCTTGGCGAAGACGGCGTCGCGCAGCTCACCAAAGGCGATAGACAGCACCCGGGCCAGCCCATAGCCGGCCAACAGCGCGATGGGAACTACGAAAATTGCCTGGCCTTTGCCGTCAAGGGCATCGACGGCAAATTTGAATAGGATCGGTGTGACCACATTGACGCCCTTGGCGGCCACCAGAAGCACCAGGGCGATTACCACACGGCTGCGCATGTTGGCCGACCCCTTTGGCCACAAATAGGGCAAAAGCGTGCGTATGGTGGCCAGATCGTTGCGCTTGGAATAGCGCTTTGGCGCGTCAGTGGATAGGGGTCTCATTTAAATCCTTGGTTTCCAGGGACTTCCCGGATAACTGCAATCTATTCTTAATTTGGCGTATGCACCGCCTCTCTGCAATGGCCCGCCGTCAATTAAGTGAAATGCTTTTAATTCCAGCCTCTCATTACCATATATAGCTCAATTGGGAAGTTGTGATGAAGCTATTCGATAAAATTCGCGCCAGCATTTTTGGCGCCCGCACCGCCGGCTATGAAAAAGCCAAGATCATGGCCGCCGGCAAGGATACGGAAAAACGCCGGCGTCTGGCGGAAAGCGCTGCACCGCCAGAGGTGCTGTACTTCCTGGCCGAAGATGTCGAGCCAGGCGTGCGTTTGGCGACCGCCGCCAACGCCGGCACGCCGCGCCAGGCCGACGCCATGCTGGCCCACGACCCGGACCCGGACATCCGATGCGAGCTGGCAGGGAAAATCGCCCGTCTGGCGCCATCCTTGGACCAAGAAGCGCGCGCCGAAATCCGCGAATTGACCTTGGAGATATTGCAAGACCTGGCCCGGGATCAAATTCCTAAGGTGCGCCAGATTTTGTCGGAAGCCTTGAAAGACGTCGCCGGCGCGCCGCCGGAAATTATCAATCGCTTGGCCCGCGACGCCGAATTGATGGTGGCGGCGCCGGTCCTTCAATTTTCGCCGGTGCTGACCGATGATGATCTGGTCGCGGTCATTGGCGAAGGCGCCGCGTCTGGGCAATTGGCAGCCATTTCCAGGCGCGCCGGTTTGGCAGAAGATGTTTCCGATGCCGTTGCCGGCACTCTGGACAAATCCGCCATTGCCGCGTTGCTGTCCAACGTTAGCGCGCAGATACGCGAAGAAACCCTGGACGGGATTATCGAACAGGCGGCGGGCATTCTGGAATGGCATGCGCCTCTGGTGAGCCGTCCCCAATTGCCGTCTGGTGCGGCGGTGCGGCTGGCGCAGTTCGTTGCCGATCAATTGCTGAATGTCCTGCAAAATAGAAAAGAGTTAGACGCCGCCGCCATCAACGCGGTTGCTGCCGCAGTGCAACGCCGCCTGACCGAGCCGCATTCGTCCGGCTCGGGCCTAAGCGGCGACGGCGCGGCGGGTATCCCGATTATCGAAAGTGATCCGGCCCATGCCGGCGTCCTTCAGCAACACCAGGCGGGCAAATTACTGGCGGAACATATCTATAAGGCGCTCGACAAGGGCGACCGGGAGTTCGTTGCCTCGGCTTTGGCAGTGCGCGCCTCAATCCCGCTTGAGACCGTGGCCGCCATTATCAAGAACAAAAGCGCCAAAGGGCTAACCGCCTTGGTCTGGAAGGCGGGTCTGCCGGTGGAAATGCTAACCGAGTTGCAGCCCAGACTGGCCGGCATATCGCGCACCGCCATGGTGTTCCCAAAGGGTGGCAAGGACTTTCCGTTCACGGAAAGTGACATGAATACCCATCTGGAGATTTTCGGCGCCGCCAGTTGAGGCGCGGCGCGGCCAAGCGCTGGAACAGTGTTAGCTAGTGCGGTTGATCAAATGAAAGCCGAAGTCGGTTTCCACAACATCGCTGATCTCGCCAACTTCCAGTTCAAATGCGGCGGTGTCGAATTCAGGCACCATGGCGCCGGGGCCGAACGATCCCAGATCGCCACCCTTGGACGACGACGGGCAATCGGAGTGCTCGGTGGCCTGATCGGCGAAGCTGGCGCCGCCGGAGATCTCGGATTTGATGGTTTCGATTTGGGCCAGCGCATCCTCGCGGCTGAGGCCGGTGGAGGCGCTGCTGGCTTCGGCGTGGCCGACAAGAATGTGGGACGCGGTGATTTGGTCGGACATTGGTGTTCTCTCCTGAAATAATATTGGCGTTGGTGGCCCTATTTAGTGGATGAAATGGCGGCTGGCGAGCGTTATGTTCGCCGCGCCCATCTTTATCCAACTCAAGGTTTGCGAAACACTTTCATGACCGAAATGCGCAACCGCAATATCGCCGGGATTATGCTGGCTGTGGTTTCATCCATACTGGTGATCTTGCTGGGCGTTGTCGGTAAGAAGCTGGGCGGCGAATTGTCGCCGTTCGTGGTGGTTTTTCTCTATAGCCTGTTCAGTTTTGCAAGCTTTCTGCCGGCCGCCTTCCGGGGCGGTGGGTTACGCCGGGTCTCGTCCCGTATGCCGGTCTTGCAGGCAGTTCGCGCCGGATTGTTCGCCGCCGCGCTGATTGTCTGGTTTTGGGCGCTGCCCAAGGTGCCGTTCGCCGATCTGACCGCCATTGGCTACGCATCGTCCTTGTTTACCCTGGTTGGCGCAATCCTGTTTCTTGGCGAAGCTTCGGTGCTTTGGCGCTGGTTGGCTCTGATCGTTGGCTTCGCCGGCATGCTGGTGGTGCTGAAGCCAGGGTTTCAGGAAGTCACTGGGCCGATGCTGGCGATTGTTGTGGTATCGGCGGGCATGGCGGCGGCGCGGCTATGCAACAAAATTGTCACCCGCGTGGATTCGCCCGTCGTCCTGGTTTTCTGGCACAATTCCCTGACCATGCTCTATACCCTGCCGACGGCCTGGTTGTTCTGGGAGACCCCAAGCCTGGAACAATGGCTTTGGCTGGCAGCCATGGGCTTGATCGGAACCTTGCAGCAATTATTCGGCGCCTGGTCCATAAAGTTCGCCGATTTTGGCGTCATTGAGCCGGTCAATTTCCTGAAACTGGTGTGGGCGGCGATTTTGGGTTTTGTGTTCTTCGCCGAAGTGCCCACCGTTTCCACCATTCTTGGCGGCATCATCATCATCGGCGCGGTGGTCTATATCGCCCAGCGCGAACGCCGCGAAGTGGCGGGCGCTCAGAGAAACGCCACCGCCAAATTCTAATAGCTGTCTTCGATGATTTTTTTGAGAGCGCCCGGGTTCTCGACCGTGATCCCGCCGTCAATATTGATCAGCTCGGTCTGATCCCAAAGGTTGAGCTGCTTGGCGATGGCGTCTTCGGAGACCCCCATCATGGCGATCAACTCGCCTTGGGAAATGCGCACCGACATTTTCATGCCGCCGGTGCCAGTGCCGGTTTCCTGACTCAAATAGCTGAGCCGCTTGGCCAGCCGCCGGCGCAAATCGAGAATTGTAAAATCTTCCAACAACTCATTGGTATGGCGAAGCCGCATGCTCATGACCTTCAACAGGTCGAGGCAAAGCTGGGCATTCCCCTCCAAAATCTTGGCGAAGGAGGGACGCTCGAGCGCCAGGATCTTTGTCGGCTCCAGTGCGGTTGCGTCGGCCGAGCGGGTGTGACCATCGACCAGCGACATTTCGCCGAATACATCACCGGGCATCATCGCCGCAAAAATAACCTTGTCGGAGGTTTTGGCCGGCGAGGATATCTGAACCTTGCCCTCGATGATCACCATCATTTCGTCGGCGATGTCATCGCGCTTGAAGATGATCTCATCGGCGGCGAAGGATTTGATCAACGTGTGCTCCGCCAGCGCATCAAGGTCCGCTTCGGACATATGCCGAAGAAGAAAATGCTCCGAAAGGAGTGTCCGTTTTTGTTCCTGCGAAAGCGTCAAAACCAGCGTCCCTCAATCACTATATTTGGTGATCATTAACCACACTTGGTTACGGGTCAAGCAATCTACGCTCTGGAATTTAGTGAAATACTAGCCGCGCGCCCGTAAACGGCGAATTGCGGAAACCCATAATGCCGGCAGAGAGCAACCATTATTCCCACTCGATGGTGCCCGGAGGCTTCGAGGTAATGTCGTAGACAACCCGGTTGATACCGTTCACTTCGTTGATGATGCGGTTGGCGACGCGGCCGATGAAATCCATGTCGAAGGGATAGAAATCGGCGGTCATACCGTCGGTGGAATTGACGGCGCGCAATGCGCAAACAAAGTCATAGGTGCGCGCATCGCCCATGACGCCCACCGTCTGCACCGGCAACAAAACCGCAAAGGCCTGCCAGATTTCATCGTAAAGGCCGGTCGAGCGAATTTCTTCGAGATATATGGCGTCTGCTTTACGAAGAATATCGAGTTTCTCAGCCGTGATGCCGCCGGGCAGGCGGATGGCGAGGCCGGGGCCTGGAAATGGGTGGCGACCGACGAAACTGTCCGGCAGGCCCAATTCCCGGCCCAAGGCGCGCACTTCGTCTTTGAACAATTCGCGCAACGGCTCGACCAGATCCATATTCATGCGTTCCGGCAATCCGCCCACATTGTGGTGGGATTTGATGGTAACGCTGGGGCCGCCGAAGAATGATACGGATTCGATCACATCAGGATAAAGGGTGCCTTGCGCCAGGAAATCGGCGCCGCCGGCATTTTCGGCCTCTTCCTCGAACACGTCGATAAAGGTGGCGCCAATGATTTTGCGTTTTTGTTCGGGATCGGAAATGCCGTCCAGCTTGCCGATGAACAAATCCGCCGCGTTTCTGTGCACCAGCGGAATGTTGTAGTGATCGCGGAACAAGCCAACCACCTCTTCGGCCTCGCCCATGCGCATCATGCCGGTATCGACAAAGACGCAAACGAGCTGATCGCCGATGGCTTCGTGCAACAAGACCGCGACAACGGAGGAATCGACGCCGCCGGACAGCCCACATATGACGCGCCCCTTGCCCACCTGCGCCCGCGCTGCTGCGATAGCCTGATCCTTGAACGACGCCATCGTCCAGTCGCCGCCGCAGCCCGCCACTTCGTGGGTGAAATTCTGCAATAGCCGTGCGCCGTCCGGGGTATGCACGACCTCGGGATGGAACTGCACGCCATAGAAACGGCGCGTATCGTCGGCGATGGCGGCGAAAGGTGCGCCTTCGGAGACGCCGACGGCGTGAAAGCCACCGGGCAAGGCATCGACCCGGTCGCCGTGGCTCATCCATACCTGTTCGCGTGCCCCAACTTCCCAGACGCCGTCGAACAGGGCGCAGTCGCCCGCGATATCGACCATGGCACGGCCGAATTCCCGCTGCTCGGAGGTTTCCACCTTGCCGCCAAGCTGTTCGACCATGGCCTGCTGGCCGTAGCAGATGCCAAGCACGGGAACGCCGAGATCGAATACCGCGTCCGGCACCCGGGGCGGATCGATCTCTTTGACCGATGCCGGCCCGCCGGAAAGGATGATGGCTTTGGGCTGGAAGGCGGCGAGGCTTTCGGGCGTCACCTTATTGAAGGGATGAATTTCGGAATAGACGCCGGCTTCGCGCACTCGCCGGGCGATCAGTTGGGTCACTTGCGATCCAAAATCAATGATCAGAATTTTTTCGACGGAAGGCATTGGTTTAGGTTTCAATCCCGAAGTGGCTTGGCCGCACTAATAGTCGAGTTGGGGCCCATTGGAAAGGGGGGCCGGTTAGACGATGACACGGTCGATCCCGGGGCGCCCCAGGGTCAGGCAATTGCTCAAATCGGTCCATACATAGGCCAGCTCCTTCAAGGTGGTGCCCCAAAGTTCCTCGTTCCGGTCACCGGTGCGCGCGCCGCCCATGGCTTCATAGAAAAACCGCGCCGGATTGGGCGCCAGCACCCAGATCACCGCCGACATCATCGAGCGGCCCATCAATTCATAAAACAAATGCGCCAGTAATCGTTCGCCGATACCGCGCTCGTGATGATCGGGATGCACATAGAGGGTATAAACTTCGCCGGCGATATCGCTGCTCCGGTCCCGGTTGGCACCGCCTGAGCCCATGGCGGTCACCAAGCCGTCGGCCTCCTCGGCGACCAGTACGATTTCTTGCGATTGCTGGATGGCCCGGGTCCAATAGACCACCTGGCGCTCCACCGACATATTGACCAGGACCTTGTCGGGCAGGGTGCCGGCATAGGTGGAACGCCAGGTTTCCACATAGATATCGGCGATCGCCAGGGCGTCGGCCTGAACCGCGGCGCGGATTTTGGTCACTCGGCGCCCCGTTCCAATATTCCGACAAAAAAGCCGTCTGTGCCATTGCTGGCCGGGCTGAGGCGGAGATAAGGCGCGCCAGCGTCGACGATGGGGCACGGGCCGCCAATATTGTCCGCCCAAACCTGATTGACGGGGAGGGGTTTAAAATCGGGGTGGGCGTCCAGAAACGCCGAAATTTGCGTTTCGTTTTCGACCGGCAACACCGAACAGGTGGCGTAAATCAGGCGCCCGCCGGGGGCAACCAGGGGCGCCGCGGCGGCGAGGATGTCTTTCTGGCTCTGCAAATACTGGTCAAGCCGCTCCGTCGTCAACGACCATTTGGCCGCCGGATTGCGCCGCCAAGCGCCGGACCCTGTGCAGGGCGCATCCACCAGCACCCGCGCAGCCAGGCCTTTATAACGGTCCAGCCAGGCGCGGCCCTCGTCGCCTTCGGTGCATTTGACCGTGACGTTGGAAACGCCGGCCCGTTTGAGGCGCGGCTTGATACGGCGGAGGCGGTTCGGATCGGTATCGCACGCGATCAACGGGCCGCCGTCTTTCATGGACGCGGCCAGCGCCAGGGTCTTGCCGCCGGCGCCCGCGCAATAATCGATGGTCAATTGATCGGCCCGTGCGGCGCATAAAAGCGCGGCGATTTGCGAGGCCTCGTCCTGGGGCTCGACAAAGCCGCCTTTGAAGGCGGTGGTGGTGTGCAGATTGACCCGCGCCTTGATGCGTAGGCCCATGGGCGACAGGTTTGTGGGCTCAGCTTCGATGCCCTCCTGGGTCAGCAGCTCGAGAGCGCGGGCGCAATCGCCCTTCAACAAATTGACCCGGAGATCGAGGCTTGCCGGCTGATTAAGGGCGGCCAGTTCGGCGTCGATATTGCCGCCGAACTGCTTTTCCAACTGCTCCATCAGCCAGACCGGCACTTCCAGCCGGTCGGCGTCCGCCATGGCCGGATCGTCCAGGGATTTGCCGGCCAGCTTTTGCAATAGCGCCCTCTCTTCCGCTGACAGGCCGGGCGGGCCATAGCCTTCGCCGGAATATAGTTTTTCGATATCGGGCGCCGGCAACTGATCGGCGAGGGCGAGATGGGCGATGACGTTGGTGCGAGGCTCGGCCGATCCGGTCCACCACGAAAGGCGGGCCTGGGCGCGCTGGATGGCGTAGATGCGCCCAGAAATATCGCGCCGGTCCTTGGAGCCGATATAGCGCCGGCTCCGGAAATAGGCGGATATCACCTCATCGGCGGGCGAGTTGGAGACCTGCGTCTTCTCAAGAACCTCAATGGCGGCTGCAACGCGCGCGGCTGGTGTCATGGGCGCTTAGTTTTCAAGCCGGTAGTTGGGCGCTTCACGGGTAATGGTGACATCGTGCACATGGCCTTCGCGCAATCCCGCCGCGGTAATCCGGCGGAACCGGCAATTCGTTTTCATGGCATCCACGTCGGCATTGCCCGTATAGCCCATGGAGGCGCGCAAGCCGCCGACAAGCTGGTGGACCACATCGGTCACCGGACCCTTGTAGGGCACCCTTCCTTCGACGCCTTCGGGCACATATTTCATGGTGTCCGACACTTCCTGCTGGAAGTAGCGGTCGGCCGAGCCTCTCGACATGGCTCCGATGGAGCCCATGCCCCGGTAGGATTTATAGGACCGCCCCTGGAACAGAAACACCTCGCCGGGGCTTTCTTCGGTGCCGGCGAACAACGAGCCGATCATGACGCAATCGGCGCCGGCAGCGACCGCCTTGGCCACGTCGCCGGAATATTTGATGCCGCCGTCGGCGATCACCGGAATACCCGCCTTGGCGCAAACCTCGGCGGCTTCGAGAACGGCGGTGAATTGCGGCATGCCGACGCCGGCGACCATGCGGGTGGTGCAAATGGTGCCGGGGCCGATGCCAACTTTAACCGAATCGGCACCGGCATCGATCAGCGCGCGGGCGCCGTCGGCGGTGGCCACATTGCCGGCGATCACTTGCGTATAATTGCTGAGCTTTTTGATGCGGGTGACTGAGCTTAATACCCCCGACGAATGGCCGTGCGCTGTATCGACGACGATCACGTCAACTTCGGCGCCAAGCAAGGCTTCGGTGCGCTCCAGCCCGGCATCGCCCACGCCGGTGGCGGCGGCGACCCGCAAGCGGCCCTTTTCGTCCTTACAGGCATTGGGAAAGGCCTGCGCTTTTTCCATATCTTTGACCGTGATCAGCCCGATGCAGCGGAAATTATCATCGACCACCACCAGCTTTTCTATGCGGTGTTGATGCAACAGATGCTTCGCCTCTTCCAGATCGGTGTTTTCCGAGACCGTTACCAACGGCGCATCGTAGGTGTTGGCGGTCATCAGTTCGGACACCAGTTGATCGGGGTTGGAGGCGAAGCGGACATCGCGGTTGGTCAGGATGCCGACCAGCTTGCCCGAGCCATCCTCGACCACCGGAAACCCGGAATAGCCGTTGCGGTCCATCAATTCGCGAACCTTCGAGAGGGTCATGGACGGGTTGATGGTGATCGGATTGATGACCATACCGGATTCGAATTTTTTGACTTTACGAACCTCGTCCGCCTGTTCGTCGGAAGCCAGATTTTTGTGGATGACGCCGATGCCGCCAGCCTGCGCCATGGCGATGGCGAGACGGCTTTCGGTGACCGTATCCATGGCCGCAGACAGCAAAGGAATGCCGAGCCGGATTTCCTTGGTCAATTGTGTGTGGGTGTCGGTATCGCTTGGCAGCACGTCCGAGGCGGCGGGTTCCAAAAGAACATCGTCGAATGTCAGGCCATCGAGAATTTGCATGCCATCTCCTAGCTGAGTTGGCGGCAAATCATACACAAGTGCGGGACAAAGCCAAGCTGAGAGTTGGCGCCCGCTTAATCAACTGAAATCAGAGGAAAAAGCGCCTAACCGGCACCCCGAAACCCAATTGCCACCACATATATTTCGGACGAATCGGAGCGGCTTGCGGGCGGTTTGGCGTGCCGCACGGTGGCAAAGCAGGTTTTCATTTCGGTCAGCAGATCTTTCTCGGTGCCGCCCTGTAACACCTTGGCGACGAATACACCGCCCGGCGCCAGCACTTCGGTGGCAAATGCAAAGGCCGCCTCGGCCAGGGCCATGATGCGTAAATGATCGGTTTTGGCGTGTCCGGTCATGCGCGGCGCCATGTCCGACAACACCGCATCGGCCGGCCCGCCGAGACTTGCCATGATGGTTTCCGGCGCGCCGTCATCGAGAAAATCCAAGGTCAGCAATTCGGCGCCCTCGATCGGGTCCATGGGCTGGGTATCGATGGCAACGACGCGCCCGCCGGTGGAGCGGTTCTTGGAGCCGATGGCGGTAGCGATCACCTGGGTCCAGCCACCCGGCGCAGCGCCGAGATCGATAACCTTGATGCCCTTCTTCAAAAACTTGAATCGCTCATCCAGCTCGGCCAGCTTGTAGGCAGCGCGGCTGCGGTAGCCTTCGCGGGTTGCCGCTTCCACATAGGGATCGTTCAATTGGCGCTGCAACCAAAGGGTTGAAGATAATTTGCGGCCCTTGGCGGTTTTGACGCGAACATGGGCGCCGCGTCCGGGCCGTGCCTTGGCGTGACGGCGGGTCACTGGGTTTCGTTCTGACTGGGGCCCGGCTTCGCATCCATCTGGGCGCGTTCCGCCGGATTGCCGACGATCGGCTCGCCATCGGCGGCCATCAGTTCCATCAGGATGCCTTCGCGCAGGCCCCGGTCAGCGACGCTCAACTTGCCCACCGGCCAGCATTTGCGGATCGCCTCTAATATCGCGCAGCCTGGGATTACCAACTCGGCCCGCTCGGCGCCGATGCAGGGCACTTCGGCGCGGCGCTCAAAATCCAGGCTGGACAGCATCGCCGTCGCCGCCTCGAGGGCCTCAAAATCGATCTCCAACCCATCGATCAAGGACCTAGAATAGCGCGGCAGTTTCAGATGCACGGCGCCAAGGGTGGTCACCGTGCCTGATGTTCCCAGCATCTGAACGCTCCCGGCCGAAACTTCCTGGCGGATCTTGTTGCGATCACAAAAATCTGGCAATTGGTCTTGAATATGGGCGACCATTTTTTGGTAGGCGCCGCAATCAATCTCCGGAGGATCACATTCCTCGGCCAGGGTAACGACGCCGAAGGGGAGCGACAAAACGTCGATGATGTCAAAGCCGTTGACCTCGTTGCGCCGCGCCCAGGTTAATTCGGTGGAGCCGCCGCCGATATCGAATACCAGGGCGTATGGCAGGCCGTCGGTCAGCAGACTTTGGCAACCAAGCAAGGCAAGGCGCGCCTCCTCCCGGTAGGAAATGGTCTCGAACGCGAGGCCGGTTTGCTGATCGATTTTTTCGATGAAACTATTGCAATTGTCGGCACGCCGGCAGGCCTCGGTAGTGATGTTGCGGCTGGAAGCGACGCCCAGATCCTTTAATTTGGCGGCGCAGATGGCTAGTGCCTGGATGGTGCGGTCCATGGCGGTATCGCTTAAGCGCCCGGATGCACTCAGTCCCTCACCCAAACGCACGACCCTTGAAAAAGACGCGGTTACACGAAACCCGAAACCCACCGGGCGGGCGATCAGCAAGCGGCAATTGTTGGTCCCCAGATCAAGTGCGCCATAAAGGCGTTGCTTGAAATTGCGGGCCGGTCCGAATTGGGTCCGCCGCCGCTTGTTTCGGTGCTGATTGGTGTGCACCGGATTATTCCCCCGTTGTCCCATCAGCTATAACTAGCCCTAATTTTCGTAATGTTGAAGCTTCATTTGCCAAATGGTGCGTTTGACACAAAAAAACGGCCCCGAAGGGCCGTTTAGTTTGTGACGTATGACAGTGCTCATTCTGGGAATTACATGGCCCGCACTTCAACCAGGAAGCCATCAACTTCCGTGCCGAGGCTTTCCGATTGCTCGGAGAGCTCACGCGCCGCCGTGAGAACTTCGCTTGCGGCCTGGCCGGTTTCCGCCGATGCGGTGGTCACGCCGTTAATGTTGGAAGACACTTCGCCGGTGGCGGCGCTTTGCTCTTCCACGGCGCCGGCGATGGCGGTGGCAATCTCCGAGATCTCGTTGATCGTCTTGGTGATGCCTTCGATCGATCCTACCGCTGACTGGGTGGCGGTCTGGATGCCCCCGATTTGCGTCGCGATTTCGTCGGTCGCCTTGGCCGTCTGGTTGGCCAGGTTTTTCACCTCTGAGGCAACCACCGCGAAGCCTTTGCCCGCATCGCCGGCCCGTGCCGCTTCGATGGTGGCGTTGAGCGCCAACAGGTTGGTCTGGCTGGCGATATCGTTGATCAGGGAGACCACGTCGCCGATCTTCTGGGACGCATCGGCGAGACCTTGCACCTGCTCGTTGGAGCGTTGTGCCTCGATAACGGCGTCTTGCGAAATCTGCGTGGAGCGGGCCACTTGACCGGATATCTCCTCGATCGATTTGGAGAGCTGCTCGGTAGCCGCCGCAACCGCCGTCGATTGCGATGAGGCTTCCTCGGCAGCCGCCGCCATGGTTTCGGCGGTCGCCTGCATTTCGGTCGACGAGCCGGCGACGCTTTCGACAACGCCTTTGACGTTGCTTTCGAAATTATCGGCGAGGCGTACCTGACCAGAAACCACCGACCAGACCAGCATTGGCGCCATGTAATTGCCGTCGATATCATTGATCGCCGTCACGTTGAGTGCCAGGGTTTCATCGCCCAGGCTAATGCGCGTCGAAAAGGGCAGGTTGCTGGGATCGGATAAGAGCGTTCTCTGATGCTGCGGCATCTTGTGGAAGATGTCGATGCTTTGCCCGACCATATCCGATACCTTGCAGGGCAGCAGGCTCTCAAGCGGCGTCAAGGTTTCGATGCTGGTCTTGTTGGCATAGGTGATTTGGAATTCATCCAAGTCGCACATCATGACATTGATCGGCATGCTCTCAAGCATTTGCATGAGGCGCGCAGTTTCGGCTTCCTGTTTCACTTTTGCGGTGACCACCGACCAGCTCAGCATGGCAGAAATATAGTTGCCCTCGTTATCGGTGATGGCGCTGACCAGAAGGTCCAGCTTTTCGCCGCCGAGCTCGATAATCGCCGAATGAGGCAGATTGGCCGGATCGCTAAGAAGTTTGCGTTGATGGGCCGGGTTTGCGTGGAAGATGTCGATGCATTGTCCAACCAGATCGTCTGCCTTGCAGGGCAGCAAATGCTCGAGCGTGCGCAAGGTGTCGATGCTGGCCTTGTTGGCGTAGGTGATTTCCAGGGTTTCGTTATTGCACATCATCACGTTGATGGGCATGTTTTCGACCATCTGAGTGAGGCGGGCGGCTTCTTCGTCCCTATGCACTTTCTGGGTGACCACGGACCAGGTCAGCATCGCTGCGTTGTAGGTTCCGGATTCGTCATAGAGCGCGGTCACCAACAGATCCAGCTTCTCGTCGCCGATGGTGATTATCGCCGAATGTGGCAAGTTGGTGGGATCGGCCAGAAGGCTCCGTTGATGCGCCGGGTTCTGGTGGAAGATATCGATGCATTGGCCGACCATATCATCAGCCTTGCAGGGCAGCAGATGTTCGAGCGTCCGCAAGGTATCAATGCTGGCCTTATTGGCGTAAGTGATTTCCAAATTCGACAATTCGCAAAGCATCACATTGATGGGCATTCCTTCGACCATCTGCTCGTGTTGGTTTGTTCCCTCAGTTGCTGTCTGCAGCATTTCACTCTCCTCAATATGAATTTGATCGGTTTCGATCTCTGGTGTGGTTTCCGGAGCCGCTTGGGCGGCTTCGATCATGGTCTCGGCAAGCAGTCCGTAAACCGTGGTCCAGGCCGCTTTGACTTCGTCGGTAAATGCCTCGCCAAGGCCCTCTTCGAGGGTCCATAAAAGCGCGGCGCCGACACTGTCGTAATCCTTGCTTTGGACGCCATATCCGGCGTGGCGTGCGCCCAACTGTTTCACCGCCGGGACGATAGCGGGTAGATTGTTCAGCCCTTTCACGGCAACTTTCAATGTCGCCATCAGGGCTTTGCGTTGGGAGGCGAGGTCGTCCTTGAACAGGCGCCGCAATTCGGGATCGATTTCAAACAAGCGGCCATAGAACATGGCCGCCGCATCATCGGCGATTGGCTCCACCATTGCGAAGGTGTCTTGAACCAGACTGATCTCGGCTTCGGTCAGCGGTCCATCGTCCACTTGATCTGTTTCGGGTGTTCGAGCGTCCATTATAGTTCCTCGGTTCGCTTTTCTGTCTTATTGCTTCGCCGCCATCCAGCCACATCTCTTTTCGCGGATGTTATTGTTTTGATGCCGCTGAACTTACTCTCCAATTTGGCATATGGGAGCCCGCGGGTCTGATTCAAAGTGGTAATTGCAAATAATTCGCAATTTTTTTTGAAATTCGCTTCGAAGCCTGGCGGGCGAGGCTCAGGGGCGCGAAAAATCCGGGATATGCGCGGGGGCGGGGAGCATCTAAACGCTTTCAATTTAGCGGGTTGGCATGGTAAATACCGACGGCAAAATTCGGCGGGACGCTTACCCGCCGGCGCTATTGGGGCGTCGTATAATGGCTATTACGTCCGGCTCTGACCCGGAAAATCGGGGTTCAAATCCCTGCGCCCCAGCCAGTTTCACCAGACTGCCAGCGCCGCAGCCTGCGGCTATTTTTTGATCAGATCGCGGACCTTGGGCTCGATCATGTTGGTATAATACATGTCTTGTTCTGCCGTTTGCTTGGGTATCACTTTAATGACGGTGTCCCCGATCCCCTCATTGTTCACGTCCAACGAGACCCGCAGGAAGGTCTCGTCGCCGGGCCGTAATTGCAGGTTCAATTTGGTTTTCTGTCCGGCGAAGGAAAAATCGTGGCTGCCCGTCGCCACGTCGCGGTAGGTCGTTGTGCCGGCGAAGATGTCACCGAACGGCTTGGCGTCCATCATAACCACCCTCGGAAAAGCTATCGCCAGGGGGTTGGCGGCCCGGTAGACGAACACCCGGCTTTTCCCGGCTGCCAGTTTTGGAAAATCCGGCTTGGCTTTATTGTAAGGGAGGCCCAGGGAGCAGCCCGCAAGAGCAAATACCAAAATTAAAAATGCCGTGGATTTCTTGCTGAGGCTCATGGGGTCTCTCCATTATTGGGTAAGCGATTGGTACCAGCGACAGTGTACGCCTTGGGGCAGTCCGGGAACCTAAAGCCAACGCGGCTCGGAAAGCAATGGGTATTTGCGCAAATTTTGGCTCACCGAATTCGGGTGCCGAAACCCTTGATTAAGGGCAATGTCCCCCCAATATGTTAGGTCTCGCATAACTATGTTTTTTCAAACCGCAGGATTTTGGGGGCAAGGCAAATGGGGCCGTTAGACACCCAATCAGAATTTGATCAGCCCAAAGAGATGCAGGGGCTGTATTTTGCGCCCGTTACCCGTGAAGCCTACGGCGCTTTTATTATCCGCCATGCCCGCTCCGATGAGATCGGCCCCATTCAGACGGCCCTCGATGGCGGCCATAGTGAGGATGCGGAGCGCGAAATCCGGCTGGTCGGACTTTATGCCTGCGGCAAGCTGTGCGCGACCGCGACCGCCGTTCTGAGCCAGAACAAATTAAACCAGCATCAGGCGTGCAAATTGGATTCGATCGTCGTCAACCGCGACGTCCGCCGCCAGGGTATCGCCATGATGACGGTGGCAAAATTGTTCAAGGATCTGACCGAGGATGCGGACCTCAATATCGACACGATTTTAAGTCATGCGGTCCATCCGGCCACGGTGCGTATGTTGACCAACCTCGGCTTTAGCCAGCCGCCTGTCACCGGCGCGCCGATTGTCAGTCTAAAAATTGATGACCAAAACGAAGCGGAATTTCTCAAAACCTGCACCGCCGGTTTTTTGGAAATTCATAATCGCTTGAAGCATCAATGCCTGCAATGCCTAAAGGGCCGGGCCGATGCGCGCCGCTGGTGCTTCCCGGAAGATTAGGCATTGCGGACATTTTTATACCATCATCCGGCTTTCCTGGATCACGATACAGGCCATTCGCACCCAGAATCCATGGTCCGTCTGCAAGCGCTGTTGGCGCGGCTCAAAGACGTGGAATTTGGTGATTTGCAATGGGAACTGGCGCCCAAAGCCTTGCCCGGCCAGATATTGGCGGTTCATGAGCAGTCTTACATTGAAAAGGTTATGGCGAAAATTCCGGCGGCGGGGCGGGCCGAGTTCGATCCATCGGGCACCGTTATTTCGGCCCAGTCCGAAGACGCCATCTGGCGGGCGCCCGGCGCCGTCTGCGCCGCCGTTGACGCCGTCACTGGCGGGCGGGCGGGCAACGCCTTTTGCGCGGTCAGGCCGCCCGGGCACCATGCTAAGAAAGCGCAGACCTCCGGCTTCTGTTTCTTCAACAACGTCGCCGTTGGGGTTCGCCATTTGCAGGAAACCTACGGGGTCCGCAAAGTGGCGGTCATCGATTTCGATGTCCATCACGGCAACGGCACCCAGGCGCTTTTGGAAAAGGACCCGGATGTATTTTTTGCCTCCATCCACCAGGGAAATATCTTCCCCAACACGGGACCCATGGGCGTCTCGGAGCTGGGAAATGTGATCAATATTCCGGTTGCGCGGCGCTATTCGGGCGATCAATTTCTGGCCGTTCTGCAGGATCGGATATTGCCGCCGATGCGCGCCTTTGGGCCGGAATTTATCTTTCTTTCCGCCGGTTTCGATGCGCATCTGGCCGATCCGATCGGCGATCTGGCCCTTGGTTCCAAGGATTTTGGCCGCCTTACGCGGGCAATCCTGGATATTGCCCGGACCAGCTGTGATGGCCGCGTGGTATCGGTTTTGGAGGGCGGCTATGCCCCGGGTGCGGTGGCCGCCGGCGCGGCGGCGCACGTGGCTGAATTGATCACCGCAGCGACCGCGAAGCGCCCCCAAAAAATTGGCAAATTCGGATATCCTAAGGTCATGACCTGAGCCGGTGAACCTGTCATAACTAAGCCTGCAATTATGACAGGGGATCACCAATGTATTTCAAATGCGCCCACCGGGCGCCGGCGTCGGACACTAATACAACGCCTATGGTCCGGAACGGCTCCAAGTCGCTGACCGTCGATATCCATTGCCACCGGGAATGCGACGAGGCGTCCGAAATGATGAAGGAAGAGGCCAAGCGCGTCGGCTTTGCGGCTTTGTCGTTCGGCAGCGATTTGACCAAGGATGTCAACAAAAAGCAGCTCGAATTCATTCGCCCGAAAATGGAGTCCCTGGACGAGCGGCTGGCCGATATGGACCGCATGGGCGTCGATATTCAGGCCATCTCGGTCTCGCCCTATCAGTTTTATTATTGGGCCGAGCCTGAACCGGGGCGCGCCGCGGCACGGATGATCAACGATTCCATCGCCGGCGCCGTTGCCGAGCATCCGGACAGGTTCGTCGGGCTGGGATCGGTGCCCTTACAGAACACTGAAATGGCGGTCGCCGAGTTGGAGCGCTGCGTAAAGGATCTCGGACTGCGGGGCGTGGAAATTCACAGCCGCGTTGGCGACGACGAGCTGTCGGCGCCGCGCCTGGAGCCGTTTTTCGCCAAGGCCGAAGAGCTCGGCATCCTGATCTTTATCCACACCGCCGGCTATTCCCACACGGACCGCCTGACCGAGCATTATTTCCTCAACATCATCGGCCATCCTATGGAAGCGACTATGGCGCTCAGCCATCTCATATTTGACGGCGTCATGGATCGCCATCCGGGCCTGAAGATTTGCGTTGCCCACGGCGGCGGCTTTCTGCCGTCCTATGCGGGGCGCATGGATCATGCCTATCATGCGCGCGCCGATGTGCGCGATGGTCTGCCGCTGCCGCCGAGCGAGTATCTAAAGCGGTTCTACTTTGACACCATGGTGTTCGAGCCCGATCAGCTTGAATATCTGATCAAGAAATTCGGCTCCGATCATATTCTTCTGGGCACCGATTACCCTTATGATATGGGCGACGACGATCCGTTAGGGCTGCTCGGTCGGGTGCCGGGGCTGGACGAGGCCGCGCATGCAGCGATCCAGGGCGGCAACGCGGCCCAGTTACTGAAGCTGGATATATGAGGGCTGATTTATGGCTTATGAGGTCCATCCCCTGACCGAAGGTTTTGGCGCCGAAGTGATCGGCCTCAATCTTGCCGCCGAGATGACACCGGAAGAATTCGCCGAAGTCCGCGATTTGTATTTCGGGAAATCGGTGGTGGTATTTCG
Organism: Rhodospirillaceae bacterium; assembly: GCA_018674495.1. Lineage (GTDB taxonomy): Bacteria > Pseudomonadota > Alphaproteobacteria > Rhodospirillales > UBA2165. Next base: position 29,901 of record JABHAA010000147.1, on the reverse strand, counting down.
GGGTCAAGAATTGGCGCCGGATGCTCAAGCGGCGTTCTCCAGGCGTTTCGGTGGGCTGATGATCCACGTGCTGACCCAGTTCCAGATTCCCGGCCATCCGGAGGTGCTGGAACTGTCGAACCGGTTGGATGCGGACGGTAACGCCATCGGCTTCGAGGATGCGGGCCGCTATTGGCATTCGGATATTTCCTACAACACCGAACCGGCGCTGGGTACCATGCTCTATGCGGTCGATATTCCCCCCGAAGGCGGCGATACCTTCTTCGCCGACATGGCCGCTGCCTATGATGCCTTGCCCGAAGACGTTAAACAAAAGATCGAAGGAAGGGGCGCCTATCACTCCTACACCATCAACTACAAATCCAACGAAAGCGACGCCGCGACACGTCCCGATCTGACCGAGGAGCAGTTGGCGAGCTTGGAAGATGTGCTGCATCCCATTGTGCGCACCCACGAAGACACCGGCCGCAAGGCGTTGTTCGTCAATCCCGGCTTCACCTACCGGGTGGACGGGATGGACAAGGGTGAGAGCGATGCATTGCTGCAAATGCTGTTTGCCCATACCCAGGAGGAACGCTTCCTGTACCGCCATGTCTGGCGGCCCCATGATCTTTTATGCTGGGACAATCGCTCGACCATGCACCACGCGACGGTCTATGATGCCCAATACACCCGCCATATGCACCGCACCACAATCCAGGGACCCAGGCCGGTTTGAGGCCATAGAAAAAGGGCCGCCCCCTTGGGGAGCGGCCCTGAATTTTGAATATCTGATCTTAGTGATCAGTTCCAGGCTACGCGGTTAAACTCGAAGCCCTTGGGGTTCTTGTGACCGCCAAGCAGTTTCACATCCTTATGATGCGCGACGATCGCCGGCAGTGGGATCAGCGGCATCAAATAGCTGCGCCTGGTGGATTCATCGAACAGCTTCTTATAAACCTCGGCCCGCGCCTTGGGATCAATGATCCCGCGGCCTTTGGTGGCCAGCGCCTGCAGTTCCGGATCCTTGTTGTAGTTACGGGACGACGGCAGATAGAAATAGGAAGCCGTGTTGTCGATGTCCGGCTGTCCGACCGAATTGTCCCAAAGCGTAACCAAAAGCGGCTGACCCTTGCGGCGTGTCTTGATGAAGCCACCGAAAGATTGAAGGTTCACGGAAGCCTTGATGCCGATTTTGCGCAATTGACCGGCCACCGCCTCGGCGGTCGCGCGGGCTTCGCCCCAGGTCAGGATAGGAATCTCGAAGCCATTGGCGAGACCGGCCTCGGCGAGCAAGCGCTTTGCGAGGGCGGGATCGTATTTTGGCGGCTCCACAGACCAATTGCAGTTCTGCACCCACGGATGGCAAACCGTACCGAGCTCACGCGTGATCTCCGGATGCACCAATTTTCGCAATTCCTTGCGGTTCACCGCGTGCATGAGGGCACGGCGCACCTTCGGATTAGCAAAATGCTTGAACCCCGAACGCCCTTTGACGTCAAACATCATGTAGGAGAAGGAAACCGAATCTTGGACATTCACCCGGATGTCATCGCGGCTGGCCAATTCCAGGGCCTGGTCCTTATCCATATTGTACATCAAGTCCTGCTGGCCGGTGAGCAGGCTCGCAACCTGGCTCTGCTCGTCGGGGCGCGGGAAGATTTGCACGCGGTTCAGCTGTGCTTCGGGCTTTCCAAAAGCGATATTTTTATAGGAGCTGTTTTTGACCAGAGTGATGGCTTTACCCGATTCAAACGAGGCCACCTTAAAAGGCCCTGATCCAATCGCTTTCTGACCGAACTCATTTTTTTTGGCAAGTTTGTCGTGGATATGTTTTGGATATATGGACGGGAAGTTGGTCATTTTGGCTAGCATCACAGCCATCGGAATTTTGGAATTGATGCGGAAAGTGGTGTTGTCAACCCGCTGAAAATTTTTGATCCAATTGATCCGCGTCGCCTTGAACCGGTATTTGACCTTGGGATCCATGGCGAATTTGTAGGTGTATTCGATGTCGTCCATGGTCAAGGCTGTGCCGTCGCTCCACTTCAGATCGGTTTTGATCTTGAATTCCATGGTGGTCGGGCTGATCCGCTTCCAGGACGCTGCGATGCCGGGCAAATACTTACGGTTCGTCGGATCGTAGGTGACCAGAAAATCAAAGACCATGCGCGTCACCAGCGAGGCTTCCGGTCCCGGCTGGAAATAGGAATCCACCAGACGCACCGGCTGATAAAAGCCGACCCGTAAGGTGTCCTTGGATTTTTGGGCTGACGCCGGCGCCGCCATGGCGAAAGCTGTCAAAATGCCCGCTCCGGCGAGCAAGAAATGTTTGGTATTCATTGTATCCTCCTTGTTTACGATTAGTTTGTTTACAGTTTCTTGAGCGAACGATATCGCGGATCAGGTTTCACTTCAACAACCGCGTGCGCCCCGCCGATAACGGCTTGCAATGCCGCAAAGAAAAAGGGCCGCCCCAAACGGAGCGGCCCTCGCCGAAAATCGAAAAATTGGTTCGAGATTATTTCCAGGCAACCCGGTTGAATTCGAGCCCCTTGGGGTTCTTGTGATTGCCGAGAAGCTTCACGTCCTTGTGGTAGGCGACGATCGCTGGCAACGGGATAAGCGGCATCAAATAGCTGCGCCGGGTGCTTTCGTCGAATAGCTGCTTGTAAACCTCGCCCCGCGCCTTGGGATCGATGATGCCGCGGCCCTTGGTGGCCAGGGCTTGCAGCTCGGGGTCCTTGTTATAATTGCGCGACGTCGGCAGATAGAAATAGGACGCCGTATTGTCGATATCAGGCTGGCCGACGGAATTGTCCCAAAGGGTGACCAAAAGCGGCTCGCCTTTGGCGCGGGCGCGCAAGAAACCGCCAAACGATTGTGCGTTTACCGATGCCTTGATACCGACTTTTCGCAATTGACCGGCCACCGCTTCGGCGGTTGCGCGGGCTTCACCCCAGGTCAGGATCGGGATCGTAAAGCCGTTGGCGAGGCCAGCTTCGGCCAGCAGGCGTTTGGCCAGAGCGGGATCGTATTTCGGCGGTTCCACCGACCAGTTGCAGTTCTGCACCCACGGATGGCAGACGGTGCCCAATTCCCGTTTGATCGCGGGATGCACCAGGCTGCGCAATTCCTTGCGGTCAACGGCGTGCATTAGGGCGCGCCGCACCTTGGGGTTTTGGAAATGCTTGAAGCCGGAGCGGCCCTTCGCATCGAACATCATATAAGAGAAGGAGACCGAATCCTGCACATCGACGCGGATGTCCGGATGGGTGGCCAATTGCAGGGCCTGATCCTTATCCATGTTGTACATGACATCCTGCTTGCCGGTGAGCAGGCTGGCGACCTGGGATTGCTCATCGGGCCTCGGGAAGACCTGGATGCGGTTGGCCTGGGCAGCGGGCTTGCCCACATTGCCGTGCTTGTAGTTGTCGTTCTTGACCAGGGTCAGGCCTGTGGCCGGGTTAAACGCGGACACTTTAAAGGGGCCCGATCCGATGGCTTTTTGGCCAAAGGTGTTTTTCTTGGCCAGCTTGCCATGGATATGTTTGGGATAGATCGACGGGAAGTTGGTCATCTTGGCCAGCATCACCGCCATGGGAATGGAGGAATTGATGCGGAAGGTGTCATCGTCGATGCGCTGGAAATTTTTGATCCAGTTGATGCGCGTCGCCTTGAAGCGATATTTGACTTTGGGGTTCATGGCGAAGCCATAGGTGTATTCAACGTCGTCCATGGTCAGCGGTGCACCGTCGGACCATTTGAGGCCTTTTTTCAGCTTGAATTCCATGGAGGTAGGGCTGATGCGCTTCCACGATTCCACCAGGCCCGATACATATTTGCGCTTTACGGCGTCATAGTTGACCAGCGTATCGAACACCATGCGATAGGCCAGCGAGGCTTCCGGCCCGGGCTGGAAAAAGGCATCGACCAGGCGCACCGGCTGATAAAAGCCGACACGCAAGGTGTCCTTAGATTTTTGCGCCGATGCCGGCATGGCGATCACGGCGGCACTCAATATGCCGACGCTGGCGAGTAAAAGTTGTTTGCTACGCATTGCTTCCTCCAGGTTTTTGATAAAAAAGATTGTAGTTATTGGCGAGACAGTAGCCCGGACCGGCCTGTTCTTCAAACACCTAACGCGGCGAAAAACTAAACATTATTGCCCGGTAAAGCTGCCGCCTTCCTTGGCTAGTTTCGCTAGCAATGGCGCGGGCGCCATGGCATCGCCGTCCTCTTCCGTCTCGAAGCGCTGCATGGTTTCCAGGACCTTATCGAGGCCAACCGTATCGGCGTAAAACATCAGCCCGCCCCGGTAGCGCGGAAAGCCGTAGCCATGCACGTAGGTGACATCCACGTCCGAGGCGCGGAGCGCAATGCCCTCATCGACGATGTTGGCGGCCTCGTTGATCATCGGAAAGATGATCCGCTCGACAATCTCCTCATCGCTGATAGGTCGGCGCTCGATCCCCAGATCCTTGGATATCTCATCGATCATGGCATTGACTTCCGGGTCCGGTATCGGTGTGCGGCTGCCGTCTTCGTATTTGTAATAGCCGGCTCCGGTCTTCATGCCCCGGCGCCCGGCATCGCACAATTTGTCGGTGAGGATATAGCGGCGCTCGTTGGAGCCTCCTTGGGCCTTGCGCGCTTGGTAGCCGATATCGAGGCCGGCCATGTCGCGCACGCCGAACGGTCCCATGGCGAAACCGAAATCAAAGATCGCCTTGTCGATCTGATCGGGGTAGGAGCCTTCGAACATGAGCTTATCACACTGGCCGAAATAGACGCGCAAGATGCGGTTGCCGATAAAGCCCGGGCAAAGACCGGCTAACACCGGCTGCTTGCCGAGAGTGCGCCCCAATTTCATGGCCGTCGCGATGGCCTGGTTGCCGGTCTTGGCGGCGCGCACGTTTTCCAGCAATCGCATGACATTGGCGGGGCTGAAAAAATGAGTGCCGATGACCGCTTCGGGGCGCTTCGTTGCCGCCGCGATGGCATCGATATCAAGCGCCGAGGTGTTGGTGGCGAGGATCGCGCCGTCGCCCATAATCGCGTCCAACTGGGCGAAGATGGTTTTCTTCAGTTCGATATCTTCGAACACCGCCTCGATCACGATATCGGCGCCGCCGGCATCGTTGATATCGGTGGAGCCGTTGATCAGTCCCATGCGCACGGCGATATCGGCTTCGGCCATGGAGCCGCGCTTGGCCGATACCTGGTAATTGCCTTCGACCCGTTCCAGCCCCTTGTCCAGATTTCCCTGCTCCATATCGATGACGGTGACTGGAATGCCAGCATTGGCGAAGCACATGGCGATGCCGCCGCCCATGGTGCCGGACCCAATAATGGCCGCTGATTTGATATCGCGCACCTCTGTGTCGCGGGGTACGTCGGGAATTTTGAGGGCCTCGCGCTCGGCAAAAAACAAATAGCGCTGCGCCGCCGACTGGGTGGAGGCAACCGTGATGCCGGCGGTCTTTTTCTCCAGCTCCATGCCGGCATCGAAGTCCAGCTTGGTAGACGCCTCGATCAAATCGATGGCGTGGTAGGGGGCTTCAAAGCCGCGCGCCCGCCGGGCGATGGATTTCCGGTAATCATCGAACAGGGCCGGCTCGTCCGCCGCGCCGCCGATCAAGTCGGTGCGCTTTGAGGAGCGCGGTAGCTGGGCGCCGTCGGCGGCGGCCTTGGCGGCGAATGCAACAGCGGCGGCAACCAAATCACCCTCGATCACGTCTTCGACAATGCCGAGGGCTGCGGCCTTGGGCGCCGGCAACAGATCGCCTTTGACGATCACGTCGAGGGCGGATTGAGGGCCGATCACACGGGGCAGGCGTTGGGTTCCGCCGGCGCCCGGTATCAGGCCTAGCTTTACCTCCGGCAGGCCAATCTGCGCATTCGGCGCGGCCAGCCGGTAATGGCAACCGAGGGCCAGCTCCAAGCCGCCGCCGGCGCAGGCGCCGTTGATGGCGGCAACCACCGGCTTGTCGCAATTTTCGATCTGCATGGCGACATCGCGAAGCCCTGGCGCATCTTTGGGGCGCGGCTTGCCGAACTCGCGGATATCGGCGCCGGCAACGAAGGCGCGCCCGGCGCCGGTGAGCACGATACCGGCAACGGCGTCATCGGCAGACACTTCGGCAAAGCGCGCCGCAAGGCCGATGCATACCGCGATACTCATGGGATTGACTGGCGGATTGTCGATTGTGATGACGGCGATATCGCCTCGCATTTCCAGATGAACCAGTTCGGCCATTTTTCTTCCCCTTTGATATGATGTTTCTATTTCTTAATGCTCAGCACGGTTCGGTCAAGGCGCTTGGGCGATATTGTCGATTTTGGTTCCAAATTGCCGCAATATGTTAATGGGTTTACTGTATTCCTGAACAGAATAATAATAGCCAGGTGCGAGACAGGGGCGGCGAAATGGCGATGTTGAATTGGGTGTTTGGAAAGCGCGGTAAGAAAAAGCGCAAAAAACCGGGGATCGGCAAAAAACCGGCCTACGAGAAGGCCCGGGAAATTGCCGGCAAGGGCTCCTCCGCCCAGCGCGCCAAGCTGGCCGCGCACGAGGAGATGGAGCCGGAAATCCTTTATTTTCTGGCCTCCGACGACGACGAAGATGTGCGCATCCAGGTGGCCGAAAATGTCGGTACGCCGTTGCAGGCGGACGCTATTTTGGCCGGCGACGCGTCCGAAGAGGTGCGCTGCGAGCTGGCCCGCAAAATCGGGCGCATGGTGCCAGGACTGGGGCCGGACGAAAACAAAACCCTGGTCGAGATGGCGATCGATGTGCTGGAGGTTCTGGCCCAGGATGAATTGCCGAGAGTACGCGCCATCATCTCCGAAGAGCTAAAGCATGCCGGCAATATCCCGGCCGAGATTATCCAACGGCTGTCTGATGATTTGGAAGATATCGTGGCGGTGCCGGTACTCGAATATTCACCGCTCCTGAACGAGTTGGATTTGAAGCAGATCGTGGCGCGCGGCGCCGGGCTGAAGATTGCGGCCATCGCGCGCCGTCCCGATTTGCCCGAAACCGTGGTCGATGCGATTGTCAAACAAGATGACGCCGGCGCCATTCAAGAGGTTCTTGAAAACAATAGCGCCAAGATCGGCAATAAATCTATGGATATCATCGCCGAGCGCGCCGAAGAAAACACCGGCTGGCACCGGCCCATGGTGTTCCGGGACGAATTGCCGGTGCGCACCATCCGACGCATCGCGTCGTTCGTCAACGCTGCCCTCATGGAAGCGCTGATCGAGCGTAATTCCACGCGCAAGGATCTAGTCGAAGGATTGCGCAAGACCGTGCGCGAACGCATCGAACGCGGCGACATGGTCGAAGAGGCCGAAACCTATGTGCCCGCCCTGGCCCGCGCCAAGGAAGATATGGCCGATGGCTCGCTGAACGAAGACCGCCTGGCCGAAGCCCTGGCCGGCGACGAAATTTCCTATTTCCGCTATGGGCTGATGGAACTGTCGGGGCTGCCCCACGACACGGTATCGAAAATGCTGAACACCGGCTCTTCCAAGGCAATCACGGCGCTCGCCTGGAAGTCCGGGCTGAGCATGAAATTCGCCGAACAAATTCAGTCACAAATCGGCAAATTACCGCCGAAACAGGTGCTGCGCGCCCGCCACGACGGCGGCTTCCCCCTCGGCGAGGACGATATGGACTGGTATTTGGAAAGCTTTTTCGCGGGCTGAAATTAGCGGGGGGCGAAACCTGCAGCCAGGGTCTTGGCTTCGGCGCGCTGCTCGATGGTCAGCTTCATGGACAAGTCGCGGCGGTTCTGAGACGCCAGCTCGTGGCCCGATTTTTCCGCCAGGATCAGCCATTTCAGGGCTTCAATTTCGTTGCGCTGGATGCCGTCGCCGCGTGCCAGCCGAACGCCGATATGGTTCTGCGCCTTGGCGTAGCCCTGGTTCGCCGCTGCCAGGAACCAGCGAGCCGCCGAGCGCGCGTCGGCGTCGGTGCCGGTCCCGTCGCGAAACATTTTGCCGATATTGTACTGGGCCTGATGGACGCCCGATTCGGCCGCCATCATGATCCATTTGAAGGCTTGGCTTTGATCCTGCTCGACGCCAAAGCCGACCGCGTACATCTTGCCAAGATTATATTGCGATCGCGCCAGACCCCGGCTAGAGGCCTGTTTGAAAAAGCCGATGGCTTTGTCGAAATCCTTGGCCACGCCGCGCCCAAACAGATGCGCCAGACCAAGATTGTGCAGTGCCTGCTTGTGGCCGCCCGCAGCCGCCTTTTGCCACCAATCGATGGCCATGGCGCGGCTTTCTTCGACACCCCGTCCTTCGTCGAACAAGACGCCGAGGTTGAACTGGGCGCGGCTGTTGCCGGCGTTTGCCAGTGTCGACCATTCGCGTAAGGCGACGGCGAAGTTGCCGGCCTGATAGGCCCGCCAGCCTTCGTCGAAGCCGGCGCCCGAAGCGGTAGGCGCGAATATTATGGACGGCGCCGCCACGAAGGCGGCAATCACCAAACTGCGGGCCATGCCGCGAATCGAATATCTCATTGCTAATTTCTGCAAAATACGCATCCCCTCAACTCCCGCATATAGAACAGTCCCATTTCAAATCTGTTAACGGTGCGCATCATTTCTGCGCCGAGAATTTGGAAACCTGCAAGCGCAGCGTTTCGATTAGGCCGGATACCCCCTGGCGTTTGACGACCGAGCGAAACTCCGATTTCTGTGTCTGCACCATGGATACACCGGCCACCATCACGTCGATGATCTTGTGCCCCTTTTTGCGCAGGCGGACACGCCAGCGGGCTTCAACGGGCGGGCCGCTAGGGCGCGAGATTTTGGTGGTGACCAGAACGTCTTTCTTGCCGAAGTTTTTAGCGTTGATGACGTTGAATTTCTGCCCGGTATAGCCGCCGAGCCGCCGCGAATAGGTGCGCAGAACGAATTGTTCAAACAGGCCCAAATATTGAACGCGCTGCTCCTTGGACGATTTTTTCCAGGCGCGCCCCAGTACAAAGCGACCGATCAGCTTCAGATCAAAGCTTTCCGACAACAGCTGGCGGACCTGGGCTTCCTTTTGATTGAGGCTTAGCCCGCCCGAATTCAAGGTGCTCGAAGCTTTGGAGCTTAAATTGCCAATAAATTTTGATGCGCCGTCCGGCGTCGTCGCGGCGGCGGTGCCCGCCCATGCCATAAGGCCAAGAAACAGGATGATGGTTATGCTGCGTTTTAACACGTTTCCGATACTCTCCGTTGGCTTGCGTGGGCCCGGCGCTTGGTATTCATCGAATGTATCATATGCGTCCAAAATCGCAAATATCTTCGCGCCGCTCTCAATCGGTCCCGTGCCTCACTAACATTTGAGCGCCCGTGAGTTGATCAGCGGGCGCCCCGGCGATCATAGTGCCGGCATGATGAAAAAGATATTCGCAATTGCTGTTCTCTTCGCCCTCGCTGTTCCGGCGTTGGCCGCCGCCCAGGGCCGGCCCGATCCCGCCTGGCTGACCGAGTTTCCAAAAACCGATTTCAAGAAAACCTCGATCTCGTTTTCGGAGATCGTCACCGACGGGCCGCGCCGCGATCAGATACCGCCGGTCACTGATCCCAAATATATCCAGGCAGCCGATGATAAAGATCTGGGTCCGATGGAGCCGGTGATCAGTGTCATCATCAATGGCGATGCCCGCGCCTATCCCTTGCGCATCCTCTTGTGGCACGAGATCGTCAACGAAACCATCGGCGGCGTTCCGGTGCTGGTGTCCTATTGCCCCTTGTGCAATTCCGGCGTGGTGTTCGACCGGCGCCTCGGCGGGCGCATCTTGAATTTCGGCAATACCGGGCGCATCCGCCATTTCGATATGGTCATGTATGACAAAGAAACGGAAAGCTGGTGGCAGCAGTTCCTGGGCGAGGCGATGATCGGCGCACTCACCGGCCAGCAGATGAAGCTGATACCCGCGCGCCTGGAATCTTTGGCCAAGTTCATCGCGCGGGCGCCAAACGGAAAATTGCTGGTGCCCAACGATCCCAAGGCCCGGCCCTATGGCGGCTCGCCTTACGAGAATATGGAAAATGGCGAGCCGCGTGTGTTCGCCCGCTACAAATTACCCAAGGGTCTGCGTTCCATGGACCGGGTGGTTGTCATCGGCGACAACGCTTGGCCGGTGAAACTGGTGCGCGCCAAAAGAATCCTGAAAGCCGGCGGCATGGTCCTTACTTGGTCGCCGGGCCAGAACTCCCTGCACGACAACCGCGATATATCCAAGGGCCGCGATGTTGGCAATATCATCGTGCAAAAGCCTGGCGCGGGTAAGTTGATGGACGTGCCTTACGACGTCACCTTCGCCTTCGCCTTCAAGGCCTTCCGCCCGAACGGCACGCTGCATCTCAATTAAATTCCGTAGCAGCTGCCTGGAACGCGTCTAAATCATAGGTTATATTGGGCCAACGGCGACGTCGTGCCGGTTCTGAGCTATATGGAGGCGCATGTGACGCGGCCCTTGAAAATCAATGTCGTCGGCGGCGGGCCCGGCGGACTTTATTTCTCAATTTTAATGAAACTGGCTGACCCGAGCCACGGCATTACCGTCTATGAGCGCAACCGGGCCGATGATACCTTTGGTTTTGCGGTCGTCTTTTCCGACGAGACCCTGGGCAATTTCATGGGTCAGGACCCGGCCACGTATGAGGCGATCACCGGCGCGTTCGGCTATTGGGACGAGATCGAAGTTCGCTACCGGGACGCGGTTATCCGCTCCGGCGGGCATGGATTTTGTGGTATATCGCGCATCGAGCTTTTAAATATATTGCAAAAACGCGCCCTTGATCTGGGCGTCGTCATTCACTTTGAAACCGACATCACCGATTTCGAAGCTCTCCGCGACGCTGATTTGATGCTCGGTTCGGACGGCGTCAATTCTCTGGTGCGCGAAACCTATAAAGATCAATTCAAGCCAAACATCGATTACCGCCAGACCAAGTTCGCCTGGCTCGGCACCACCCGGGTGTTCGACGCCTTCACCTTCATTTTCCGCGAAAACGAACATGGCTGGCACTACCTGCATGCCTACCGCATGGGCCGCAATCAGTTCGGCGATCAGGGCTCAACCTGGATTTTGGAATGCCACGAGGATACCTGGAAAAACGCCGGCTTCGATACGATGAGCGAAGAAGAAACCGTCGCCTATTACGCCGATATGTTCAAAGAAGAGCTGGACGGCCATCCGTTGTTGTCGAACAAGACCAATTGGCGGAATTTCCCGGTGGTTACCAACGAGCACTGGTCCTTCGATAATGTGGTGCTGATGGGCGACGCTGCCCACACGGCGCAATTTTCCATTGGCTCGGGCACCAAGATCGCCATGGAAGGCGCCATTGCGCTTTCCGATGCCTTGAACGAAAACGATAGCGTGCCCGGCGCCCTCGTGGCCTATGAAGAAGCCCGGCGCGATGAAATTACGGCGTTGCAGCGCACCGCTCTGGTCAGCCTCGGCTGGTATGAAACCGCGCGCCGCTACAACGTCTTCAAGCCCGATCAATATGCGTTCAGTTTTCTGTCGCGCTCGAAAAGCATCACCTATGACAATCTGCGCCTGCGCGATGAAAATTACGGCGCCAAAATCGATCACTGGTTCGCCGATATCGTGCGTAGCGAACAAGGCCTGGATGTGCCCGCCGACAATCCGCCGCCGCCCATGTTCACGCCCTTCCGTATCGGCGAAATGCTGGTCCAGAACCGGGTCGTGGTATCGCCCATGTGCCAATATATGGCGAAAAGCGGGCTAGTGAATGACTGGCATCTGGTGCATCTGGGCGGCCTTAGCATCGGCGGTGCCGGTCTGATTTATACGGAAATGACAGACGTCTCAGCGGAAGGGCGCATCAGTCACGGCTGCGCCGGCCTCTACGATGATGCCCACGTCGCCGGCTGGAAACGCATTGTCGATTTTATGCATGGGCAAAGCGCCGCCAAGGTGTGCGTACAACTCGCCCATGCGGGCCGCAAGGGTTCCACCAAGCTGGCCTGGGAAGGCGACAACGAAGCGTTGGAGGAGGGCGGCTGGGAAATTATGTCGGCCTCGCCGATCCCCTATTTGGCCGATGGTCAGGTGCCGAGGGAAATGGTGCGCGCCGACATGGATAAAGTGATCGATGATTTTGCCGCCGCCGCCAAGCGCGCCGACGAAGCCGGCTTCGATATGATCGAAGTGCATATGGCGCACGGTTATCTGTTGTCCTGTTTCCTCTCACCCTTGAGCAATGTCAGAAGCGACGACTATGGCGGCAGCGCCGAAAACCGGCTGCGCTTTCCCCTGGAGGTGCTGGACGCGGTGCGTGCCGTCTGGCCGGCGGATAAACCCATTTCGGTGCGCATCTCGGCCACCGATTGGGTGGACGATGGCGGCCTCACCGGCGACGACGCGGTTCTGATTGCCCGCGAATTGCAAGCCCACGGCGCCGACATCATCAATGTTTCGGCTGGCCAGACAACGGTCGATGCCGATCCCATCTATGGCCGCATGTTCCAGGTGCCATTTGCCGAGCAAGTGCGACTGGAGGCGGGCGTGCCGGTGATCGCGGCGGGCAACATCACCAGTGCCGATCAGATCAACACCATCTTGGCGGCGGGCCGCGCCGATCTTTGTGCGCTCGCCCGCCCGCATCTGGCCGACCCGCACTTCACGTTGCGCGCCGCCGCCCATTACGGCTATACGCCGCAGGTTTGGCCGAACCCATATCTGGCGGCCAAAACCCAGGCGGAGCGGCTGGCCGAACAGGAGCGCGGCCGCGGCCAGGAACTTCTGATTGCCAACAAGCCCCAATCCCACAAGCCGGGTCAGAGCGAAGCGGCGGAGTAAAATAGGCGCCTACTCGACGATCACCGTGTAGGTATAAGACGTGCCATCGCCGCTGTTCAAATCATCCGGATCGTTCAGAAGTGCGAAGGTGGGGCGAAGGGTGCCTTTTTGGACGCCGGCCTGTAACTGCACCTGCATGATGGCTCCGCCGAAACGCTTGCCGCGCTTCGGCGACAGGGTGGCGACCAGCTGCGACAATAGGGGAGCGCCATTCAACACCAGCGAGCGGACCTCATAAGTGCTGGCACCGGTTGGCCCGGCGCTCACGCCGCCGATGATCTGATCCTTGGCTGCATCCAGCTTGCCGTTGCCGTCGGTGTCGCGAACGATGAGCCCGGCATCGTAGCGGGACAGGGCCTTCGGGATTTTATACCCCATCCCGGCCAGTTGCTTCGCCGACATCACGCCGGCGCCGGCGATGCCTTTTTTGAATTTGTTGATCTCCGCCGCCGTGCCCACCGGCTTGTCGAACAGCATGAAAGTCATCGGCACCGTGCCGGCCGTCTTGCCGAGGGTCTCACCGGTGCGAATACGCTGCCAATTGTGGTTGCGGCCCTTATGCAGAAAATTGTTGGGATGGATTTGGGCGCGGGGTGCGTCCCAAAAATTTACCTCCGCCGTGCCCGAACCCAAGAGCCGTCCGTCGCCATCGATGATGCGCACCGAGACGCTGCCTTTTATCCCCTGGTTGGTGAAGGCAATGGCGCCGAGGCCCATATGGAAAACCTTGAGGCCCGAATTCATCACCGGGTCCAGCTTGGCGACGCTCGCCCGGGGCAGCAATTTCTCTGCCGGGATGCCGTCCTTGGATTTGGCGTAGACGATATAGGTATTGTCGTTGGCGCCGGGGCGCGCCAGGTAGCCGTATTTCTTCGACGACAAGCCGTGTTGCGGCGTGCCCGAAACCATATGCACGGAATTGAGGCCCAAGGGAACGCCGGCGTTGCGCGTGAAGCCGCCGCCGAGCTCTACCTCTATGCGCCCACCGGCGGGGATGCCATAGCCGGGCACATGGGGATTGAAGAAATCGATGCCGCGCGCGTCCGGGCGTTGCAGATAGATGTTCAGCGCCGCATAGCCGCCCTTGACCAGCCCGGCCGCATTCAAGGGCGAATTTACCACCTTGGCGACGATGCCATCGGCGGCAGCGCTGCCGGCAACGGACAAGCCCGCCAGCAAAAGCCCGGCGGAGGCGAAATAAATTACGACTGCACGTGATTTGGGCATAGCGGTTCCAATCCCTGGCGTTTCATTGATTTGGAAAATTACCATCCAAGGCGCGCCAGCGGCACGCCAAAAGCTTGGAATTTCACCGAGAAGTGAAAGACGGCTCAATCCCGCCAGTCACCCCGGATGGTCAGCCATGCGCCGTCCAGGACAGCTTTATGTGAAGGAAGCGGTGACGGTTCCGAACGGCTCGAACCGGGCTTCCACCTCCACCGGTCCTTCGAACCGGTATTGCTTGGTGAACGAGCCGGTCATGACGACGCTGCCGGCGGTTAGCTCATGGCCGAAGCGGGACAATCCCTCGGTCAGCCAGACGATGGATGACAGGGGGCTGGATTCCATGACCTCGATGCCAAAGGCTTTTTCTTCGAATTTGCCGTCCACAAAAACCTCGACGGAGGCTTTGCCGAGATCGTGGATGGAAGCATCGTACGCCGTCTCCGTGCCGACGATGAAAGACCGTTGCTGGCCGTTATCGGCGCCTGACAGAAAGCCCGACCCTTTGCCTGGCGGTGGGCGTTGTTCGATGATTTCCAGCGCCGGGGCAATCGTGGCCACCGCCGCCTTGACCTGGTCTTCGGTTACGCCGGGGCCCTTCAAGGTGACGCCCATGGTCAGGCACAATTCGTTTTCCCAGCCAGGGCGCATCAGATCGCTATAAGGGTGGGAAACACCGCTTTGCCAGCGGCCACTGTCATAAAGAACGGCGAAGACCGGCTCGGTCGCGCCTTGCTGTTCGCGGATCGCTTTGGCGGTCAGACCGACCTTCCAGCCGGCCTGGGCATCGCCGATGGCGCTGCGCCGCTCGATCATGGCGAGGCAGATGCGGTACGCGGTTTCACGGTCAAAGGTATCCTGCCATTGCACCGGAAACGCCCCGCCCTGGCTGGCTTGCCAAAAATCCTCAACCGCCTGGTCGAAATCAATGTCGGTCATATCGCTCAGCCATCCGGACTGGTTTCATCATAGCCGGGGCAGGCGGCGGCGAAGGCGTCTAGCCAGGGGATCAGCGCCGGGGTACGCGCCCGCCAATCCACCTGTTTCCGAAAATCCAGATAGCCCAAGGCGCAAGCCAGCGTAATGGTGCCGACGGTGATCGGCACGAGCGGCGGCGGGGCGGCGGCCAGCACGTCCAAAGTTCGCTCGATCTTGCCGCGCTGGAAGTCCAGCCAGGGCTCGTAAGGATCCTGATCGGGCCGGTAGCGGCCTTCATATATAATGAGTATGGCCGCATCGAGAATGCCGTCGCCCAACGATTGCAGGCGTAAGGCATCAAAGCGCGCGCCGATCTCGGTGGGGATCAGGCTGCCCGGCGTGGTGATGGCGTCCAAATATTCCAAGATGACCGGGCTGTCATAAATGGCGGTGCCGTCTTCGGTCACCAGCACCGGAATTTTGCCCAGCGGGTTCTGCTGGTAAATGACATCTTCGTCGCCGGACGGGCCGCCTTCCAGGGCAATGTCATCGATTAGCCCGACTACATGGGCGCCAATACGCGCCTTGCGGGCGAACGGTGATGCGGGGGCACTGCGCAAAGTGAAAGCCATGTTCGTTCCCTCTGTTGGTTTGTTTGAGGCACAGTAATCCGCGGCGGCGGCCGGTGCAATCGGGGGGCGTGCGCATCCGGAAAATGGTACAATTTGTTACATTTCTCGGCCCCGATCTCCCTTGAATTGGGATCGTCCATCCCCACATTCATGTCATGACTAAAAACACTACAAAAACGCTCGGTCACGGGGTCGAATATCGGACGAATGAATCGCTCCTCAAGATCGAAGATTGGCTCGATGACAATATCGCCGGCAAATGGTCCATCGGTGTCGAGGGGCTTGATGACGCGCTTGAAAAGAAAACGATCAAGATTGTTTTTAGGGACGCAGACGATAAACGAAAGTTTATGGTCGAATATTGCGGCAGCATGATGGTCGGCTAATGTGCCGGAGCCGCAACTGCCGGCGCCCTGATATTGTTTCTGAATGAATTCGATTTTTCGCCAGGATATATTCCGGCGGTTCGTCTTTACGCGCCCGCCTGTTCCGCCAGAAGGCGCGCCATCAGCCGCCTGGCCGCGACGCCGCCCTCATCGCCGTCCAGATTGAAGATCGGCGCCGCCGGGTCTAGATCGATGATTTTCTGCTGGGCGTCGATCATCTCCTTGTCCTCGTTGAAGGCGATATCGGTGGCGTCTTTCATATATTTGGTGACGCCCGCGTTGCCTCGGCTGAAATCCCGCGCGAAACCCCAGTGATAGCGGCAGCTTGTCTCCGACACCGGCGTCATGGAATTGAGGATCATCTGCCTCATCATCTGGCCGTTGCCGCCGCTTTCCGGGCCCGCCTCTTCGGTGGTGTCGATGGCGATCCAGATATGACAGGGCGGCCGGAAAGTGATTACCTTTTCCTGGGTGACATTACCCTGGATGCCCAGGTCGTTCTGCCATTTGGATGATTTAATGCCCCGGGCGATGCGCGTGACGCGGACAAAGCCTTCGCCCTTTTCGACGCTTAAGTCGGGATCGGTGTCGGTGGCCGAGCCGATATTGGCGGCGTGCAGAAACGGCAGGTGCGACAGGTCCAGTAGATTGTCGACCATCAGCATCGAAGCGCCATCCATTTCGATGATGCCCTGGAAGCTGGTCCATTCGGCGTCGATATTCAGGTGGAAATCGGGGATCAGGCTTTCGTCAGCAAGTGCGCTATCGCCCATCCACACCCACACCCAGCCGTGCTTTTCGGCTGATGCATAAGCGCGCACCCGGGCCGAGCTTGGTATCCGCTCCTGTTCCGGAATTTCGGTGCAGACGCCGTGCTGGTCGAAGACCAACCCATGGTAGCCGCAGCGGATCGCATCGCCTTCCAGCTTGCCCCGGTGCAGCGGCGCCCGCTGATGGCAGCAGCGATCTTCGAGGGCGACGGTTGTGCCATCTTGGGTCCGGTACAAAACCACAGGCTCGCCGAGGATGATGCGGGGGGTGGGCTGGCGGTTTACTTCGAAACTTTCCGCCGCCACGTACCAATAATTTTGCAAAAACATGATGCGTTATCCCCCAGTCTTACTCTGCCGCCCGGGCGTTTTCCCCGGCCAGCAATTTCGTGACAATTTTGCGCGCCGCCACGCCCGCCTTGTCGCCCTCGAAATTTACCAGCGGGCTTTGTTCGGGGTCGCTTTCAATGTTGCGCTGCTGGGCTTCCAGCATGGGCAGGTCTTCATCGAAGGCTAACTTGGTGACAGTGTGAAATTCCTTGGCGAGGTCCGCGTCGTCCGGGCGGTGGTACCAGGCCATGGTCCAGTAGTAATGGACCGCGCCATCGCTTTCCGGAGTGATGCAATGATGCACCCGATGGTGGGGCACATCGCACTTGGGCATATGCTCGGACGACGGCGCGTTGCAAAGCTGTAACTCCAAATAGGACGGCGCCCAAAAATTGGTGATGGTAAAGCGGTCCAGATTGCCCTGGCCTTCGAACTTGCCGGTTTTTTTGGCGAAGAAAGTCTGCACCTGGTCGCGGACAATGCGCACGGTGCGGATATTATCGCCTGTGACCTCGAATTCCATCTCGCCGGCGAGCAAGGCCTCGGCGCCGGTGGCGCCCAAGGTGCTCTCGTGCAGATAAGCGATATGGGTGAGATCAAGCAAATTGTCGACCAACAGCAAATAGTTGGCCTTGATATACATATAGCCGCCGACTACGCCGGTGCCCGCGTTCGGCCCATACGCGCCCATGTCGGGAACCAGGTCCAAATCGGCCTTTTCCGCCTCGCCGATCCAGACGAAAATCATGCCGTGCGCCTCGGTGACCGGGTAGGGGCGGGCGGCGAAACCGGAGATCAGCTTGCCCTCCTGGCTGGGGATCAGGCTGCAGACGCCATCGCCACCGAATTTTGCGCCGTGATAATTGCATTGAATTTCACCATCTACCATGCGCCCCATGGAGAGGGGTGCTTTGCGGTGCGGGCAGCGGTCTTGGAGGGCGGCGATGGAACCGTCTTTGCTTCGGAAGAGCACAATGGGTTCGTCCAGCATGGTGCGGGCGAACGGCGCATCGGCAGTCACTTCTTCGATGCGCGCCGCCGCGTACCAGTGATTGCGTAAAAGGCTTTCCGTGGTCATGGCGCCTTCAATGCCTCGCCGGCGATGATCAGTTTTTGTATCTCTGACGTGCCCTCGTAAATACGCAGCGCGCGGATTTCCCGGTAGAGCCGTTCCACCGGTACGCCGGAAACGATGCCTGTGCCGCCGAAAATTTGTACCGCCTGATCGATGCTCTCCTGCGCCGCTTCGGTGGCATAGAGCTTGGCCATGGCGGCTTCGCGAGTGACGCGCGCGCCTTGCACGTCTTTGACCCAGGCAGCGCGGAACACCAGCAGGGCGGCGGCGTCGATTTTGAGCGCCATGTCGGCGATCTTCTCCTGGATGAGCTGGAACTCGGTCAGGTTCTGGCCGAACAGGTTGCGCGATTTGGCCCGCTTCGTGGCTTCGTCCAATGCGCGCCTTGCGAAGCCGAGGGCGGCGGCGCCGACCGTGGCGCGGAAAATATCGAGGGTCGTCAATGCCACCTTGAAGCCATCGCCGGGCGCGCCCAGCCGGTTCGCGGCGGGCACCCGGCAATTATCGAACGCGATGGTGCCCAAGGGATGCGGCGCGATAACACTGATCCGCTCGGTTACGCTAAACCCCGGCGTATCGGCATCGACAACGAAGGCGGAGATGCCCTTGGACCCGGGCGCCTCGCCGGTGCGCGCGAACAAGATATAGTGATCGGCAAGGCCGGCGTTGGATATCCAGGTTTTGGCGCCATTGATCACGTAATCGTCGCCGTCCAATTCGGCGCTTGAGGTCATGGCGGCCACGTCCGAGCCGCCCTCGGCTTCGGTGATTGCAAAGGCGGCGATCCCAGTGCCAGCGGCGACGCCGGGAAGGTACCTGGCTTTTTGCTCGTCCGTGCCAAACAGCGTGATGGAGCCCGACCCCAATCCCTGCATGGCAAAGACGAAATCGGCGAGGCCGGAATGGTAGCCGAGGCATTGCCGGGCAATGCAGAGCGACCGCGCATCCAGATTTTCCAGCGCCCCGCCATAAGCGGCGGGCACCGTGTATTTGAGCCAGCCGGCAGACCCCAGCTTAGCGGCCAGCGCACTGGCTTCCGCATCGAGGGCAGCGTCATCGGCAGGCTCGGGATGGTCATCGCCGCCGATCTCCTTGGCCGCCCACGCGGTTATGTCGGCGGCAAATTGGCGGTGGCCGTCATTGAAGAACGGCCAGTCCAGATAAGAAGTATCGGCCATGATATTGTCTCCCCTTGATCCGCTCAGTTGGTGACCGAGCCGCCGGCGACGACGATGGATTGCCCGGTGATGGCTGCCGACGATGGCAGGCACAGCCAGGCCACGGTCTCGGCAACCTCTTCGGTGGTGATCAGGCGGCCCATGGGGCTGGTGCTTTCGATCTCGCCGCGCACGCTACCCGCTTCCCGCCCGGTCTTGCCGACGATCACATCAATAGCCTCATCCACCAGATCGGTATCGGTATAGCCGGGGCAGACTGCGTTCACGGTGACACCCGTTTTTGCCGCCTCCAGCGCCAGGGAGCGGGTCAGCCCGACGACGCCGTGCTTGGACGCCGAATAAGCGGCGATATAGGGATAACCGCGAAGCCCCACGGTGGAGGCGATATTGACGATGCGCCCATAGCCGCGCTCGCGCATGGCGGGGTACACTTGTTTGCAGCACAGAAACGTGCCGGTGAGATTGAGATCGATGGTCGCCTGCCAAAAATCCAACTCCATCCGGTGGAACGGCGCGGATTTGCCGATGCCAGCATTGGCAACTAGGATATCCACTGGGCCGAAGGCATCCACCGCGCCTTCGAAGGCGACAACAATATTGTCTTCCTTCGACATATCGCCGGCGGACGTGAACACTTCGGCGCCGTGAGCATCGCGCAAAGTCTTGGCGTGGGCATCCAGCGTATCGGCATTGCGCGCCGTCAGGCTGATCGATGCGCCCATGCGCGCCAAGTATTCAGACACGGTCGCGCCAATCCCGCGCGAGCCGCCAGTGACCAGCGCATGCTGCCCGGCGAGGGGTTTGTCGGCGAACATGTTGGCGCTTGGTTTCGGTGCTTCCGTCATCGTTGTCACACTTTCTGATTTGCGGCGGAGACCAATTTTGGCCTGCCGGGTTTGCGCGCTTGGACGCGCGCCAGCAATAGGGATTTATCTTTTTCCATGGCGTCACAGGAAATTTTGATGGCGTAGGGCACGGCATTTTTCTTTTTTCGCCGATAGTTCTTGATGGTATCGCGGTTGACATCCAAGGCGTCGGCGGCTTCGGCATTTGAAAGCCCGACCCTGGCCTGCCAGGCAACGAACGCATCACCGCTCATGGACTTTTGCGCTTCGGCGACGTTGAGGATCGAGGTCGCGGAATAATCCAATCCGTTCGGCCAGCCGACGGCCATGCCATGGGAGACAATCTCGGCTTTCGCGAACAGAACGGGGTCCTGAAGCGCGGCGAAGGGTGTGAATTTCATCACGACGCCGCTTAAATCGGCGGTCGCCTTGCCACCACCCTTGAGCCTGATCTTAAGGCCATAGTCGGGTATGACCTTGAGGCTGGTGATCTCGGGGACCTGCCTGTCTGTGCCAACGTCTGCGATTTTTAACATTGTCTCGTCCGTCCGGTTTTCGTTATCGGCAATATTCGTTCCATTTGGTCATCGCCAGTTGCCTGTTGCGGTCCAGCCAGGCGCGAACTTTTCTAAATCCACCGGCCGGCAGGCGGCCCTCGATAATCTCGCCCGTCGCAATATCAATTTTCGCCCTATGGCCTGCATCGTAGATATGGACATGGGGCGGATTGTGGTCTCCGAAATAAATCGAAATTTCAATTCCTTGCCGCCGGCCATTTATTCTCGGCATTCCGGATCATATCCCCAATCGCAATAAATATAGGTGAAAAATTCCCCCAAGTCAATTATATGGTGAATAAATCACCCATGATTACATCATTCCCCGGTCTCCATAATCTCGTCAATCGCCACCTTGCGGCCCTCAGCTGCCGATTTGACCCCGGCGCGGATGACGGCTAGGGAGCGCGATGCCCATTCGCCGCCGACTTCGGGCTCGGCGTCGGTGCGGATGCAATGCCCAAACTCCTGCATCTGTTCGGCCAGGGTGTCGGTCTCTTCGAATGCCACGTGGTGCGGCGCCTTGTCGCCCTGTTTTAGAAAGTACAGCCCCGTGTGCTTACTATAAAGGGCCGATGCCTTTTTGCCGTAGATGTTCATAACATAATGCTCACCCGCCGAGGCATAGCCAGCGTTGAGGGTCGAAATTGCACCGCATTCGTGGCTCATCACGAGGCCGGCCACGTCCGGGTTGTCGCCGGGTAGCACCAGTTGCGAGAGCATGCCCGATACCTCGGCAATCGGGCCGATCAGCATTTCCAGAACATCCACATAATGGGGGCCGATCTGCAGCATGACGCCGCCGGGCATGCCTTCGGACGTGTAGCGCCAATGGCCTTCTTCGAACTCGCCGAGGCGGTCGCGGGAGATGTTGGCCTCGGCCTGCACCAATTGGCCAAACTCGCCGGCGTCGATCTGTTCTCTGACCCAGCGAAAATGGGCTTCGCGGCGGCGCTGAAAGCCGATGGACAGTTTGACACCGGCGTCCCGGCAAAGCTTGGCAATCTGCATGCCCTCGCCGACCGAATTGGCGATGGGCTTGTCCAGGAACACATGCTTGCCGGCTTCAGCTGCTTGCTTCGTGGTTTCCAGGTGGACGTTGTTGGGCGTCGTATTGATGATGCCGTCGATATCCGGGTCGGCGAGAATTTCCTCGTAGCTGGAGGCGGCGCGGCCGCCGAATTTATCGGCGAAGGCTTTGCGCTTGTCTTCGGAGCGGGTGTAGCAGGCTGCGATCTCGACACCGCCCGCACGGCCCACCGCTGCGGCCAGAACGTCCGACCACCATCCCAATCCCAGCGATGCCAGGCGCACCGGTTTTGCATTCATTGTTTGCTCTCCATTTCATTGCGGGCTGCCTTTTTTGCCCGGCGCTCGGCGTTAAGGGACCAGAATATAGACAACCCTGCCATGGCCAAAAAGAACAGGCTGAACGGCGAGGTGAAAAAGATATCAATCTCGCCCTTGGAAGCAACCAACGAGACGCGCAAATGCTCCTCCAGTGGCCGTCCCAAAACCAGGGCCAGAAGCAGCGGTACCACCGGCATATCCAGCCAGCGCATGGCGAGGCCTAAAAGTCCGAAACCAAACATTACATAGACGTCGAAAAAATTGTTGCGAAGGGCATAACTGCCGATCACGCAAAGAATGGCAATGATCGGCATCAATAATGATTTCGGCATGGCCAGCACCTTGACCAGATACCTGAGGCCCAAAAAGGCGATGATGACGTTGAAGATATTGGCCCAGAAGAACGAAAAGATGATGCCGTAGGCGAAATCGCCGCGCTCCAAAAACAACAACGGTCCGGGCGCCAGCCCATGCACCAAAAGCGCGCCGATCAAGATAGCGGTGACCGGATCGCCGGGAATGCCGAGGGTCATCATCGGGATCAGGGCACCGCCGGTGACCGCGTTGTTGGCAGCTTCCGGCGCGGCGATGCCTTCCGGCGCGCCGTCGCCGAAGCGCTCCGGCGAGCGGCTCAGCTTCTTGGCGTAGTCGTAGGAGATAAACGCCGCGATGGGGCCGCCGGCGCCTGGCAATATGCCTAGGAAGGCGCCGATGGGCGCGCCGATGGCGACGGGCAGGCGAATGGATTTGAGATCATTGAGAGTTGGCAGGATGCGGCGGATGCGCGCACGGGAGGTTCCACCCTGGCCATCTCGGACGGCTGCCGAAAGATTGTCGACAAGCTGCGGGATAGCAAACAGGCCGATCAGCGCGGTCAGGAAATGCACCCCGGCGATCAGGTTCACCTGGCCGAAGGTAAAGCGCGCCGTACCCATCATCGGGTCCTGGCCGATGGTCAGGATCATCAGCCCGATCAACGCCGACAGCAGGCCCTTGATCAAGGAGCGGGCGGCGAAGCTGCAAATAATGGTAAGCCCGAAGAAGACCAGGCTGAACAGGTCCGGCGATTGAAACTTGAGCGCCAGGTCTGCCAGCAAAGGCGCGATCAGAAACAGGCAGAGAAAGCTGAACAGCCCGCCGATAAAGCTGGCGGTAATGGCGAGGCCAAGGGCATGCCCGGCGTCGCCCCGGGCGGCCATCGGGTAGCCGTCCAGCGCCGTCGCCGAGGCCGATGGGGTGCCGGGGATGTTCAGCAAGATGGCCGAGAAACTGCCGCCGGTCATGCCACTGACATAAAGGCCTAACAATAACGCGATGGAAATATCGGGGGGCAGCACGAAGGTCAGCGGCAAGACAATAATGATGCCGGTGGAAATTGTCAGGCCCGGGATCATGCCGACCACCAGCCCCAACAGGCAGCCCACCGCCGTCGCCGCCAATGTGCTGGCCAGTGTCGCCTGGGTGAAGCCGTCGATGATGTCTGGGTTCATCAGACCAGCCCGCCGAGGATGCCCGCCGGCAGCTGAATCTGAAACACCTCGCGAAAGACGAAGAATATGGCGAGGCAAATGCCGATCGATCCGGCGGCGATCCAAACGGTGCGCTTCTCCCCATAGAGGATCATAAGCGCCGCGAACAAAGGAATGTTGGCGGCGATGAAGCCAAGATAGGGCAGGGCCACGAGGTAGAGGACAGCGGCGGCCAGCGACCAAATATATGTGCGCCGCGATATTTTGGCCAACACCGGCACTGCGCCAAGGTTGGCCCGTCCGCGCATTGCCTGAACCAATAATGCCGCCGCCAAAATCAGGAAACCGGTGACCACGACCAGCGGAAAAAACGATGGGCCGGTGGCGTTTTCAATATTGCGGGTGGGAAGCTGCACGGCGAGTACGGCATAGCCTATGCCAATGGCGATCAGAATGGCAGCCGAAATCAGGTTGCGTTTACGCATGGTTTTCATCAGGTGAAAGTAAGCTGTCCCGTCATTGTTCGAACGACGGGACAGCCCATAGACGTATCTTAATCTCAGACTATTTTTTCATCTTGGATTTGTAGATGCCGGCCTTTTTCATGATGGCGACGATGTTGGCGTTGGCTTTCGCCAGCTTGGCGTTGAACTGGGCCTGGCCCATGGGCGCCAAAGTCAGTTTCAGCTTTTTCATGCGCCCGGCAAAAGCCTTCGAATTGGCCGCCTTGATCATCGCACCTTCGAGCTTGTCCTTGATCGCTTGCGGCGTGCCCTTGGCCACCGACAGACCCCGGAACAAATCAAACTCCATGTCGAGGCCCAGCTCCTTGGCGGTGGGAACATTGGGCGCCGCCGGATTGCGCTTGCCGGATGAAATCGCCAGAAATTTCATCTTGCCGGCTTTGACGAACTTCAAGGGCACGAAGAAAATATCCACCGCCGCGTCAGTCTCGCCGGACAGAATCATTTTCCTGCGGTCAGGCCCTTTTACGGGCAACATGATTGCCTTGCAGCCCGATAGCTGGGTCATGGCGACGCCGGCCATGTGGGTTGCGCTGCCAAAACCGGCGAAGGCGACTTTGAGGGTGTTCGGCTTGGCCTTGCACTCATCCATGAAGGCTTTGAGAGTGTTCCAGCGGGCGTTTTTTTTGACCACGAACGGCACCGGCTGCTGGGCAACCTGACCGATATGTTCGAGGGCCGTATAGTCAAACGGCACGTTGCCGATATTTGTCGTGGTCAGCACCGAGGTCGAGTTCCAGGCCACCGTGTATCCGTCCGGCGCAGAGTTTTTAACGAACGTATAAGTAATGGCGCCGCCGCCGCCGGGCTTGTTGATGGGCACCACCGGCTGGCCCAAGACGCCGCTCATGGCCTTGGCGATTAGCCGACCTTCGATATCGGCGCCGCCGCCAGCGCCAAAGGGAATAATGAATTGAATGGGTTTTTCCGGCCACTCGGCGCGCGCATCCGCCGCCGCAATAAGTGCCACCGCCGCCGTTCCGATAAATAATGCATTGAGAATTTTCATAACTAGCCTCCAGGTGAATCGGTTCAATTTCAGACTTATATAAGACCCGAGATTTTAGAGTTAAAATTAAAAGCTTTTGCAGGTCAAGTTTCGCCGCTGGTGGCGCCGATGGCGGTTAGCGCGGCTTCGGATATGTCCGCGTCCTGTTGCCAGTCGCCGCCGGATACGCCGATGCCGCCGATGCAATGGCCGCCGGAGAATATCGGATAGCCGCCGGCCATGGCGGTCCAGCGTTCCGGCCCGGCGGCAAGGCTGAGGCCAAGGGCGTGCAAGGTGTCCAGATCCTGGCCTTGCGCCCCCTTGGTGGTGGTTGGCCGCCGGTTGGAGGCTGCCGTCACCGCCTTGGTGGTCGAGGAATGCACGGTGTGAAAGCGCCCCCCGTCCATGCGTTCGAGCAACATCATGTGGCCGCCGGCATCGACAATGGCGACGGTCGCCGCAATGCCGAATTCGCTGGCCTTGGCGATAGCAGCTTCGAGCATCGAGCGGGCGCCTGTATTGGTTAGGCGCAGGCTGGGGGCGGTGGGCATGGCAGGAACCTTTCATAGGACAAATCGAGAGGTTGGTATAACAGCCTGCCACCGCCATTGGGAGCGGATTTCCGTATGCGCCGAGGCTCCGGTTGGCCCGGCTTTTGCACGGAATTCGGCCCTGATCGGTAAATCCGAAAATGAAGGAGTTTCAATGATTAGCGTATTGTGGCCAAATGCTATACAAGATATAGTGTGTACAAAGCATGGGGGTCGCGTTAGAGACCGAAACAATATTGTAGGTGTTGGGAACTGATGATGGACAGCGGTGATGCCCGGTGCGCATTGCGCCGGCTTTTCCCGGTGATTTTTGCCGGTTTAATCTTGGCGGGTTGCCAGAGTTTGTTGCCACAGAACGGCCCCTTCGGCAATTTCACGCGGGCCAATCAGCTTGTCGATACTTCTTCGGTGTCCGAACAAGGCCTCGGCAAGCTGGCTAAAGGTGAGCTGTTGGCGGCGCAGGCCTTGTTCGATCGCGCCCTGCAGCAAAATCCCCGCGATGTGCATGCGCTACTCGGCAAGGGCCTGGTGTTTCAACAGACCGGCCAACTGGTGCAGGCGCGGGCCGCGTTCGAAGCGGTGCTGGCGTTGCGCCCGGGCGATGCCCAAAAAATGCTAGTGCTTTCCAATCCGGCGCCAGCCTCGGTGCGCGAGATCGCCAGCGTCAATCTTGGCCTTCTGCACAACCGGGGGGTGCCCTCGTCGCTGACCGGCGCGACGCCGCCTGCACCGCAGATCGGCGCGCCGCCTCCTGGGATACCTGGGGCTGCCGCACAGCCGTCGTTCGGCACGCCGCCGCCCCTGGGCCAGAACCGCCAAGTGGCGCCGCAGATCGACGTGCGCCAAACGGCGCCGGGCGGAGCGCCCATCGGACCCTTTACCGGCCCGTTCACCAATGTGGTATCGCGCTTTCAAACTTTGGAAAGCCTGCGTGGCCAAGGGCTGATCACGCCCGACGAATACAACCAACGGCGTGCGCTCAACAAAGGCGCGCTGTTGCCGCTCACCGGGCCGCCGCCGGCCACTGGGTTGGACCGCTCGGTGCCGTCGACAGAACAGATCGCCCAGCGTCTGCGCGCCATCCGCCGGGCGCTGGAGTTGCGCGCCATCACGGTGCGCCAGCACGGCGCCGAACGGCTGATGATCGTCGATGGGCTGATGCCGTTGAAGCCGCGCCAGCGCCTCAACCCGGCGCCGCCGCCGAAAGGCTTGATGGCGGCCGCCGACGCAGTGCGCCGTATCGAGGCGCTGCAAGAAATGAAGCTGGTCTCTTCGGACGAATATACCAAGGAGCGCGCCGCCATCGAAAGTTCCCTGCGCCCGGCGGGCTCGACGCCGGCGCCGGCCGCTGCCACAGGCGCGCCAAAGACCGCCTCTGCGGCAGCGGCGTCCGGTCCGCGGCCGGCCCTGCATATCGGCTCCTGGCGGTCCGAGCAGGGCGCCAAACGCGCCTGGACCCAATTGCGCCGGGTCTATCGTTCGGTGTTCGCCAAGATGCGGCCCGAGGTTTCAAGGGTGAATTTGGGCCGTGGCAAGGGAGTCTTTTTCCGCCTGATCGTCGGGCCGTTTGCAACCCAGGCGGCGGCGCAACGAGCCTGCCGCCAGCTCAAACGGCGGCGCCAATATTGCGAGCCGGCCTTCATGAGCGGCGGCGCCTGATCTGCCCTTGCGCGCAGCGTCAAACAGACTACATAACACCTAAGAATTCTTGCAGGTTGTGACCGGTAAATCTTGATCCCACGGCTGTATTCGTGGGCTCTTGGCGTTGCGCTAAAACC
>JABHAA010000153.1 GCA_018674495.1 Rhodospirillaceae bacterium | reverse complement strand
GCCGTACTAAATCCTCGACGATACCTTCGATCCATAATCAAACACTCCATCTTTCCATTTAAGATAAAGTGTTGCGTCGATCACTTGAGACCACCGGGGCAAAGCAGACCTCAGATTTACCCTTGCTGATCAAAAGCCTTCAACTAAATCGACAATTCTTCGATATAATCTTCTGAAACCGCATCTGAATAAAATTGCTCGATCATCGCAACGCTCGTTCCGCAATTTTTGGCAATTGTATATATCGAAACGTTTCGCCCATATTGCAATCGAAACGTAATGTAGGTGTGGCGAAGCGAGTAAATCACTAATTTTTCTCCGTCTGCATCGAATTCAACGCCTGCATTCCGGATAATGTTATTGAACCCTTCCCGAAAATCCTTGATCGGCACCCCCTTAGATGTACAGAAGATGTATGTATCATCTCCACAAAATTCGCCTGTTTCAGCTCTAAATTCTTTCCAATCATCCAACCACATGAAAGCCGCAGGTCTACCAACCACGTTTCTCAATTTATTTACTTTACTATGCGTGGACGAAACTCGAATTACTGGGACCGTTTGTCCAGCTAGATTTTTTCTCCTCGATACATCTCCCCACTTCAAATATCTGGATTCTCCCGGCCTCAAACCTGTGTTGATCATAAAGTGTATATATGTCCTCAACATCATTCGATGGTATTCAGTTCGGAGATTGTTGTCGTACCTACCAAATGAGAAATAATCATCTGAAGCGAGGAACGCGTGAAGTTTTTTGTACTGGTCCAACGTAAATGCGGACCGTCGGCGGCGTTCACCGCGGGCAAACTTCCAGTCAAAAGCTTTTCCGTTGTAATGATTTCGTGCTGAGCACCACCTCAATACAGTTTTGAATCCGTTGATTTCCCATTCAAGCGTCCGTCGGGAAACATTTTCTTTGTAATTTCCATGGAGCTTCTTTCGTTTGGTAGTCTTCGACCAATTCCGTCTCCAAATTTCATACCCCTCAAGGTCAACAACGTTAATCGTGTTTAACAGTCGATCACCTACATAGTCCCGCCAATAGATGTCGATGCTTTTCCGATAACCTCGCAACATATGTGTTGAAAATCCATCGACCCCAGAATCAAAATTTTTCTTATAATTGTTAAGAAATTGATCGATAGCTCGATTGACGGAAATATCTTTGACAGGAATTCCCGCTTCCAAACGAACTTGAATCATGGCGTACTGATTTCGAGCGCGCTCACATGCGGTATCGAATTCGCCAGTTTTTAGGCTCTCGGTTATGTATTTTTGATTGTTTGCTAGATCTGGATTATCAATCTTGTAGCGGGCGTAATATATTTTCCCCGTATTTCGGGGATAAAGGTAGACAGAAACTTTAACTTCACCAGACGAATTGTCGATGACGAGATGATGGATGGAATGATCCTCAGCCATGACAACATTATAATCGATTAATTTACAAAGCGTTCACAAAAATTTTATATATATATGTAACTTACTGTTATTACACGTCTAATTTAAACCCCCGGTCGATCCAGAATTGCCATTGATCGCTCATGATTTCGCCGGGGCCGCCAAGCGCATCAATATTTCATGCCTTCGAATAATGCAAAAGTGCGGCCATGCGCAATTTCCTTGCCGTCGCCGTCATCCGGTTCCGCCACCAGCCGGTGGGCGAAGCCGTGGCGCTGTGCATAGACATGGGTAGTGACCATTTCGGCACCTTCGAACTTCGCCAGGATGCGGTCCCGGTCTTCTTCCGAATAGGTGCGGTCGTGTTCGGAGATATGCAGCATCAGAGGTTTCTTTATGGCACCGGCTTCATCCAAATAGTTTTGCAGCTGGGTGCCGTAATAGCTGGCGGCGGCATCGGCGTCGTGGCGGGCGACCGAGAGATAGGCGAGATTGCCGCCGTAACAAAAACCGATGGTAGCCACCTTGCCGTTGCTTTCCTCCCGCGCCCGCAAGAAATCCATGGCGCTGCAAAAATAGCCGAAACAGGTGTCGGTATTGAACTGGCCCAGATAGCTGGTCCGCTCAACCCCGTCGGGACCGGTGCGCGTCGCTTGTTCGAGATCGTAAAATATATCGGGCACCATGGCGTTGAAACCGTTGGCGGCGAACATATCGGCAATCACTCTTTGGCTTTCGCCCATGCC
Organism: Rhodospirillaceae bacterium; assembly: GCA_018674495.1. Taxonomy (GTDB): domain Bacteria; phylum Pseudomonadota; class Alphaproteobacteria; order Rhodospirillales; family UBA2165. Next base: position 22,204 of record JABHAA010000153.1, on the reverse strand, counting down.
GAAAATATCCTGGCCGATAACGACCCCCGGCCCCGATCCCGGGCCGGAAAGCGCCAGATAGGCGGGGATGGTCTCGCCGCCCGGGCCTTCGAATTCGATCATCTCTCCCATTTTACTCTCTCCCTGGTCCGCGCTTTACCACTAGCGCTTAGACACCCTAAAGTGGACGCCTAAAAAAATCACGCCGGAACCGAAAATTCATGTCCGATAAACCCAATCTCCTTGTGCTAGGCGAAAACGTCCTGACCCACGCCGATCATCTGGCCCGATATTTCACCGTCTTCGATGTTACCGGCGAAAGTGATGCGGGCGCCTATCTGGATGCCATCGGCCCTTCCATCCAGGGCCTGGCCATCGCGGGTGGCGCCGAGCCCAGGGGCGATGCGCAGCTTTTCGACAAGCTGGCGAACCTCACCATCGTCGCCGCCATCGGTGTCGGCTATTCCATGGTGGACGCCAAGGAGGTTTTGCGGCGCGGCATTTTGATGACCCACGGCCCCGGCTCCAATGCCGCCTCGGTGGCTGATCTGGGCATCGGGCTGATGCTTAGTGTTTCCCGGCGCATAGTCTATTTCGATGCCTATACAAGGCGCCAGGCTTGGGCGGAGACGGCCAGCAAGGGCGGCTATACCTCGACACCGACGGGCAAGACCATGGGTATCATTGGGCTCGGCGCCATCGGGTCCGCCGTTGCCAGGCGCGCAGCCGGCTTTGATATGGACATTCTCTATCATCAGCGCACCCGGCGGGTGGATTGCGAATACCGCTATTTCGATAATGTCCGCGAGATGGCGGCGGCGGCGGATTATCTGATGATCTGCGTGCCGGCCACTGATGCGACCCATCACATGGTGGGCGCCGAAGTGTTGGAGGCGCTAGGACCGGACGGCTATCTGGTCAACATATCGCGTGGCCTAGTGGTCAATGAGGATGCCCTGGTGGCAGCGCTTATCTCGGGCGCCATCGCCGGCGCCGGGCTCGACGTGTTCCAGAACGAGCCCCATGTGCGGCCCGAATTGACCGAGGCGCACAATGTCGCGCTATCGCCGCACCGGGCCGCCTTTACCCACGAATCCACTTTGCGCATGCGTGACATGCTTACCGCGAACCTCCGCGCCCATTTCGGCGGCTTACAGGTGCCCAATCCGGTCAAGGGGTTCGAGCATCTGATGGCCAAATATTAGGGCTTCACTTCACCGCGATCCGGACCGGCCTGACTTGCTTGGACGCGCCGGCGAACCTATGTTTAAGCCTATGAAACGGCGGCTACGCATCGCCCTTTACGGCCTCATTGGGTTTGTAACGACGGTAGGTTTGATGGCTGTTTATCAGGGCTACAAAAATTCGGCGACGGCGCAAAGCTGGCGGACGGCGAGCCGCGAGCCGGTGGGCCTGGCGCCCGATCCCCAGCTCACTACGGAAGCGGTTCTTCAGGTCTATGGCGCCCGAGCCTGGGGCTGGCGCGGTAATTTCGGTGTGCATACCTGGATCGCCGCCAAGCCGTCCGGCGCGGAAAATTACACTGTCTTTGAGGTGATCGGCTGGCGCCTGCGTTGGGGCAATTCACCGGTGGCTATTCACCAGCGCGCCCCCGATGCCAGATGGTTCGGCAACGCGCCGGACTTGTTGACCGATTTGCGCGGCCCCGGCGTCGACGCGATCATCGCCAAGGTGGACAAGGCGGCCCGGGAATATCCCTATCATGACCGCTACACCGTGTGGCCGGGGCCCAACTCCAACACCTTCACTGCCTTCATTGCGCGCCAGGTACCGGAATTGAATTTGGATTTGCCGCCGACCGCCATCGGCAAGGATTATCTTGGCAACCGTCTGTTCGCCAAGGCGCCCAGCGGATCGGGCTTTCAATTCTCCCTGTTCGGTCTGTTGGGCATGACGGCGGCTCTGGAAGAAGGGCTTGAGTTGAATATTCTCGGGCTCAGCTTCGGCATCGATCCCAAGGACCCGGCGTTGAAACTGCCCTTTGTGGGCCGCATCGGCGTCAATCGTCGGCCACGCCAGAGCATTGACACCCAGCCGTAGATCGCCGCCGACGGTCAAAAGGATTAGCACTGATAATAATTTATCACTGTGCCGTCGGGCTTTTGGTGACGGCTAGCAACGCAATATCATTGTATCCGGGATATGAATGTCGCTAATATTGCCGGGTAATATTTAAACACTTCAAACTTAGGGCTGTGTATTTGGCAACAGAGCGCCGCCAGGGCTAACCAAAAACCGAAAGTTTGGGTTCATGAACGTACGCATCGCACGCTGGGTTATCGTTACCGTTTTTGGATCATTTCTACTATATACGAACCCTGCCCTGGCCGCAGGCGTGGAAGTGCAGTGGCTTGGCCATGCCACGGTGAAAATTACCAGCGTCAAAGGCAAAGTCATACTTATCGACCCATTCTTGAAAAACAATCCGAAAACGCCGGCCAAATTTCGGGATTTGAAGGCGCTTGGCAAGGTGGATGTTATTCTGGTGACTCATGGCCATGGCGATCATATCTACGACCTTGAAGAGCTGGCAAAGCTGACCGGAGCCACGGTGGTCGCCAACTACGAATTCATCCTCAATGCGATCACCCTTGGCTTGCTTAATGGCGACAAATCCATTGGCATGAACAAGGGCGGCACGGTGTCGCCGGTCGGCCGCGGCGTAAAAATCCATATGGTGCCGGCCGAGCACAGTTCATCCATTGATCTGAAGGCATTCGGTCTGATGGACAAGGAACCGGGAAGCCGTAGAACCGTGGAAGGCGGTCCGGCGGTGGGTTACGTGATCGAATTGGAAAATGGCTTCAAGGTTTATCATTCCGGCGATACAGACGTGTTTCTCGGCATGTCCCTGATCCATGAATTTTTTAAGCCGGACCTCGCTCTGGTTTGCATCAGCGGACACTTCACCATGGGCCCGGAGGGCGCCGCCTATGCCGTCAATAAGTTGATCAAGCCCAAAATGGTGGCGCCAATCCACTACGGTACTTTTCCGGTCATCAACCGGACACCGGCGGAATTCAAGGCGGCGCTCGGGAATACGCCGGTTAAGCTTCTTGACTTGCCACCGGGAAAGACATTGCGCTTTTAAGAGCATTTTGCGGTGGGATCAGTCGGGAACCCCAGCCTTGCGCAGGCCTTCGGCGAGGCGTTCCGTGTCGGCGGGCCGTTTGAAAGGATACCAAAAAGCAACGCCTCTTACCGATAGAGGGTCGAAACCGCGCCAGTTATTCTCTGCATTATCCATGAGTGCTTCCGCATCCTTGCCGCGGCCCAGATAGCCCAGCGTCGCGATGAGTATCCGCGATGACCAGCGGTCGTCCGGGTTCAAGGCGACGGCTTTTTCCAGCGCGGTCGCGGCTAAGTCAAATTCGCCCAAACTGAAACGGGCCAGGCCCAGTTCATATAGATAGCTTGCCGGAAAATGGGGGTTGAGCCTGACCGCCCGTTCGATCAGCGGCAATGCCTCCTGGGGCCTCCCGGCCAAAGTGAAGGCGCCGGCAAGGGTTGCAAAACCTTCGGCATCGTTGGGATCCAGCGCGATGGCGCGCTCTCCTTCGGTGATCGCATCGCTGTGATGTCCCCGCTGGGCCAACATGGCGGCAGAAACTTGACGAGACAGCGGGGTCGGATTTCGCATCGCTTTCGCCAAATAATCCTCCGCCTTGACGCGGGCAATATGGATATTGTGCACGCCGACCTTATTGTGCCAGTGGCGCTTCCAAGCCTGCCAGTAGATTGCCGCCAGTGCGGCGTTAGCGCGGGAATAATTGGGATCCAAAACGGCAGCTTTTTCGAATAGGACAATCGCTTTGCGAAAGCTTTGCGGCCGCTGGCGCTGATATTGTTCCCAGCCTTTGAGGAAAATGTTGTAGGCTTCAGCGTTCTCCGTTTCCTTACGGGCGATGCGCTTCTGCTCTCCCTTCGTCAGTTGCACGGCGAGAACGGTAATGATTTTTGCCGTGACCTTATCTTGAAGGCCGAACACGTCATCAAGGGAGCCGTCATATCGCTCCGCCCACAGATGTGCTCCAGTTTCTGCATCGATCAGCTGAGCATTGATGCGTACTTGGCCGCCCGCTTTGCGCACACTGCCTTCGAGCACAAAGCGTACGCCCAATTCCCTGCCAACGTCTCGGATATCGGGCGATTTTCCCTTATAGGCGAAGGTCGAATTACGGGCGATAACGATCAGCCCGGATATCTTCGAAAGATCGGTAATCAGGTCTTCGGTTATGCCGTCCGAGAAATATTCCTGCTCCACGTCACCACTCATATTGTTAAACGGCAATACGGCGATGGATGGCTTTTTCTGGGACGGGGCGGCCATCTTCTCCGCCACCGGCGATGTGTTCCGGACCGTCCATGGCTGCCAAACAAACAGCCCAGCGATGGCGGCGATCACCGCGATGATTGAAACCGCGATGGTAATATTTGTTTTAGGTGAAGCCGTTTCCCGTGAGAGCGTTCCTTTGGTCGCAGCTTCGCCCAATTCCAACCGGTAAACCCGAATGGGCCGCGCGATATTTTTGACCTCTTGCTCACCGGTATCGGTAAAAGCCAAGTTCAGCTTGTTCTGCACTTGATTGAATACATCGCCGGAAATGCAGATGCCGCCCGGCTCGGCCAATCCCTCCAGCCGGGCCGCTATATTGACACCATCGCCGTGGATGTCATCACCATCATCGGTTATGTCGCCCAAATGAATGCCCATGCGAAAATTGAGGCTGTTGCCAGAGAGCGCCTCTTGCAGGGCGACAGCACAGCGGACGGCATTCTCCACTGTCGAAAATTCCGCCAAAAATCCGTCACCGGTCCGTTTGACGACATGGCCATCATGGTGCGCGAGGGTGGGGTCAATGGCCTCGCGCCTAGCCGCCTGCCACGCTGTGATCGTTCCCGCCTCGTCCGCATGCATCAAACGCGAATATTCGGCCACATCGGCGGCGAGTATCGCTGACAGGCGGCGGGTGTTCCTGGTATCGACCATGAGCCTCCTCCGGGGCCAATACTACCAAATTTATATTCGTTGGAAAGCTACGGAATTTACCGATCAAGCCTTACCAGCCGCGAGACGGCGGTGCCTGACGTCGCGGCACACGGTTTCAAGAGCACCGGCTAATCCGACTAGCGATGTTCCGCAAGCCGGCGCCAGACATCTTGGCAGGCGGCTTCCAAGGACTGGGTGAAGGCGGCGGCATCGAAAATGGAGGCCCGCGCCCGTTCCCGAAGGCCTGCGCGCAAGTCCGCGAGGGCATCCAAATCACTGGCCAGTCTAGCTGCGCTTTCTATATATGTGCCGACGTCCGCCGCCGCCCAATGGCCCAGACCCAACCGCCCCATCAATGCCGCCGTCAGCCGCCCCATGAACGTCGTGCCCTCCAATGTCAGCACCGGCACGCCCATCCACAAAGCCTCGTAGCTGGTGGTGCCGCCGCCGAATGGAAATGGATCGAGGGCCATATCGACGCGGTTATAGGTGTCCAAATACGCCGCCCCATCGAGAGTGAAGCCTTCCAGAATTATCCGTTCCTCATCGATACCAGCGCCGGTAAATCCGGAGACAAAACGTGCCGCCACGTCGGCATCGCCCAGCGCCCGGTGCTTGAGCAACAGACGGCTATCGGGCAGGCGCTCTAGTATTTTGCACCAGGCCGCAACCGTGCCCGGTGACAATTTCGCCGGATTGTTGAACGAGCAGAAGGTCACATAGCCGTTTGTGGCGGCGGGCAAGGGGACCACAGGCGGCGCCGTCTCCGGTATCCGGTAGGTGTTGAAGGCGGCGAGGCGGATCAATTCCTCGGTATGGAACTGCTCCGATGCGCCCGGCGGATCGAGAAAACCGTCGGTGAAAAGATAGTCCGCCGCTTTGAGCCCGGTGGTCGAGACCAGATTGATCGCAGCGATCTGCACCGGCGCCGCCCGGTGGGCCAATATCCGCCGGTAGCGGGCCTTGAAGGTGCAGGGATGGATCAGAATTTGGACGCCATCGGCGTGCATGCGGGCCGCCAGTTCATCATCGGTGAAGCCGCCCACATCCACCCAGCTAACATCCTCTGGCACAAAGGACGGCGTGCCGCCACCAGACACCTGGCTGCCATAAATACGCACATCGAAAGAGTCCAAATTATGGCACCTTAACACCGGCTCTAAAAAGCGGGGCGTAACGTGGGTGTCGTATTCCGGCAGGTAATAGGCGAGGCGCAATGGCTCTCCATGCTTCGATGCACCCGGCGGGGCGACCGGACCGGTTTCGGCTTCGATCATTTCGCCCCAGGCGCGATTGCGCTGGTAAATCTCTTGCCGAGTGGCACCCGGAGAAAAATTGAGAGCAAAGAGATGATTGCTCCAAAAGGCGTCGTTTTCGGGCTCGGTTTCGATCGCGGCGGCAAACGCGGCGGCGGCGGCGGCGGCATCGCCCAACGCAAATCGCGCATTGCCAAGGTTGTAGTGGGCAGGCCCGAGGCTGGGATCGATTGCCGTCGCCCGTGCAGAATGCGCCGCCGCGTCTTCGGCGGCGCCGAGGACCAAATACGCCGCCGCAATATCCGTATGGATGGCCGCCGAAGACGGCGCCGACAACAACGCCTTGGCGTAATAGGCAACCGCGTTCTCGAGCGCCCCAGAAATGGCAGACGCGAGCCCCAGGACATGGAGCGCGCCGGAATTATCCGAATCCACCAATAATATCCCGCCGGCGATTTCGATGGCTTCGGCGAGGCGCCCTTCTTGGAAATGGGCAAAGGCGGTCTCAAGGGCCTCGGATGGCTCATTCATTAGGGCGCTTTGTCCGTGACGGTAATGCCAAACTTGCCTACTATCGGCGCGTCATGGCGGGCGATCAAGCCGCCATTATTTTGGTAAACTTTGGCAAAGGATCGGGCGTTTGAGTATTTGGGGAAAGGTCATCGGCGGTGTTGCCGGATTTGCGCTCGGCGGGCCTATCGGCGCGCTCATGGGTGCTGCCTTCGGCCATGCTGTGGATCGCTCCAAAATTGGTATGCGCCGGGGCCGGGCCCAAGGACCGGAATTGGTGGAAAGCAAGCAGACCGCCTTCACCATCGCGGTGATCGTGCTCAACGCCAAAATGGCCAAGGCCGACGGCCATGTGACCCGCGACGAGGTAGACACCTTCAAGCGCATCTACGACATCCCCACAGGCGAGATCGACGACGTTGGCCAGTTGTGGAACGAGGCGCGCGCTGACGCCTCCGGGTTCGAGCCCTATGCCCGCCAGGTCGGCGAAATGTTTGCCCACGATCCGGCCGTGCTGGAAAGCCTGTTGGGCGGGCTGTTCACGGTTGCCCTGGCCGACGGCGTGCTGCATCCCGCCGAGGTCGATTTTTTGCACAAAGTGGCAAACGAGTTCGGCTTCGATAAGGCCCGCTTTGAGCGTATCCAAGCGTCCTACGCCGGCGGTGATGCGGGCGAGGCTTATGAAATTCTCGGGCTTGAACCCGGTGCCTCGGACGCGGCAATCAAAAAAGCCTATCGCGATCTGATCAAGGAAAACCATCCCGACCGGCTGATCGCCAAGGGCATGCCCCAGGAATTTATCGATATCGCCAATGATAAAATGGCAACCATCAACAACGCCTACGACCAGATCGAGAAGGAGCGCGCGGCGTCCTGATAAGCGGGGCCGCGGCGGGTGTCATGGAAATCATCGAGACCCCGTCTCCGAACTTCGATGCGCGCCCGGCCGGCGCGTGCATCGATATGCTGGTCATTCATTATACTGGTATGACAGATGCCGCCGCCGCGTTGGAACGAATGCGCGATGCGGCGGCCAAAGTCTCCAGCCACTATTTTATCGGCGAGGATGGGGCGATCTACCGGCTGGTGGACGAAGCGCACCGGGCCTGGCACGCGGGCGTGTCGTTCTGGCGCGGGATTACCGATTGCAACGCCCGCTCGATCGGCATCGAGTTACAAAATCCAGGCCATGAATTCGGCTATCGGGATTTCCCCGATGCCCAGATGCGCGCCCTGGAATGGCTGGCGCTCGATATCTTGAGCCGCCATCCAATCCCGCCGTTCAGCGTGGTTGGCCATTCCGATATCGCACCGGCGCGCAAGATGGACCCGGGCGAACGCTTCGACTGGAAACGCCTCGCCGCCCGCAATATCGGCATCTGGCCGGAGCCCGCATCCGGCCAAGAGACGGATCTCAACGCCGGGCAGATGCTGGCCGCGCTTGGCTACCAAACTTCGGACCTGGACGCCGCGGTTACCGCTTTTCAGCGGCGTTACCGAACTGGCACCATCGATGGCGAGGCCGACGCCGAAACTTTGGCGCTGATGGCCGCCCTCGTTCAGGGCCGGTTAGCACCGGACCCCTAAGCCCTAAATTTAGGGATTAAGCCGCTTGCGGAATTAGATCGCTGGACCACTGTGCCCGGCGCCGGGAGCGCTCTTCGAGCTTCATGGCGTGATGGATAGCGTCCTGTTCGTCGGCGTGCATGCCGACCAGTTCGAACCCGTCGCCCACATCGAACACGAGCCACTCACCTGTTACTTCATGAAATTTGACTGCATAGCGCATGATAATTTCTCCTGGGGGGAAGATGACGTAACCTTAATCCGGGATTCGTTTCCAATTGGTGAACGCTAGGCAATTTTTTCCTAGTCTCCGTTTTTTTGCCCGCGCGCTTGATTTTTTAGCCCCGATGGTGTCAAGAGGGCGCCACATTTGATGCGATCAAAAAACCATGCCTAAGCAAGCTTTTCATATCCGCGCCGCAGCCGAAGGCGATCTTGCCCAAATCTGCGAGATCTATGCCCACTATGTGTTGAACGGGCTTGCGTCGTTTGAAATCGAGGCGCCGGACTTGACCGAAATGACGCACCGCTGGACCGGTGCCCAAGATCATGGCTACCCCTATCTGGTGGCCGAGATCGATGGCAGGATCGGCGGCTACGCCTATGCCGGATTATTCCGCGAGCGCCCGGCCTATCGCTATACGGTCGAGGATTCGGTCTATGTATCGCCTGATTTTCTCGGCCTCGGCCTCGGCGCCGGGCTGTTGGGCGAATTGATCGATCTTTGCGCCGGGCTCGGCTACCGCCAGATGATCGCGGTGATCGGCGATACGGCCAACGATCAATCCATCAATCTGCATCTCAGATTGGGCTTCGAGCATGCCGGCGTGCTTGGCTCCACCGGCTTCAAGCATGGCCGCTGGGTGGACTCGGTAATGATGCAGCGCGCGCTTGGGCCGGGCGACGCCCAAGCGCCCAGCGAATAGACAAGGGTAATCATGTAATTTACCGGCACCGAATTTCTGCTATCTTCGAGCGAACCCTACTGGCCCAACCTGCGGGAAACATTGAATGCCCGAAACACAATCCGTTTTGATTATCGACGACGATCCGGTGGTGGCCGAGATTATGGAAACTATTTTTGCCGGCGAAGTGCAGATTACCAGTTGCCGCAACGGCCCCGACGGCATCGCGGCGGCGGTGGCCGGCGCCCCCGATTTGATCCTCCTGGATGTGCGCATGCCCGAAATGGACGGCTATGAAGCCTTGAAGTTGTTGAAATCCAGCAGCGAAACCGAGGATATTCCGGTAATCTTCCTGACCGCCAAGACCGAAACCGAGGACGAGTTCATGGGCCTGGAATTGGGCGCCATCGACTATATTTCAAAACCGATCATTCCGCGGATCGTCAAGGTGCGCATCCACAATCACCTGTTGCTCAAACGAAACCGGGACCAGTTGGCCAATATGTCGATGATCGACGGGCTGACCGGCATCGCCAACCGCCGCCGCTTTGACGATTATCTGGATCAGGAATTCCGGCGCGGCGCCCGCAGCGAATATCCGGTCAGCCTGCTGATGCTCGATATCGATGAGTTTAAGATCTACAACGACAGCTTCGGGCACCAGCAAGGCGACGAGTGCCTGAAAGCCGTCGCCGCAGAAATCAAGAGCCACTCCCGGCGCCCCTCCGATTTGGTGGCCCGCTATGGCGGCGAGGAGTTTGCCGTCATCCTGCCCGATACGCCTTTAGGCGCGGCCCAAATGCTGGCCGAAAAAATCCGCGCCGGCGTCGAAGGATTGCAAATCGCCCATCCGGGCGCTCAAGCTACGCCGTACGTCACCGTCAGTATCGGCGCCGCCTGCACCGAAAACGCCGGCATCACCGCCCTCACCGATCTGATCGAAGTCGCCGACAAGTGCCTCTACCGCGCCAAAGAAACTGGGCGCAACCGGGTCTGTAAAAGCCTGGATTGAAGAAGAAGCCCAATCCGCCTTTACCCGCCGCCCCATTTCAGCCTATTCTCCGCCCCGCCAGACGGTCGGATGGCTGCCTTTCGCGTTTCGGCGCGGGGGGAGGAAAGTCCGGGCTCCACGGAAACACGGTGCCGGGTAACGCCCGGCGGGGGCAACCCTAGGGAAAGTGCCACAGAAAGCAAACCGCCCGGCTAAGTTCCAGCTTGCTGGAACAAAGACGGGTAAGGGTGAAAGGGTGCGGTAAGAGCGCACCGCGCTGCCGGTAACGGTAGCGGCATGGTAAACCCCACCGGGAGCAAAACCGAATAGGGACGGCCGGCCGGCATTGCCCCAGGATTTTGTTCTTGGGTGATGGCTGGCAAGCGTGTTTTCGCGCTGCTGTCCGGGTAGGTTGCACGAGGCGTCCGGTAACGGGCGTCCCAGATGAATGGCCATCTATCGTTGCCGGTTTCGCCGGCAGCGTGGACAGAACCCGGCTTACAGGCCGTCTGGCACCACTAGGCCATAGTTTTCCAGTGATCGTATGGTGCTTTGGCGTTGAGGCGCTTACCCTTTCGGCTCCATCCGTGGGTCCGCCAACCCCGATTATTGGTATAAGCTATTATTATATAACGATAATACGAATTGGGTTCGTTTCTTAGTTCGCCCGATGTAGCGATTGGGACTCTATTTCGTGGCCAGCTTTTAATTCGTGACAGTATACTAATTAAAAGCTGGTTTGTCGTCGCCTTCAATGCGGATCGAGCGGATGATGCGTTCGGCCTCGGGGGCGAACTTGTCGTAGAAGTGGAGCGCCGCAGCGGTAAATATGATCAGATGCAATTCCTCGTCGATGGCCGCGCCGACGACGAAACCCTTCTGGCTCAAACCATCCTCGTTGGTGAATGAGAATTCGAAGCGGAACCCCTTTTTCGAGCCAAACCTGACGGGGCGGAAATCGTGGGTTTCCATGCGCGCAACTTCGGCCTGGGCGTAGCTGGCTTCGATCCATTCTCTGATATCGAGCAGTGAGAAACCTTCCCTATATTCGGGTATTTTGGATTCGTTGAAGAAATCGAACTCGGGCTTGCCCACCAGCAATGTGTCGCCATCTTCAATGCCGCTGACAAAAAACATATTCTGTAAACTCAGGCCATCGACGGTCCACAATTCGATATCCTGGCCGAGCAGATAATTCCATTTGATGCCCGGCTCCACCGAATAGGTGCTGGCAATCTCGATCCTTTCGACGGCAATAAGCCCGTACCGGGAGCAGGCGCCAAGAGCGAGCAATGCCACCAGCGCCAAGGCCGGCCAGGGTGGCAACAAATGCAAGCGCCGGCTCATGACAATCCGTCCATTATCACTTCAATGATCTCGCGGTCTTCGGCGTCAGGGGATTTTTCCAGATACCGTCCAAAGGCTTTCCTGGCCGCGGCCTTTTTGCCCTGCTTGGCCAATACCCGCGCCATGGCCCGGTAAACAATGACCGGTGTCTCCGACCGGGCGGCGGCGTTCCGGTAGGACAGCATGGCCTTGTCCAGATTGCCTTCGCCGCCCTGAAGGCGAAAGCTCTCGCCCCGGAAGAAATGAAAGACGCCCACTTTCCTGCCATTCCTGATCAACATGGCCAGCAGGCCTCGGAACCGCTTATAGTCGCGGTGGTTCAACTCATCGCGGAGCATCGTCTCGCGCAGCGGTATGACGGCATCCTCAAACCGCCGTTTGCCCCGGTCCTTTTTCTTGCTGTGCTTTTCCGCAAACCGGGCCAGGGCGCCAAGGTTACCGGCCCGCTCAATGCCCGATGGATGGCTGTCTAAAAATGTCGACCGGAACGGATTTTGCTTTGTGAACTGGCGCTCGCGTTCGAGCTGCACCCAGACATTCTGCGCCGCCCACGGATCATACCCGTTCTTGACCAGAAGGCGGAGGCCAACCACATCGGATTCCCGCTCATGATCACGGCTATAGGCCGCCAGCGAGCCTGCGGCGATACTATCGATAAGCTGGGAGGAGCCGGGAACACCGGCAGCGGCCATCACCATTTTGGCGACCATCACCGCGTTGGTCGTGTCGATTAAATTCCGCCACCTGTCGCGGGAATGGAGGCGGATATAATGGCCGATCTCGTGGCCTATGACGGAGGCCAGCTCGGCCTCGTTGCGCACCCGAAGCAACAGGCCCGAATGTATCTGCATGACGCCGCTCGGCATCATCAAGGCATTGAAGTTGGGCGCGCGCACGATATAGGTGCGAATATGGGGACAGAATTTTCCCGCCATTTTGCAGACCACACCGCGCACATATTTGTTTAGCGCCGGATTGCGGATCACATGGCCCGAAGATTTGATCCGGTGCTCCGCACTGTCGATCTGCATCCAGAGCGAGCCCTCCAGGCTGTCGAGGGGCGGCCTTTGCCCGGGCACCAGGGTTGATTCGCCGAGCACATCGGCTGCCAATTCGAACTTGGTTATCTCGCCCTTGCTGCCGGTCCCGACGGTGCTGGGATCGACCGTAGCCACACAACCGGCCAGTAAGCCTAAGCCGGCAATGGCCATCAATTTCGGTATTTCTAATCGCATCATTTGGGGAAATTGCTCAACAGTTGTTCGATGGTATCGGCGGCGCCCTCGGCATCGCGCATGTCGCCCGATCCCCTTGCAAGCCGGTTGATCCAGACAATATCGCCACTATGCAGATCGATCAGCGATGCAAAGCCAACTTGCTTTCCGCCCTCAAGGGCGACGCCAAACACCAGCGCGCTGACGGCAATGGCGGCGGCGCGGCCGGCACTGGCGTAGCTGTCGCGCAAATGGATAAAGAGGCCATAGTCGGCCCCGTACTTGTCCCGCAACAGATGCACCGCGGGGCCAAGCGACCAGTCAAATTCGCCTTCCTTGGCCGGCAGCGCGCCGTCGTCTTCAAACTGATGCGCCATGATTGCCTCGCCAACCGCGCCGTGCAGTTTGAGAAGCTGCAACTCCGGCCCGAACGGATCCAAACTGTCGATGGGGCTTGCGAATTTCAATTCCAAGTTCTGGGTGGCCAGTTTCGCGCGCAGGGATATTTCCAGGAGCTCCTGCGCCGCCGCTGTCCAATCGGCCTTCGGCTCTGGCGCGCCGCCGAAATTGATCAGGCTGAGCTCCACATCGGGCGGCATCAGCATCACCTTGCGGGCGCCGGCGCCGCTTTCCAAGGTTTCCGAACGGTAGAAGGCGGCTGTCTCGCAACCGGCCAGAAACAATGCCAGCAACAGCAATAGCGCGCCCCGATAAACTGATGTTCTTTTTACAGCCATCCCTGCTCCTTCGATTGTTATACGGGAAATTCCAGCTTGGTATAATAGTAAAAATACGTCCATTTGTATCTTTTGCGAGCACGGTCCCGGCGTTTGACTCGAAGCCCACGCCAATCCATTCTCTTGGCAACTTTAAACCAATATCAGGGAGGAATTATCCATGGGACAGACACTCGAACTGACCGCCAGCGACGGCCACGCCTTTGGCGCATACCGGGCCGATCCAGCCGGCGCGCCCAAGGGCGCCATCGTCGTCATCCAGGAAATTTTCGGCGTCAACCAGCACATCCGTGCCCTCACCGACGGCTTTGCCGCCGACGGCTATGTGGCTATCGCGCCGGCGCTTTATGATCGCGCCGAGAAAGGCGTCGAGCTGGGCTATGACGAAGAAGGCCGCCAGGCCGGCATGGCGACCCGCGAAAAAGTGGAATGGGACGACGTGGTCAAAGACATCATCGCGGCCCGCGAAGCGGTTGCCGATGTGGGCAAGGTGGGTATCGTCGGCTATTGCTACGGCGGTACGGTCACTTGGCTGGGCGCTTGCAAGGGTGGCTTCGATGCAGCGGTCGGCTACTACGGCGGCGGCATTCACACGCTTTTGGATCTGGATGCGGGCTGCCCGGTGCAGCTCCATTTCGGCGAAAAGGACCAGGGAATTCCGCTCGAAAACGTGGACAAAATTCGGGGCGCCAAGTCCGATGTGGACATCTATGTCTATGACGGCGCCGGTCACGGCTTCGTCTGCGACGAACGCGCCAGCTATTCGGAAGAAGCCACCAATCAGGCCCGCACCCGCACCCTGGATTTCTTCGCCGCCAATCTCTAGAGCGGCGTTTTCATCGCCAAGCGGGGCTGCCGCCTTTTGGCAGGAGGTGGGTAACGATACCCCTCTGGCCGCCCTGCGCCCGCACCTTCAAAATATTTGGCGAAATTGTGGGCTGAATGATGAACATAGCTGCGCGCATCCGGTGGATAATATTTACCGATTGTGGATAAGTCATATCTTGCCGTGATATCTGGCGGATAGGCTGGATTATAGATGGGGATGGCCTGTGGATAAAGATGGCAATCTGTGGATAGAATTCACCACCCCGGGCGCGCCTAATGCGTTGAGGGAAAAGCCGGAATTTGCTACTTTGGTCCATGGCTGAAAACGCGACCCTGCCCCTCGAAGACGCCGCCGCTGCGGAAGGCGATGGCGCATCTAAGGCACAGACCTTCACCACCGGCATCCTGCCCTGCCAAGCCATGCGCGCGCTTGTGGCCACTGGCGAGATCGAAGTGGCACAACCTGTCGCCGATGATCAGATACAGCCGGCGAGCATCGATCTTCGCTTGGGTGATACCGCCTATCGGGTGCGCGGTAGTTTCCTGCCCGGCCAAAGCGCCACGGTGCGCAGCCGCCTCGACAGCTTCACCATGCACGAGGTGGATTTGACCGCTGGCGCGGTGCTCGAAAAAGGCTGCGTCTATGTGGTGCCTTTGCAGGAATCCTTGAGCCTCAAAAAAGAGGTGTCGGGCATGGCCAATCCGAAAAGTTCCACCGGGCGGCTCGATATCTTCACCCGCGTGATCACCGATTACACCGGTGAGTTCGACCGCATCCTGCCCGGCTACAAGGGCCCGCTCTATGCGGAAATCTCGCCGCTGACTTTCAGCGTCAAGGTGCGCACCGGCTCGCGGCTAAGCCAACTGCGCCTGCGCCGAGGCTCGCCGCCGCCCACCGATATCGGCATGCGCCGCCTGCACGAGCGCTCACCACTGGTGGCGAAAAGTGATGGCAAAATCGATATCGCCAAGCAGGGCGTCGCCTTCACCGTTGATCTTATCAGCGCGTCGAGCTCCGGCGTCGTCGGCTACCGGGCCAAGCGGCATACGGATGTGATCGATGTGGAAAAGATAGGCCACTACGACGTCGAAGAATTCTGGGAGCCAATCTTTGCCCACGGCATGCACGCCATCATCCTGGACCCGGATGATTTCTATATCCTGGCAAGCCGCGAATCGGTGTCGGTGCCCCCTGACCACGCCGCCGAAATGCGCGCCTACGATACCCTGGTCGGCGAGTTCCGGGTTCACTATGCGGGCTTTTTCGATCCCGGCTTCGGCTATGACGAGGCCGGTGGCTCAGGCAGCCGCGCGGTCCTTGAAGTGCGCTCCCACGACGTGCCGTTCGTGCTGGAACATGGCCAGATGGTGGGGCGGTTGATATACGAGCGGCTGATGGCGGTCCCCGATCAGATTTACGGCAGCTCCATCGGTTCCAACTATCAGGCCCAGGGACTGAAATTGTCCAAGCACTTCAAACCGCCGAAAGAATAAATCGGGAAAATTGCCAGAACATTTGCCCCCGGTATTCTCGGCGCAATTATGTGGATAACGTGAATTATGGGGATAACTCTTGTAACTTGTTAAAATGAATAGATTATTTCATCCTCATATGCCCCACTAATGTGGATAACTTTTAGCCCACAATCAAAAGTCCAAGGAGCGAAGCATGGCCGACAAAGACGACGTCAAGGAAGGTAAGGAATTTCACGTGGATGTTCCCGCCAAAACCGAGCCGTTTTTCCTGAAAGGCTCCGGGGCGCTGGATTGGGGCATGCAGAACCGCCTGGCGCGTATTTTCAACCCGGTAAGCGGGCGCACCGTCATGCTGGCCTTCGATCATGGCTATTTCCAGGGACCGACCACCGGGCTCGAGCGCATCGATATCAACATTCTGCCGCTGGTGCCTTATGCCGATGTGTTGATGTGCACACGGGGCGCCTTGCGCACGTCGATACCGGCGGCGACCACGAAACCGGTGGTGCTGCGCTGCTCGGCCGGGCAAAGCATCCTGACCGAGCTATCCAACGAATTGATCGCCGTCGATATCGAAGACGCGTTGCGCCTTGGCGTCTCGGCGATGGCGGCACAGGTCTATATCGGCGCCGAATATGAACACCAATCCATCAGCAATGTGATCAAGCTGATCGACACCGGCACCAAGTACGGCATCCCCACTTTGGCTGTGACCGGCGTCGGCGCCGACATGACGCGGGACGAGCGTTATTTCTCGTTGGCGACGCGCATTTGCGCCGAGATCGGCGCGCATTACGTCAAAAGCTATTACTTCGAGCCCGGCTTCGAGCGGGTGGTGGCCGGCTGCCCGGTGCCCATCGTTATTGCCGGCGGCAAGAAGCTACCGGAACTGGAAGCCCTGGAAATGGCCTACAAGGCGTGCGACCAGGGTGCCGCCGGCGTCGATATGGGCCGCAACATCTTCCAATCGGACAGCCCCGTCGGCATGATCCAGGCGGTTGGCGCAGTGGTCCATGGCGGCGAGAAGCCGGACAAAGCCATGCAAATATACGAAGGCGTCAAAGCCGATCAGGAAAATCAGGGGGCGGAGTAGGCGGTATCGCAAATAGAAACCGGCCACTTGCGTGACCGGCGGGTCTTCAGGGGAGGGATCAAGGTTGCTTGGTCCAGAAGCGTGCGGCCTTGATGTTTATGATCATGCCATTTGAGAGCGTAAAGGTAATTGATCGGGATCAAGACCCAATGCGCAACGATTTTCAAAAATTATCGGCCAGCCAGCTCCGCAATTTGGCGGCATAGAATAGGAAGGCCTGGTCGCCGGATCGAATGGCTTTCAATTTCAGATCAGACTCCAATCTCCCGAAACATTTCTCGGCGTTCCCCAGTTTGGCGCACTCCACCGCGCCAATATCGCAAAAATCCGCGCATTGCTCGCTCTGCCTCCAATGCGCCAACGCCTGATCGAAATTGTCGTAGTGTATAGCGCTGATCGCATTTTTCTCTGGCTCTTCGATATTCATTCCAGTGTCCCCAACAAAGGTTTCTGCAGCTTTTTAGAATTATGCTAATTTAGTTTTTCGGACCTTGATCGGGATCAAGTTTGGCCGGCTATTCCGGGCCGAATGTTGGATCACTGGTGGCCAAAGCCGGATGCCGCCTTTACAATCGGCCCCATGACCGAGCCTCAAATCGTCACCCTATTGGCCAGTGCGACGGAGATTGTCTGCGCGCTCGGCTTCGAGGGCGCACTGGTTGCCCGCTCCCATGAATGCGATTACCCCGCATCCGTCGCCAGACTACCGGCGGTCACTTCGTCCAAAATCGACACGTCCAGAGCCAGCGGTGAAGTCGACAACCAGGTAAAATCCATCGTCGAGCAGGGCTTGTCGGTCTACAAAGTGGACGGCGATTTGCTGCGCGAGTTGCAGCCCGCCGTGATCGTCACCCAGACCCAATGCGAGGTCTGTGCCGCCAGCCCCAAAGATATCGAAGACGCGGTTGAAAGCTGGACCGGGTCGGCGCCCAATATTGTCTCGCTGGAACCCAATGCCCTGGCCGACGTCTGGATCGATATCCAAAACGTCGCCGATGCGCTGGGTGCAGCCGATCGGGGCCGGGCGCTGACCGGGGATTTGCGGGCGCGCATGGCGGCCATCGAAACCAAATCCGGCGCAGCGGCACTCCGGCCCAGCATCGCCTGCATCGAATGGATCGAGCCGTTGATGGCCGCCGGCAATTGGATACCGGAACTGGTGGCCATGGCCGGCGGCGAAGATGTGTTTGGCCGGGCGGGCAAGCAATCGCCCTGGGTGACATGGGAAGCGCTATCCGAAAAAGACCCGGACGTTATTCTTATCCTGCCTTGCGGCTATGATATCCCAAGATCGCGCGCCGAAATGGCACCGCTGACATCGCGCCCCGATTGGCCGGAGTTGCGCGCGGTACGATCCGGCCGGGTGTTCATCGCCGACGGCAACCAATATTTCAACCGGCCCGGCCCGCGTCTCGCCGAATCCCTGGAAATCCTGGCCGAGCTGCTGCACGCCGATCTGTTCGATTTCGGCCACCTAGGCATAGGCTGGCAGCGGCTTTGAGCCTTCGAAAGATTGTTTTCCTGCCAACTTGAACTAGAATAGCCGGTAACAAATCAACCGTCGGGGAGGCACATGGCGGATCGAGAGGTTAAGCGGAGGCTGGCGGCCATCCTTGCTGCGGACGTGGCGGGATATACGGCGCTCATGGAAGACGACACCGAAGGCACCGTCGCCGCCTGGCAGGATGCCCGCGACGATGTGGTGGAGCCGGCGGTGGAGGTCCGCTCGGGCCGCATCGTCAAGCTGACCGGTGATGGCTTTCTGGTCGAGTTTCCGACCGTTCAAGACGCGGTCAGCTGCGCCATTTCCATGCAGCAGGACCTGGCCTCCAGCAGCCTGGATTTCCGCATGGGTATCAATCTTGGCGACATCATCGACGATGGCCGCGACATCCATGGCGAAGGCGTCAATGTGGCGGCGCGCCTGGAGGGCCTTGCCGAGCCGGGCAGCATCGTCATTTCGGGAAGCGTCCACGAACAAGTGCGCAACCGCATCGAAGCCATCTATGAGGATATGGGGCCGCAAGACGTGAAGAACGTATCGGCGCCGGTGCGGGCCTACGCCATAAAGATCGAGGCCACCGCCGCCCCCGAAGCCGAGGCCGCATCCGGAAAAGCGTCGGTCGCCGTCCTGCCGTTCACCAATATGAGCGACGATACCGCCCAGGATTATTTCGCCGACGGCATGACCGAGGATTTGATCACCGATCTTTCCAAGATATCGGGTCTCTTTGTGCCCGCCCGCAATTCCTCCTTCGCCTTTAAAGGGCAGACCATCGATGTCCAAGAGGCCGCCAAAAAATTGAAGGTCCGCCATGTGCTGGAAGGCAGCGTACGTAAGGCCGGAAACAAGGTTCGGATCAATGCCCAGCTTATCGACGGATCGACCGGCGGCCACATCTGGGCGGAACGCTATGACGGCGCATTTGATGATATCTTTGCTCTGCAGGACCAGATTACGAGCCAGATCGTCACCGCTCTGGAAGTGAATTTAACTCCCAGCGACAAGGCGGAAGTGGGGCGCAAGCCTACAACGAGCACGGAAGCCTACGACCTATTTTTGAAAGGCCGTAGCCAATATTACCGCTATGAGCCGGAATTTCTGGCGAACGCAATTGGTCTTTTCGAACAAGCAATCGCGATCGACCCCAAATTCGCCGAAGCCTATAGCTTTTTGTCATACGGTCAGTTGACCGGGTATGCCCAAAATTTTCCTGGTTACGACGATTTGACCCAGTCATTGGAGTTAGCGGAAAAAGCGGTCTCTCTGGACAATATGTCCGCCATCGCGCTGACCCGGCTGGCGTGGCTTCAATGTTTTTTGCAACGTCACGAAGAGTCCATGGTCAATTTTGAAAAATCTCTTTCCATCGAACCTGAAAATGCCGAAACCCATGCGGCATACGGGCAATTCCTAAATTTTTATGGGACTCCGAAAAAGGCGTTGCCGATGATCAAGCGCGCACATGGCATCGATACATTCGTTCCGCCCAGCTGGCGATTCCATCTAGGTCATTCGTACTATTTGCTGGGTCGCTACGGCGAGGCGGTGGCGTTGTTTCGTGAAGCGATCGAGCGAGCCCCAAAATTTCGGCCTTCCCGAATGTATCTGGTCTGCGCTTTCGCCGAGATGGGCCAAATTGAGGATGCCCGGGACGCAGCGAAATCGCTCCTGGAAGCTTGGCCCAATTTTACATCCGGTTCCGCGGTAAAATTTTTCCCGATCCGGCGGGAAGAAGACAAAAACCGCATAATCGACAGCCTTTCCAAAGCCGGGCTGCCGAAGACTTGATGATATTGATTTTAACAGCAATTCAACAAGGGAGGTAATTATGAATATTCGCCGCTTATTCCCAATTGCACTGGCTGTTTCGGGGATCGCTGCGACCGGCGTCCTTTGGGCCGCGTCGCCCGCTTCGGCCCAAAGCAACCGGGACGTGGTTGCCAAATCCAAATCCCTGGTGCCATCACCGCCCTGGGCCAAGGGTGATCAGGTGGGCATGGCCAATACGCTGGGTCCGGGCACCTGGATGCGCTGCGCGGCGCACCTTACCAACCCGAAATCCAAGACCTATGAGGTCTCCCACGTGCGCTCCAACACCATGCCCGGCTCGCCCTTTGGCGTGCCACTGAAATACGAATTCCGGCCCACCGCCTCGGTGCCCTATTCCAAGCATGCCTTCAATGGCGAGCAAGTGACCAGCGGCGAGCCCGGCGCCCAAGGCACGCAGATGGACGCCCTCGGCCATTTCGCGTTTCTGGGTGAGATGTGGAAAGGCAAAGGCGCGATCCCGGTCGATACGGCCAGTTACTACGGCGGGTTCAAACAAAGCGACGTCAAGCCTACACCCGCCTCGCCTCTGATGAAGTTGGGCATCGAAAACGTGCCGCCGATCATCACCAGCGCGGTGCTCCTGGACGCCAAAACCCATCTGGGCGGCGGCCAAGCCATGAAGCCGGGTCAGATGGTCACCACCAAGGACATCGAGGCGATGATCAAGGCCCAGGGCCTCGGCTGGCGCGGATTATTGCCGGGCGATGTGCTCTATATCTACACCGGTTGGAGCGACAACTGGCAGGATCCGGACGTCAAAAAAGTCTATTACACCAAGGGCCCCGGTCTGTCCTACGATGCCGCCCAATATTTGCGCAAAAAGAACGTGGTGCTGCTGGCCCTCGACAATCCGTTTACCGATCCGGTGTTTGAAGGCCAGCTGGTAGGCAAGCATGGCCCGCCCAAAGGCACGCCGCCGGCCTTGCCGTTCGCCATTCACCACGAAAACCTGGCGGTCTCCGGCATCCACCAAATTCAGAACGCCAATCTGGCGGCCATGGCCAGGGACAAGGTCTGGACCTCGTGCACGATCATCCTGCCGCTGCGCTCAAAAGGTGGCTCCGGCTCGCCGGTGCGGCCCGTGGCCATCGGCGCTCCGGGCCAGTCCTGATAGAAAAATCCCTCCTCCGGGATCGCCCGGGGGAGGGATTTGTTTGCGCGCCTTAAAAGGAGAGAAGGCGAAGCAGGTCTCCCCGCTCCGCGTCCCACTCTGGCTGATAAACCATGATCACACCCACCAAGGCGATTGTGACCAAACGTCACGTCAGCCGGAATTCTATGCCGAACTCTACCAAAATCAGCAGCGCCGTAAACCACCTTGGTACGGCCACGCTGTAACCGGTGCTGAGCATCGAAAACTATTATCCCGGATGGTTTGTCCCGGACCGGCGGGATGGTGAATATGGAAACCGATTCGCCGCCAATCGAATTTGGTTAGGCAATTAGAGCAATAGTCGCACCCGAGCGGTTCCAGATCAAATTCTCCCAGGCGGCGATCTTGTTGAACCGGACGGCGCGCGCGTAACCGAACGCCGGCGCATATGTCTATTGGACGGGGTGCAACAGGCGCCTATTCGTCATTGTTTTCACCCATTTGGTCAATGCGGTCCGTGCCCCGGCGGCGGCGATCGGTGCCGTGGTCTTGGTGCCAGGTTTCGGCTTTGCTGACCGCCTCGGCCCAGGCTTCGGGATCGTCCTCGGGATCCACCACATCGGTATCGCGGTAGGGCCAGGTAAGCTTTTGCTTATGGCCATGATCGGTTTCTTCAGCAAACTCGCCATGCTCATCCATGGTGACGGCAACTACGCGCACCATGAATTCGCCGGTGACGGCGCGGATGATTTTGGAGTTTTCGACGAACTCCGGCGAATACATGATCCGGCGAAGGCGTTCTTCGTTGTCATTGGTGAATTCGAGCAGCAGCCCGATCAGCTCGGCGGCTTCCAGATAGGTCGG
>JABHAA010000144.1 GCA_018674495.1 Rhodospirillaceae bacterium | reverse complement strand
GTCAATTTGACCGGGGCGCCCGGCGCCTGTATTAGGGCAAGCCTCGGCTTTGGAGCAGTATCATTTTCTCGAATATAGATTTTCTCGGCGTTCCCGATGTTGGCATCTGGCTTTTCGCCGGGCTGATGCTGGCCTCGTTGTTGACCACCATTCTCGGCACTCTGGCCGGTACCGGCGGCGGGCTGGTCTTGCTGGCGACCATGGCCATGGTGTTTCCGCCCGCGATATTGGTGCCGGTGCACACCGTGGTCCAGTTGGCGGTAGGGACCAGCCGTGCGGTGATCATGTGGCGCTACATATTGCGGGCAACGGTGCTGCCGTTTCTGATCGGTTCGGCCATTGGCGCGAGCGTAGGCGCGCAGATATTCATCTCGCTACCCGGTGGGCTTTTGCAAGGCGCCATCGGCCTTTTCATATTGCTTCTGGTCTGGCTGCCCCGGTTTACCCGCCTCGGCCCAGAAAAACACCGCTTCGCGGCGCTCGGATTTGTGGCCACGTTCCTCGGCATGTTTGTCAGCGCGACGGGCACGCTGGTAGCTCCGTTCGTTGCCAGCGCCAGCCCCGACCGGCGCAACCATTCGGCCACGCTGAGCGTGCTGATGGCCGTCGTCCATACGATGAAGCTGATTGCCTTTGGCCTTTTGGGTGTCGGCGTCGCCGCTTATACGCCGCTGATCGTCGGTATGATCGGGACCGCGGTTTTGGGAAGTTGGGTCGGACTTAAATTATTGCACCGCATGTCGGAGCGAGTGTTCCGGATCATATTCCAGGTCCTGGTAACCTGCCTGGCGGTTCGTTTGCTCTGGGTCGGCGCGGTGGAAACCGGAATTTTCTAGCTAAGCCGGGCGGCGATTTGAGCTAAGGTTTCGATATTGCTGCCATCGGGGCCGATAGTAGCGAATGTGGGCTTGGAGGCAGCAACGCGCCCGGCGGCGCGCAGTACGTCTTGGGAGCCAACGGCATCGATCTTGGCAATGATTTCATCGGTCGGGATGACGCGCCCGAAGACCTGCAACTGGCGCGCTGCCTGCTCGCAGCGAGCCGAGGTGCTTTCCAGCCCCATCAGCGTGTTGGCCTTCAATTGCGCCCGTGCCCGTGCCACTTCACTATCGGAAACCGCTTCGCAGCCGCGCAGTAATTGCTCTGAGATCAGCGGCATCAACTCGGCCGCTTCGGTGCGCCCGGTGCCGGCATAGATGCCGAACAGCCCGCCATCGTCGTAGCTGGTGGAAAAGCTGTAGATGTTATAGACCAGCCCGCGCTTTTCCCTTGCTTCCTGGAACAATCGTGACGACATGCCGCCGCCGAATAGGGTCGAAAATACCGCCAAGGCATAATGGTCAGGATCATCGTGGCTGAGGCCGGCAAACCCTAAGACCAGATGCACCTGTTCCAAGTCCCGGGATTCCCGGTATTCGCCGCCCTGATAGAGAAGCGGCTCCGGCGCAGCCTCAGGGTTTTGCGCCAAGCCGGTAAAGGCGGCCTCGGCCGCGGCCACGAAGGCGTCATGGTCCAGCTTACCGGCGGCGGCGAGGACGATACGCTCGGCCGAATATTCGCCGCGCATATAATCCATGATGGTTTGCCGCTCCATGCCCTCGACCAATTCCGCCGATCCCAGAACTGGGCGGCCCATCGGCTGATCGGGGAACGCGGCTTCCTGGAAATGATCGAATATGATGTCGTCGGGGGTGTCCTGGGCCTGATGGATTTCCTGGATGATGACAGCGCGCTCGCGCTTCAGCTCCTGCTCATCGAAGGTGGAGTTCTGCAAAATATCGGCGATGATATCGACCGCCAGGGGCAGATCATCGGCCAATACCTTGGCGAAATAGGCGGTGTTTTCGCGCCCCGTATAGGCGTTCAAATGGCCGCCCACGTCTTCGATTTCCTCGACAATGGCCTGCGCCGAGCGGCGCTCCGTGCCCTTGAAGGCCATGTGTTCGAGCAAATGCGATATGCCGTTCTGTTCCTTGGCCTCGTGGCGGGTGCCGACGGCGACCCAGACGCCCACCGATACGGTCTCGACGGCGGCCATCTCATCGGTGACCACGCGAAGACCATTACCAAGTGTCGTGATGCGGATGCTCATGCATCCTCCCCGGCGGCTAGCTGCTGATCGAGATAGGCGGAAACGCGTTCGATATTATTAGGCAAGGTCTCGAACCGCTCGGGCCGCTCGAACAGATCGGCGAGTTGGGGCGGCAACTTGGGACGGATGCCGGTGGATTCCTCGGCAGCCGCCGGAAATTTGGCCGGATGCGCGGTGGCCATGGCGATGATCGCCGTGCCGGCTGGCAAATGGCTGCGCCTGGCCGCTTCGACGCCAATGGCGCTATGCGGGTCCAGCAACTGGCCGGTGCTTTTGTATATATCACCGATCACCGCCTTGGTGGTGTTGTCGCCGATGCGGTGGCCTTCGAACAAATTGCCCATGGCGCGCCAGCGGCCTTTGCCGAAATTGGCTTTGCCGGTGCGCCGGAATCGCTCCAGCACCTTGGCCACGGCGGCGCCGTCGCGGTGGTAATATTCGAACAACAGCCTCTCGAAATTGCTCGAAACCTGGATATCCATGCTCGGGCTTAGCGTCGGCACCACGTTCTGCATGGTCATCTGGCCACTTTCGAAGTAGCGGGTCAGGATGTCGTTGGCGTTGGAGCCGATGATCAGCCTCTCGATGGGCAGGCCCATGCGCTTGGCAGCATACGCTGCGAAGACATTGCCGAAATTGCCGGTGGGTACGGCGAAGGCGATGCGCCGGTCGGGCGCGCCGATCGCCAGCGCCGCCCAGAAATAATAGACAATCTGCGCCATGATGCGCGCCCAGTTGATGGAATTAACGGCGGAAAAATTATGCCGCTGGGCGAGGACCTTGTCGGCGAACAGGGCCTTCACCATGTCCTGGCAATCGTCAAAGGTTCCCTTCAGGGCGATGTTGTGCACGTTCGCCGACATCACCGTGGTCATCTGGCGGCGCTGCACTTCGGACACCCGCCCTTCGGGGTGGAAGATAAACATCTGGATGGCGTCCCGGCCCTGGCAAGCCTCGATCGCCGCCGAGCCGGTATCGCCGGAGGTGGCGCCAATGATGGTGACTTTTTTGCGCCGCGCCCCCAAAACATGATCGAACAGGCGGCCCACCAGCTGCAGGGGGTAATCCTTGAAGGCCAGCGTCGGGCCGTGAAACAGCTCGGTCAGCCACAAGGAATTGTCCAATTGCACCAAGGGCGCTGTGGCCGGATGGCCGAAGCCTTGATAGGCGTCGGCGATCATCGCTCGAAACGCGGCCTCGTCGATGGCGCCGTCCACATAGGGTGCCATGATGCGGAACGCCACTTCGTTGTAATCCGAGCCGCGCATAGCGCGAATTTCAGGCTTCGTGAAGTGCGGCCAAACCTCGGGCATATAAAGCCCGCCGTCGCCAGCCAGTCCGGCCAGCAGCACGTCTTCGAATTCCAAAATCGGGGCCTGCCCGCGTGTGCTCAAATAGCGCAACGCAATATCTCCGGACCAGTTGGGAGGCTAACCTATCTTGCGCCCGATGCACTCACAAGTCCGGGAAGGCGCCCGTCAGCCCAGGTAACGGGATTGTAAATGCTGGATGAATATTTCCGGATCGAGAGGCGCGCCGGTGGCCCCGGCTATCAAGTCCGGCGTTTCCAGATAGCTGCCTTGGCTGTGTATGTTTTCGCCCAGCCAGTCATAGAGCGGTTTGAAATCGCCGCGCCCGATGGCGGCGGGAATTTGGCTGTCCGATTTGACGGCCGACTTGAAAAACTGGGCCGCCGCCAGGGCGCCCATGGTGTAACTGGGGAAATAGCCGAAGGCGCCGTCAAACCAGTGGATATCCTGCATGCAGCCGTCTTTGTCGTCCGCCGGCGTAATGCCCAGCAATCGCTGCATGCCGTCGTTCCAGGCGCCCGGCAGATCATTGATGGCCAGATCGCCGGCCAGCATGGCGCGCTCTAGATCAGTGCGCAGGATCACGTGCAAGGGATAGGTGGCTTCGTCTGCATCGACCCGGATTAGCCCGCAATTCACATGGGTGAAGATGCCATAAAGATTGTGCGCGTCCCACAACGGGCCACTGCCGCCAAAGGCGTCTTTCAGGATTGGCGCCGCATAATCGATGAACGGTTTCGAGCGGCAGGCCTGCATCTCGATCAACAGGGATTGGCTTTCGTGGATGTCCATGCCGCGTGCCGTGCCCACCGGCGCCAGGCGCCAGTCCTTGGGCAGGCCGCGCTCGTAAAGGGCATGGCCGGTTTCATGCAGGATGCCCATCAGGCCGGTGGCGAAATCGTCTTCGTCGTAGCGAGTGGTGATGCGGAGATCATCCGGGGTGCCGCCGGAAAACGGGTGCGTCGAGACATCCAACCGGCCGCCTTCGAAATCAAAGCCGAGGGCCGCCATGAAGCGCATGCCAACCTCGCGCTGGGTTGCGAGCGGGAACGGGCCTTTGGGTAGCGCCGGCGCCGGATGTGTGGCCTGGCGCTCGATCACGGCCTGGATGAAATCGGGCAGAAATTCGGTTAGCTGCGCGAACGTCCGCTCCACCGTGGCGGTATCGATGCCCGGCGAATATTGGTCCAGTAGCGCATCGTACGGGGTACAATCCAGCGCCTCGGCCTTGATTTCGGCGGCTTCGGTTTCCAGGCGCAGAACCTCGGCCAGCAGTCCGGTGATACCGGCAAAATCGGATTTGGGGCGGGCTTCGCGCCAGGCTATTTCACAGGCCACGCCCGCCTTGCTGCGCGCTTCGACCAGATCGGCGGGCAGCGCCGTGGCGTGCATCCAGCCGCGCCGCATTTCGCGCAGATTGGCCGCCTGCCAGGGGCTTAAGTCGTCGTCTTCGGCGGCGGCGGCGAACAAGTCGGCCATATCGGTGCGGCACTGCAATTCATGGCGCAGCGATACCAGGGCGGCGATCTGTTCGGCGCGCGCATCGGCGCCGCCGGTGGGCATCATCACGGCGGCATCCCAATGCAGCATGCCGGTGGCCTCGCCAATAGCCGCCAGCCGCCGGTATCGGGTCTCAAGCTCGATATAAGAAGACATGCCCGGGATGTGCGTCCGGTTAAGCGAACAGAGGCGCTAGGAAATGATCGCCGAGCAGGGTCAGGAAGACGAAAAATAAATGCAGGATCGAAAACCGGAACATGGCGCGCGGCGTGTCGAAATCCGTGCACCGGTAGACGCGCACCGCGTGGGCGATGAACCAAAGGCTAAGCACGGCCAATATGACGCCGCCGGCCATGCTGGTCATGCCGACGAAGGCGGGCGCCACAACCACCGGCGCCAATATGAGCGAATAGATCAGAATTTGCGTCTTGGTGCTGCTTTCGCCCGATACCACCGGCAGCATGGGCACCCCGGCGCGCTCGTAATCGCCCGAGCGGTATAGCGCCAGCGCCCAGAAGTGGGGCGGCGTCCACAGGAATATAATGGCGAACAGAATGACTGGCTCGATCGATATGCCGCCGGTCACCGCCGCCCAGCCGATCATTGGCGGTAATGCGCCCGACGCGCCGCCAATGACGATGTTCTGCGGCGTCCTGCGTTTCAGCCAGATGGTGTAGATAAAGACATAAAAGCAGATGGTAATGGTCAGCAGCAGGGCGGCCATGGCATTGACCCAAACCGCCATCACGGCCACCGAGGCGAACGACAATACGGTTCCCAGCCAAAGCGCATGCACCGGCGCCAATCGTCCGGCGGGAAGCGGGCGGTCCATGGTGCGTTCCATCTTGCCGTCGATATCGCGGTCGTAATACATATTAATGGCGCCCGACGCGCCAGCGCCGACGCCGATGGCGATAACGGCGATCAGCGTGGTCGCGATATCTAGGCTGCCCGGCGCCAGCAATAACCCGGCGAAACCGGTGAACAGAACCAGCGACATCACCCGTGGTTTGAGCAGAATCGCATAATCAACTATGCGCCCCTGTGCATCGGCTTCCGGCGTGCTCTCTTGGAGCTCGGCTATTTCGGCGGTTTGTTCGGTCATTGCGGCTTTTAACTACCCCTCGGGCACCGGTATTTTGAATAAGGCGATCAACATCAATACTACGAATACGGCAGTGGAGATGATCGCCATGGCCAGACCAAAATCCCTGAGCCCGATGGCGATCACGGCGACCAGGTTATCCATTTCCAGCCCGGCGCCCATGGATTTTCTTGCTGCCCCCATGGTCCCGGCTACAAACAAGCCGCCGATAAATAATGTCTGACCCAAGCCATACAGGATCAACTGCCACCTGACCAGTCTCGGATAGCGGAATTCGCGCCCCAAGGCCGGCAGGAACCAGCCATAGAACAATCCGTAGAATGCCAGATTGATGCCGCCGATAACGCCGTGATAGTGGGCCGGGGTGCGTGTATCGGTACCATCGACAAAAAACCCCAGCGCGCCGCCAAAGGTGAATACCGCCATCGCCAGCGCCAAAGCCAATGTATCGGGCCTGGAAAAATCGGCGCCCGCCCATTGTCGCCGCGAAGCGTAGGCGCCGGCGGCAATGATCAGCGCCGGCACCGCCATCAAATATTGAAGGTTGGTGAACGAGATTGTGTGCAAATCGCTACCCGCCGGAAAGGCGCCGAAGAAGGCCAGCCCGGCAACGGCGCCCAGGAACAGGACCGCTACCGCGGAATTGAGATAGGCGGGCGCCGCCAAAACATCGCCAAGCCCGGAGCGCGACAAGAGATTGAGCGCCAGGATCAACAGCGCCACATTGAGGAATTGCAGAATATGGCCACCGCCCCAGAATAGAATCTCGTTATAGGCGAAGTCCACCGCCGCGCCGTCGAGCTGAATATAGGCCAACACAAAGGCCGCCAGGGCTGCAATATAGATCAAGCCCGACGATACCAGCACCATGGCGTCATCGGCGGCGGCGCCGGCTTTGCGGAACAGTTTCGCCAGCATCCCCGTAACCGGCACCGCGACCCCGCCGGCGAGGCTGCCGAGCCCGGTATAAAATAGCGGATCGATGATCGCCGGAATATAGTTGTTGAGGGTCGGCTCGCCCCGCTGGGTGAGGCTCGGAACCAGGATCAGCACGGTGCCAATCCAAGCGAGGCCAAGGCCGATTGCGTCGAGAGGCAGGTTTTGAGAGGCGCCGGAACTATCGGGCGTCAATTGCGCCATGAAGCCGAACGTCGCCAGGTACCAGACCACGAAAGACAGCACCACATGGACGACCAGGCCCTTCTGGAAAAATTGTTCGGGCCAGACGATGGCGTCTTGCAGAAACGGCATCTTCGAGGCGACCGGGACAATCAAGGCCAGCCCGGCAAAGGCCAGCGACAGGATCGCCAACAACGCCCAGCCCCAAAGGATGGCGCGGGCAGGGCCGATGACCGGCTTCATCATATTATACCAAGGATAGTCCGGCGACTTTGGACGCCGGAAAGAATTGATAGAGCATCAGATAGACGGCGATGCCGGTTATCGACACATACATCCAGACCGGCCAGGTCCAGCGGGCAATACGCCGATGCTGATCGAACTTACCGCTCAAGCCCCGATACAGCGTCAAGCCGGCTAGCGGCACGATGGCCATGGCCATCACCACATGGCTCGCCAGCAGGATGAAATAGAATATGCGGATTGCGCCCTCGCCCTGGAAGGCGAAGATCGGCGCAAAAAAACGTAACGTGACATAACTGATCAGGAACAGCCCCGAAATACCGGCGGCGGTGAGCATAAAGTTGCGGTGGGCGCGCTTGGCACCTAAGCGGATCAATACAAAGCCGATGCCCAAGCAAACGGCGGCAGCGGCATTGAGGCCGGCATTCAAATGGGGCAAAATTTCGATGGCGTTCATGGCTCAGGCTCCAACGGCTGGGCTAGCCGTTGCTCACATTGATGATTGTGGATACGTACATGGCCACCGCTACCAGCGCCAAGACCACAATAAACACCATATTTTTCTTTCTGGGCGTCATCGGTTCGATCCTTGGGTTGGCAAGCATTTAACATTCCGCCCAATTGTCCGCAACCGCCTGAAAATTCGCCGCGCCGGGATCGGGCGTGAAATCCGGTGCCATGGCAGTTGCAAATTGTAATCATTTCTCCTTTGAATTCTGGCACTTAATACCTATGTAGTGTGTTGCAAGGCTTTACCGATGGTGCGAATTTTTGTATAGGTGCCTAACGGTGTTTTGATTATAGTGAGCACAATATTTACGGTTTAGTTGCCCATAATCTTTCGCCCAGTCTCCGGCCTCAGATTGTCATCCAAGTTGACCGCCTTGGCCGTTGGGACAAATATTAAGGAAAGTACGTGATGAACCGATGCCGATGGATGTTAACTTCGCTTTTATTTATCAGCGCCTGGCTGGCCGCATCCGCCGGCGCCCTGGCCGCCGGCCCGAAACCCTGGCAAATGAATTTCCAGGAAGCGGCGACGCCGGTGATGGAAGACATCATCTCTTTTCATAATCTGTTGCTGGTGATTGAAATCCTCATTGTGCTGTTCGTTCTCGGCCTGATGCTGGTGATCATCATCAAGTTCAATTCCAAGGCCAACCCGGTACCCTCCAAGACCACCCACAACACCCTGTTGGAAGTGGTCTGGACGGTGGTGCCGATTGCCATTCTGATGGTTATCGCAGTGCCCTCCATGAAGCTTCTATTTTTCATGGATAAGGCCAAGAACCCGGAAATGACCCTCAAGATCACCGGCCATCAATGGTTTTGGACCTATCAATATCCTGACAACGGCGATTTCGAATTCGACAGCAATATTGTCGACGAGGAAGACCTGCCAAAAGGTGGCAAGCGCCTGTTGGAGGTGGATGAACGGGTGGTGCTGCCGGTCAATACGGAAATTCGCCTGTTGATGACGTCGGACGATGTCATTCACAACTGGGCGGTGCCGTCGTTCGGCGTCAAGATGGATACGGTTCCCGGGCGCACCAACGAATCATGGATCAAAGTCACCAAGACCGGCACCTTTTATGGCCAGTGTTCGGAATTGTGCGGCGTCAATCACGGCTTCATGCCGATCCGGGTGGATGTGGTCACGAAGGCGGAATTCGCCAAATGGGCCGCCGCTGCCAAGGTTAAATATGCCGGCATCCAAACTCCGCCAAAGACCGCCGCCAGCGCAACTGCCAAGGCGATCAAGGTTGCCCAGGCTGCCGCCCGCATGCCGGGCGCGCATGTATTGAAGAGGTAATAAAAATATGTCTGACACTGCGCATGCCGGCACCGACGGCGGACATGATCACAGCCCAACGGGTTGGAGACGCTGGGCCTATTCCACCAACCATAAAGATATCGGCACCCTTTATCTTGCCATCGCGGTGATTGCGGCCGTTGTCGGCGGCGCCATGTCGGCGATGATCCGTTTGGAGCTGACCCAGCCCGGCATCCAGTTTATCGAAGATTTTCAGTTCTATAACATGCTGGTGACGGCGCATGGCTTCGTCATGGTGTTCTTTGTGGTCATGCCGGCGCTGATCGGCGGCTTCGGCAATTGGTTTGTGCCGCTGATGATCGGCACCCCCGACATGGCCTTCCCGCGCATGAACAATGTTTCGTTCTGGCTGCTGGCGGCAGCCTTGGTATTGCTGGTTGCCTCGACCTTTATCGCCGGCGGCGTCGGTACCGGCTGGACGGTCTATCCACCCTTGTCCAACGCCGATTTCCATCCCGGCATGGCGGTCGATTTCGGCATCTTGAGCCTGCATCTGGCAGGGGCCTCATCCATATTGGGCGCCATCAATCTCATCACCACCATCTTGAATATGCGGGCGCCGGGCATGACTTTGCACCGTATGCCTTTGTTCGTTTGGGCGATGCTGATCACCGCGTTCTTACTGTTGATGGCTATCCCGGTGCTGGCCGGCGCATTAACCATGCTGCTCACCGACCGCAATTTCGGCACTGCATTTTTCTCCCCCGAAGGCGGCGGCGATCCGATCTTCTGGCAGCATCTGTTCTGGTTCTTTGGCCATCCGGAAGTCTACATCATGGTGATCCCGGCGTTCGGCGTGATCAGCCATATCATCTCTACCTTTTCGAAAAAGCCGATCTTCGGCTATCTCGGAATGGCCTATGCCATGTCAGCCATTGGCTTCGTCGGCTTCATTGTCTGGGCGCACCATATGTACACGGTCGGCTTCAATGTCGAGACGCGCTCCTAT
This sequence comes from Rhodospirillaceae bacterium, assembly GCA_018674495.1. GTDB lineage: Bacteria > Pseudomonadota > Alphaproteobacteria > Rhodospirillales > UBA2165. The sequence continues at coordinate 16,278 of JABHAA010000144.1, read as the reverse complement.
TTTGTGATTGCAACCATGGTCATTGCTGTGCCGACCGGGGTCAAAATCTTCTCCTGGCTGGCTACCATGTGGGGCGGATCGATCGATTTCAAAACACCGATGCTGTATGCCATGGGCTTTATCTTTCTGTTCGTCGCCGGCGGCGTGACCGGCATTACGCTCGCTAACGCGGGCGTCGATCAGGCTTTCCACGACACCTATTTCGTGGTTGCCCATTTCCATTACGTGCTGTCGGTGGCGACCGTCTTCGCGATCTATGGCGGCATCTATTACTGGCTCGGCAAGATGTCGGGACGGCAATATTCCGAGGTCCAAGGTAGGTGGCAGTTCTGGATCACCTTCATCGGCGTCAATGTTCTGTTCTTCCCGCAGCATTTTCTGGGCATGGCCGGGATGCCGCGCCGGATTCCCGATTACCCCGACGCCTATGCCGGCTGGAATATGGTCTCAAGCATCGGTGGCCTGATCACCATGCTGGGCGCGTTCATGTTCCTTTGGATTTTATACCGGACCCTGACCGCCGGTGCGCCGGCCGAAGACAATCCCTGGGGTGAGGGCGCGACCACATTGGAATGGACGGTGCCATCGCCGGCGCCGTTCCACACCCACGAAGTGTTGCCCGATACGAGCGATTTGCAGGCGGCAGAGTAAGGAGCCCCAAGTGAGCAACGAGGCCGCACATAGGACAGCACGCGCTTCGCGCCAGGGTAAAAGCACCCCCCGGCGCACCAAGCTGACCGCCTATGCCCTGGTCGGGCTGATCGGTGGCATGGGCGCCCTGGTGGCAACGGCGCAGCCCATGTACCGGGCCTTTTGCCAGGTCACCGGCTTTGGCGGCACCACGCAAGTTGCCGATGAAGCCAAGCTGGCGGCGCTCATCATTCCGGTGGAGGACGAGGCGGCAAAGGCGGCGCGCTATGTGACCGTGCGCTTCGATGCCAACACCAACGCCAAATTGCCGTGGCACTTCCGCCCGGTGCAGCGGGAATTGCGGGTGCGCATCGGCGAACAGGTATTGGCCCATTTCGAAGCCACCAACATATCAGACAAGACAATCGTCGGCACCGCGACGTTCAACGTGACGCCCTACAAGACGGCGACGTATTTCAACAAGATCGATTGTTTCTGTTTTACAGAACAGGTGTTGCATCCCGGCCAGACGGCACAAATGCCGGTGATCTTCTATGTGGATCCGGAGATGTTGAAAGACATCAACACCAAGAACGAAACCGCCATCACGCTTTCGTACACCTTTTTTGCCGACACTGATCAAAGTGCGGCCAAAAAGGCCGACTGGGATCAAAGTGCGGCCAAAGAGGCCGACAGGGATCAAGGCGAGGCAAGACAAGCGGAGGCGGAGCGGCGGGCCGAGAATAGTCCGGCCAATCGGGCCGAAATCAATGGATAGTCGGAGCTTTTAGGAAGACAAGCCATGGCAAGCGATACAACAAAAACCCATCCCTGGCATCTGGTTGAGCCGAGCCCGTGGCCGATCTTAGCCGCCGTATCGGCGGCCGTCATGGCGGTTGGGCTGATCGTCTTCATGCACGAAGATTCCCCGTGGCTTCTGATCCTCGGCCTTGTTCTGGTGATGGGCGTTTTCACAGGCTGGCTCCGCGATGTGGTGGCCGAGGCCCAAGGCGGTATCTTCCATTCGGAGTTGGTGCAAAAGGGCCTGCGTTTGGGCTTTGTATTGTTCATCGTCTCCGAGGTGATGTTCTTCTTTGCCTTCTTCTGGGCCTATTTCCATTCCAGCCTGCCGATATTGAACAACGTCGCCGGCACCTGGCCAAACGGCGATCTGGAAGCCATCGGCGCCGGCGGTATTCCGATGCTGAACACGCTGATCCTGTTGTCCTCCAGCGTGACCGTGACCATCGCCCACCATGCGATCATCGAAAATGACCGGCCCAAGGCCGTGCGTTGGACCGGCATCACGGTTCTCTTGGGCGTCATATTTTTGGGCTTTCAGATTTTCGAATATGCGGAACTGATCCTGCATTCCTTCACAATCTCGGACGGCATCTATCCCTCCACCTTCTACATGGCGACCGGATTTCACGGCTTCCATGTGCTGGTCGGCACCATATTCCTGTTTGTCTGTTTCATGCGTCTCCGCGCTGGCCATTTCAAGGCGGAGCAGCATGTGGGCTTCGAGGCCGCCGCTTGGTATTGGCACTTCGTCGACGTGGTCTGGGTGTTTCTCTACATCAATGTGTATTTCTGGGGCGCAACTGGCTTTTTGCACCTGCCGGCAAGCTAAGACGCGGGTTTTTTAAGACCCTTGGCCGAAACCCGCGCGCAAACCAAACGCCCGATACTTTCAGCGATCATTGGCCGCTGCCCCCGATGCGGGCGCGGCCATTTGTTCGTCGGCTTTCTTGCCGTTGGCGAGGCTTGCGATCATTGCGGGCTTAATTTGGGCGGTCACGACGCGGCGGACGGCCCAGCGGTGTTCATCATGCTGATTGTCGGATTTATCGTCGCCGGGCTTGCGTTATGGGTCGAGCTGGTGTTTCAGCCGCCCACCTGGGTGCATATGGTCATCTGGCCACCGGTGATTACCGTGCTCAGCCTTGGCGCCTTGCGGCCTTTCAAGGGCGCCTTCATCGGTGCGCAATACAAATACCGATCCGTGGACCGGGAATAGAATCAGCGCCCCGGGATATCGCTCAGGAATTTGGCATAGATGGCGTTGAGGCCTTGATTGATGCGCCGCACGGCCTCGCCCACGGTGGCGTTGCTGGTGGCGACGGTAACCGAATAGGGCCGCAGCAGGATCATTTTATCATCGCGGGTGCGTTTGACCGCCAACTCCAGCGCAAGATCAATTTTGCCCGCTGGCCCCAAAACCTGTTCAAAGCGGCGAATTTTTCCGGAAATGATGTAATCGGGCTCGACCCGCATATCGGGGGTTACCAGTTGGGCGCCCCGATTGGTGGCGCGCAAGTAAGCAACCAGCGTGTTTTGTAGCATGATCGGCGGCGGCTCTGACCAGAAGTGATAATGATAGCTCTGCACCTCCCTGCCATCACCGCCGTCGGTATAGACAATCGGCCGCCGCCCGGCCAATCCGTCGGCGATGAAGCGGCTCACCTCGATCACGCCGGTAAGGGCGCCGCTTATCCCTTCGGCCGGCGCCGCGCCGAGCCGGTAGAAATGATCGTCCGGCAGCGCCGGTTGGGTGCAAGCGCCTAAAATCAGCAGCAACGCCGCCGGCAATGCGCGCATTCCCCGGCTCATTTGGTGGCCGCCTTATCGACGGGCGGTTTGCCGCCCAGCAGCAATCCCGGATTGAGCCTGATCTGGCGCGAAAATTCGGCCATGTTGCGGCTGGCGCCTTCCAGGTTTTGATTGATGGCATCGATATGGCGGGCCACCGATTCCACCGTATGGCGCATATCAACGATGGAGCGGTCCAGGTCCAGCCGGTTGTCGGAAACCACGGTGCCGACTTCGCCGAACAGGCCATCGACTTTTTTCAAAAGCAAATCTAGATCGGTGCGCGTCTGGCCGAGCTGTTCGGTCAGGGTGGTCATGTTGTCGGTGGTGGTTTGTAGATTGCCGACGATTTGATCGAACGCCGCCACATTTTTTTTGCTCAGCATGCGGTTCAATTGTTCGGCGCCTTCGTTAAGCCGGTCCGAGAAGGTCTCCATATTATCGATGATATCAGGGGTGCTGGCCGTGAGGTTCTGGATCAGCGCTTGCACATCCTTGGCCATGGCGCCGCCGCTATCACCCATGATATCGGTGAAGCCGCCGATGGCCTTGGAGATTTTGGCGATCATCGGTTTGACGTCGGTCTCTGTCAATTGACGCACTTCTTCGGCCAGGCTGGACACCGACGCCATAATATTGGCCGCTTCAACGCTTTCGATCTGGGCGCCGGGGGCTAGCAATTCAGGTTTCTTCCCGGCCCGTAAATTGATGGTCACGGCGGCCAACAATCCTGATGAGACAATTTCGGCCTTCGAGTCCTCGGGCACTTTCCAGCCCTTGGTGATAGACAGATCGACACGAAATTTCACCCGTCCGTCCTGCTCGACAGGGGTGATCTTTTCGACCTGGCCGATATGAAAGCCTTCGAACAGAACGCGGCTGCCGAAATCGACGCCGGTCACGTTCTTGTAGACGGCGAAATAGTTGTCAGTGGCGCCGGTGCGCCCCGTGAGAGCGGCTACCGAAGCCACAAGCCCGGCCAGCACGAGTAAAACGAACGCGCCGACAATCAAATAATTCAAACGGTTGCTCTTCAAAGGGCTGGGCTCCCTTCGACCGTGATCCCAGTCAGGCGGCGCAAATACTCATCAGCGTCCAGGATTTCCTCCTCGGTCCGCCGATGCAAGATATTTTGTATGCGCTCGTTATCGGAATTCTTGATTTCATCGACGGTGCCCACTGCCAGAATGTGCCCCTGATCGAGAATCGTGATCCGGTCGGCGATCTTGAAGGCGCTTTCCAGCTCGTGGGTGACGACAACGATGCTCATCTGCATGGCGTCCCGAAGGCGCAGGATTAGATCGTCTAATGACGCGGCCACCACCGGGTCGAGCCCGGCGGAGGGCTCGTCACAAAACAAAATCTTCGGATCCATGATGATGGCGCGGGCCAAGGCGGCGCGCTTGATCATGCCGCCCGACAGCTCCGACGGCATCAAATCCTCGAAGCCGGCCAGATCGACCACTTCGAGCTTCATACGGGTCATGATCGCCTTGGTCGCGGCGTTCAGCTTGGTATGTTCGGCGAGCGGCAATTGGATGTTTTCGCCGACACTAAGGGACGAAAACAGGGCCCCCGATTGAAAGGCGACGCCGATTTTCTTGGATAATTCGGCGCGGGCGCGGGTGCCGAGGCGCCCGATATCTTCGCCCAGTACTTCGACGCTACCAGATGTGGCTGCCTCCAGCGCCAAAAGATGACGCATCAGCGTCGATTTGCCGGAGCCCGAGCCGCCCATGATGACCATGATTTCGGCCGGTCGCACATCAAAATCGATGCCTTTCAGGATTTGGCGCTCGCCGTAATGGGTAACCAGGTCTCGGACCCGGATGGCGAGATTACCTGCCTCGTCACTGCTCATTCGCGGCCTCCCATCAGCGGGTCGCCAGGAAGGCGAAGATCATGTCGGTAATGACAATCGCCGATATGGCCTGCACCACGGCGCGGGTGGTGACCCGGCCAACGCCCTCGGCGCCGCCGGTGACCGAGGCGCCGTTGACGACGCCGATCAGCGTGATCAGCACCGCAAATATGGCCGCCTTGCCGATCCCGTGCCAAAGATCGCCGATGGATAACGCATCGATGGTCTGGCTCCAATAGGCTGCCTGAGAAATGCCGAGATCGAAGGACACCCAGAGCCCCGCCGCATAGAGCGCCACTATGTCCGATAAAAACGTCAGCGCTGGCAGCATGACGATCATGGCTATCAGCGACGGCACCACCAGAAAGCGGACCGGATGGATGCCCATTACCCGCAGGGCGTCGATCTCCTGATTGATCTGCATGGTCGAAAGCCGCGCCGCCAAGGCCGAGCCAGAGCGCCCGGCCACCAATATACCAGTGATCAGGGCCGAAAATTCGCGCACCACGGACAGCGATATGCCGAACACCACCTGGCTTTCGGCGCCGAAGATGGACAAGGTATGGATGCCCTGGATGGCCAGCATCATACCGATGGTCGCCGACAACAAGGCAACGATGGGGATCGCAAAGATGCCGATCTCCATCATTTGCTGGAAGATGGCGCTGATGCGCACCGGCTGTTTCATTTTGGCGCCGGCGAACAGCCAATAGACGCTTTCGCCCAATAGCGCGCCCCAATGGCCGATCATTTCAATCGCCGAGATCGAGGTTCGGCCCACCGTCTCGGTGTGCCTGAGGATCGCCGAACGCATCGGATCGCTCATGGATACTTAATCCCCCGCCTGACGGGCGGCGTCCAGATTGTCGTGGATGGTGAATATCTTGTCGAGGCGCGCCAGTTGGATCACCCGCATGACTTCCTCGGAGACCGAAATCAGGGTAAAGCCACTGCCCCCGGCGCGCGCCGACTGGAACGATTCTACTAACGAAGCGACGCCGGAACTGTCGATATAGGTGACGCGGGCCATATCCACATAGACCGATTTGCCCTTTCCGACGCATTCCAAAAGGATGGTGCGGGCGCTGGGCGAGCTTTCCAGATCAACGTCGCCCGCCAATTCGACCACGATGGCGCTGGCTTCGTCGCGGATTGAATGTTCCATGCCTTGGGTTCCGTCCCTGTCTAGTTTTCCGTAGCCCGCTTGACCATGCGCAAAATATTACCGTAATCGCCTTCCCGGGGAAGGTAGCTGATTTCGTCCATAATTTCGCGCATGAAATGAACGCCAAGCCCGCCGGGGCGCACATCGTCCAGATCGCGGGGCTCGATTTCCGCCGCATCCACCGGATCGGCAAAGTCGCGAAGCAGAATCACCAGCCCGAAATCCTCCAGCGCCACCTCGATCTCGATCCATTGATCGCTGTCGCCGCCATAGCCGTGGCGGATGATGTTTTGGCAGGCCTCGTCGATGATCAGCACGATATCGGGCACATGGGTGCCGTCATAGCCCAAATCTTCGAGGAACCGGCGCACCGCGTGACGGACATCGCGGAGCCGCGCCGCGCGCGCCGGTATGGCGTATTCGAGGCGGGGAACAATGGGCGCGGCGGGCGCATATTTGCCGCCGCCTTGACCGGTGCTCAGCTCCTCGGTCCGGGAATCGATCCCCAATATGGTGATATCGTCGTGCAGATCGCCGCCCCGGTCGAGCCCCGCGACCACCGATCGCAGCCGTTTGGCGAGGCTCATATCGGAATTTTCGTCGAGAATTTTGCACACCCCGTCGGCGCCCAGCATTTTGCCGTTGGCCAGTTTGCCCTCGGTGACGCCGTCGCTGAACAGATAGAGCGCGCCGCCGTCCAGGCGGATATCAAATTCCGGATAGCCGTCTTCGGGGATGATGGCGACGGCGATGCCAAGCGGTGGCGCCTCGGCTTCAAAGCTTTCGTACAAACCTTCCGGCGTGCGTTTGAGCGGCGGCTCGTGGCCGGCATTGGCGATGCGCGCGGTCATCGATTTGGGATCATAGATGCCGCCCACCAGGGTCACGAACATGCCCCTTGTGGCGGTGTCGCAGATCTCCTCGTTGAGGCGCGCCAGCAATTTTCCGGGCCTGGTTTCGGTCTTGCCGAGGCAGTGATAAAGGCTGGCGGTCTTGGCCATCAGCATGGCGGCGTTGATGCCCTTGCCCGACACATCGCCGAGGCAAAAGGAAATGCGCCCGTCGTCGAGCTCGAAGAAATCGTAGAAATCGCCGGACACGGTGCGCGCCGGAATATTCAGGCCCCAAATGGGGTAGGGGCCTATGGGCTCGGCCGGCAAAAGGCTGCGCTGAATTTCGGCGGCTAGTTCCAGCTCGCGCTTGGTTTTTTCCTGCTCGACCAATTCGGAGGCCATGCGCGCATTGAGGATGGCCAGCGCCGCCGATGAGCAAAGCACTTGCAACAGGGTTAGATCGCTATCGTCGAATAGGCCGTCACCGCCGTGTTTGTTGATCAGCTCGATAGCGCCGATGCGCTCCGCTTTGACGCTCAACGGCGCGCACAGGATAGAGCGGGTGGTAAAGCCTGTCTTGGTATCGACCGAGCCGTCGAAGGAGGGATCAGAAGCCACATCGCGCACGATATCACCGGCGTTGTTCTGCACGCAGCGGCCAATAATGCCGTGATCGGAACGCAAGGTAAGCCCGGTGATATTGGCGGCGCCGACGCAGCATTGGCAGTTGAGGGTGGTTTCGTCGTCTTCGAGAAGAAACAACGCACCGCCTTCGGCACCGAGATATTCGGTGATGCGCGTCAATGCGCTTTGTAAGGTTACTTCGATATCAAGAGAGCGGGCGAAATCGCGGCCCATGTCGGCCAGCAATTCCAACGATTCCGCCAACCGTTCGCCGCCGCTTGTCGCTATTCCAGTATCGCCATGCATGCGCCGACTATGCCGGTTTTGGGCCTAAGCCGCAAATTTAGCGGCTTCTGCGGCGGCGCTCGTGCGCGGTTGCGAGGCCGTCCGAGGCCGCCTGATAGGGGGCCGAAAACGCGGTGAGGGCGGCAATGGCGCGCCCGATGTCGCGCCCCGCGTCCAGCTCGAACGCATCGATGCCGCAGCGGCGCATGAAAAACATCTGATCTTCGAGGACCTCGCCGACGCCCCGTAACTCGCCGCCAAAGCCCAGCCGGTCGCGCAATACGCGGGCGTGGGAGAACGGGCGGCCATCGGCGATACCCAAAAATTCGAGGGCGATAAGATCAAAGCGCCCAAGATCATCGGCAATCAGTTCCGGCACCTGGTCGGCGCGCATGCGGATGCCGAGCGGCCCGTTATGGGCGGCGATGGTGGCGTCCCGGTCCCGCCAGCGGGCATAATCGATAATCACCGGCTGGCCTGGGCCCGGATAGTCGTCGGGTCCGAGATAGGTCCAGCCGTCGGCCTCGATGGCGCCGTCTTTAATCAATGGCATAGAGGCGTTCCTTGAAAGGCTCAGGCCCGATGCGTCGCAAGGTGTCGAGAAACCGCTCGCCCGGCGCGCGGATATCCAAATAGGTATCAACCAGGGTCTCCACCGCATCGACCACGTCTTCGGAGGCAAAGGCCGGACCAATGATGCGCCCGATATCGGCATCGCCAGCGGCCGATCCGCCGACCGTGATCTGGTAATATTCCTCGCCATTTTTTTCGACGCCGAGCAGCCCGATATGGCCGATATGATGATGGCCGCAGGCATTAATGCAGCCCGATATGTTCAGCTTCAACTCGCCGATCGTATCCTGGCGTTCCTGGTCAGAGAAGCGCTCGGAGATACGTTGGGCGATGGGGATCGAACGGGCCGTGGCTAGAGAGCAGTAATCCATGCCCGGGCAGCAGATGATATCGGTGATGCGGTCCAAATTCGGCGGCGCCAGCCCGGCTTTGGAAATTTTTTGCCACAGGGAATACAAATCAGACTTGGCCACATCGGCCAGCACCAGATTTTGCCGGTGGGTGGCGCGCAATTCACCGAAGCTGTAAGTGTCGGCGAGGCCGGCGATAAAATCCATCTGATCGGCGGAAACGTCGCCGGGAATGCCGCCGGCGGGCTTCAGGGGCAAATTGACGATGGCGTAGCCCGGCTGCTTATGGGCCGCCAGATTATGCGCCGCCCATTGGGCAAAGGCCGCGTTTTTGCGCAATTTGGCCTCGTGGCCGGGATGGTATTCATCGCGCCGCTTATAGGCGGGCGCGGCGAACTGGGCCTTGATGCGCGCCTCTTCTTGCCGGCCGATAAACAATGGATCGCCCGCTGAGGCTTCAAATTCGGCCTCCACCTTGGCGCGGAACTTCTCGATCCCCAATTCGTGCACCAGAATTTTGATGCGCGCCTTGTACATGTTGTCGCGCCGGCCTTCCATATTATAGACCCTGAGGATGGCCTGCAGATAGCCGATCAGATCGTCCTTGGGCAGGAACAGGCGCAAAACCTTGCCGAGGAATGGCGAGCGCCCCAAGCCGCCGCCGACCAGAACCCGAAAGCCGGTTTCGCCGGCGGCGTTGTGGATCAGCAGCAGCCCAATATCGTGGACCGTGGTGGCGGCGCGGTCCTCGGCGGCGGCGGATACGGCGATCTTGAATTTGCGCGGCAGCCAGGAAAATTCCGGATTGAGGGTCAGGAACTGGCGCACGATCTCGCAATAGGGGCGCGGGTCTTCGATCTCGTCACGGGCGACGCCGGCGAAGGCATCGGCGGTGACGTTGCGATTGACGTTGCCGCTGGTCTGTATGGCGGACATATCCACATCGGCCAGATGCTCCAGAATTTCCGGCGTGTCTTCCAAATTGGGCCAGTTGAATTGCAGGTTCTGGCGGGTGGTGAAATGGCCGTAATCCTTGTCGTAGGTGCGCGCTAGGAAGGCCAATTTCCGCAACTGGTCCGACGACATCAGCCCATAGGGAATGGCGACGCGCAGCATATAGGCGTGCAACTGCATATAAAGACCGTTGCGCAGACGCAAATTGCGAAAATTGTCCTCGTTCAGATCGCCGTCCAGGCGGCGCGCCACCTGATCCCGGTATTCGCCGATGCGCTCAGCCGTCAGGCGGTTATCAAACTCGTCATACCGGTACATGGTTTAAATCCTTAACTCCTTGAGACGTTTGCGCGCCCTTCACAACGGTGGGGCCAAAGGCGCGAATTTGTTCCCGCCGGCGCACCGGTGTGTAGTTTCCCTCTGTGCCTTCAACTTCAATCACATAGGACGCCACGATGATATTGGCGGCGGCGGCGCGCTGCCCCTCGGCCTCCAGCTCTTCGGTTTTGTCCGCCGCTACCAACTGGCCATTTTGGATTTCGCCGCTCCAGCCGCCACCGTACCCAAGATAGACAACGGCGCCGTCGCTTAGCCGGTTGGCGGTCAGCATATGCTGGGTCATTTGATTGCCTCTATAATACATTTAATTAGCGTATATAATATTATAATAATTTTTTATATTTATGTAAATTATAAAATTATAACACAATTAAATTGTAATAACATTTGTCCGGAACCGCCCTATATTTTGTCGCCGCCAACGAAGCGTTCCGATACCAGTGAGGTTGTGATGAAAGCGCCAACGCCGGCTGATGAAGTCCATTGAGGTCGCCAGCTACCAACCTGTGAGTAGCAAAGGTGATGACGTCATAGCCAGAGAGGTTGGTTTTCTATACTAAACCCTCATTGGCGCGGCGGCGGTATGGTCAACCGAAAGGACAACATTATGCGAGCAGTAATAGTCGGTGCGGGAATGGGCGGGCTGATGACGGCGTTGGCGCTGCGACAGTCCCATGTCTTCTCATCGATCGAAGTCTACGAACAAACCAAAGAGCCGGCCACCGCGGGCGCCGGGTTGAACATCCCGCCTAACGGGGCCCGGTTATGCCGTTGGCTGGGCGTCGACCTCGATGGTGGGGACCCCAAGGGCCCCCACGGGGCGATCGACGGCGGCCGGGCAGCCATTCTGGAGTCGTCGCGGCAGTTCAACGAAGATGGAAGCAGGAGTGAGAGGCCGTTCGATCATGTTACTGCCGCGGGCGACGGCGCCGGGTTCCATCACATGCACAGGCTGGACTTGTTGATGTGCCTCCACAAACGGGTGTCCGAGTTCGGCACCGACAGCGGGAAACCTTGCCCGATTACCGTCCACATGGACAGCAGGCTGACAGAATTGCGACAGACCGCGGACGACGTGACGGCGACCTTTTCGAATGGCTTGGTCGCAACGGGCGGTGTTCTCGTGGGTGCCGACGGGATCAACTCCGCCACATTGGAGGCGGCGTGGCCGAGCCCGCGCCCCAAGCGTTGGACCGAGGTGATCTGCTTTCGCGGGCTCATTCCACGGGCGGACGTCGCCGCGCTCCGCAAGGCCGACGGCAGTCCCCTGGATAACAATCCCATCGACTCCTTCAGCATGGACCGCCATAAGACCGACACGAGTGCGGTGACCACCTACTGGGTACGCGGGGGCGAGTTGCTGAACGTTTGGATCGCCCACTACGAGCCCAAATCAACAGAGTTTGAGCAAGAGGAAGGCGATTGGTTTCCGGTCAGCCAGGAGGAGGTCGCTCGTCAGGTCGGCGAGGCGTTCGCTGAAAGCCCCAACCGAGACGACCTCGTTGCACTGGCCGGGGCCGTTGTTCGCCCAACCAAATGGGGCCTCTATGATCGAGACGCGCTCGATACCTGGGTGCAGGGCCGCGTCTGTCTGCTGGGCGACGCGGCGCATCCGATGCTTCCCACATTTGGTCAGGGTGCGGCGCAATCCTTCGAGGACGCCGCTGCGCTCTCCAGCGCTTTCACCCTGCACGGCGACGACATGGCGACGGCGTTGTTGCACTACGAACGTGTCAGGCACTACCGCGCCACCCGCTTTCAACTGAGCTCCAAATTCGCGTTCGATCATTTACGGGCCAGAGACACCGCAGAGCAGAAGGCGCTGCTCGAAGAGCTCGACGAGCGTGTGAGTCCCGCCTTTGCCCACGACAAACGCGGCGGCGAAAATGACGACTGGATCTATTCGTATGACGCCCGCGATATCGGCACCGAATTGCCTCCCAAGAAACTGGGGCCGTGGGACTACCGCCAGACTGCCAAGGCCGACCACGCTGCGACCAAGCAGAAGCTTTGGAAGCCGGCTAGCCCGGCCGACGGAACGCGCCGGGTCACGCGCGAAGAGGTCGCTCAGCACAATACCAAAGATGACTGTTGGGTCATCATCTCAGGAAAAGTTTACGACATTACCGAGTGGGCGCCCCATCATCCCGGTGGCGCAGGAATCGCCCGAATGTACGCAGGCAAGGATGCGACAGCGGAATTCGGTGATTACCACAGTGCCGGAGCTGTCGCGCATATGGCCCATTTCTGCATCGGCGACCTCTAGCCACTTGGAAGCAGACATCGCCCTATTCCGAAAACCACTCTTTACTGTCCCCAGATCATAGGGAGATAAGGGTACAGAAATCCACCGAATTTCAAGGCTGGTTTCGAGGGGATTTCCGTACCCTATGAAATCGCCGTAAAAGCTTGGCTCGACCTGATCGGCGATTGGTTAGGTTATGCGGTTCCCGCACTCGCCGCCGTTCCTTGACCGCGTGCAAAGCCTCCGGTACCTCTAGATCAAACCAAACCTGAGGGAGGCATCCATGGAAACCCGCGCCGCCATCGCCCATAAAGCCGGCGATCCGCTCACCATTGAAACCGTCAATCTGGAAGGCCCGAAAGCGGGCGAGGTCTTGATCGAAGTAAAGGCCACCGGCGTCTGCCACACGGATGCCTTTACGCTCTCCGGCGACGACCCGGAAGGCCTGTTCCCGGCCATTCTCGGCCATGAAGGAGCCGGCGTGGTGGTGGATATGGGACCGGACGTCACCACCCTCAAAAAAGGCGATCACGTCATCCCTCTTTACATCCCTGAATGCGGGCAATGCAAATCGTGCAATTCCGGGCTTACCAATCTCTGCACATCGATCCGCGGCACCCAGGGTCAGGGTTTGATGCCCGACGGCACGTCGCGCTTTTCCATCGGCGGCGAGATGATCCGCCATTATATGGGCACCTCGACTTTTTCCAATTTCACCGTGTTGCCCGAAATCGCCGTCGCCAAGGTGCGCGAAGACGCGCCCTTCGACAAAATCTGTTACATCGGCTGCGGCGTCACAACCGGCATCGGCGCGGTAATCAATACGGCCAAAGTGCGCGCGGGCGCCAACGTGGCGGTCTTCGGCCTTGGCGGCATCGGCTTAAACGTGTTGCAAGGGGCGCGTATGGCGGGCGCCGAAAAGATCATCGGCATCGACACGAACGCCAAGAAGGTTCCGCTCGCCGAAAAATTCGGCATGACCGATTTCATTGATGCATCCAGCACTGACAATGTGGTGGAAGCGGTGGTCGATCTGACCGACGGCGGCGCCGATTATTCCTTCGAATGCATCGGCAATGTGAACACCATGCGCCAGGCGTTGGAATGCTGCCACCGGGGCTGGGGCGAAAGCACCATCATCGGCGTTGCCGGGGCCGGCCAGGAAATCGCCACACGCCCGTTCCAATTGGTAACGGGCCGCGTCTGGCGCGGCACAGCGTTCGGCGGCGCCAAGGGCCGCACGGACGTGCCCAAGATCGTGGACTGGTACATGGACGGCAAGATCAACATCGACGATCTGATCACGCATACCATGGGGCTCGACGACATCAACGAGGCGTTCCATTTGATGCATGCGGGGGAGAGTATTCGCTCGGTTATCGAATACTAGCCGCCGTCCGTTGATTGTAGATAAAACCTGACCCCAATGATTTGCTAGGATAACCGGGAATATGACAGCGGGGACAAACGAAGCCATCAACAAAGCCATTTCAGAAGCCGCAACGCATCTGGAAGAGGGCAATCTCGCCAAGGCGTCGGAGATTGCGTCCGGCGTCCTCGCCGTCTTGCCGGACGACGCGCGCGCCAATTTTATTTACGCGCGTTGCCTGATCGACACGGGCGATCTGCAGCGGGCGCATGCCCATTTGGCGCAAGCGATCGCATCGCAGCCCTCCTTCGCCGATGCCCATCATGCTGTCGGAGTGCTAAACCAGATGGTCGGCCGGAATGACGCCGCGGTGGCTGCGTTCACGAAAGCGCTGGATTTCGACCCGTCCCATCTACAAGCAAATTTGAGCCTCGGATTGCTCCATTGTAATTTGGGAAAGTTCGATGAAGCGCTTGCGCTTGTCGAGAAGGTTATTTCCATCAACAGCGAAGTTGCCGCGGCTCATTTCGTGCGCGGTGAGTGCCTGCGTGGCCGCGATGACCAAGAAGCAACACACGCCTATAAGCGTGCCGTCATGGTAAACCCCGAATTCGCCGAAGCCTGGTTCAATCTGGGTGTTCTCTCGTTCCAAAACAATGATTTTAATGGCGCCGTGGTTGCGCTTCGCCAGGCTGCGCGCCTGCTTCCCGATGCCAGACCCACATCCTCCTATCTGGGCGCCAGCCTGCTTGAAATCGGCCAGTTCGAGGAAGGTTTGTCGGAAGTCGGAAAATCCTCCGGGTTTTTGGAATTCCCCGCCGATAGTGATGCGCCGTTCCGCCTGGTCCAGTTTGGCAGCGGAAATATTGAATTTACCCTGACGGAAAATGCTAAGTTCGCCCTCGTTGATGTTTGATGGAATTACAATGCGCTTGGAAATGCCGTGATAAAAGATCAGAGAATTGAGATAGAAAGCTCAGCCGGGCCGCATTTTGTCGGAAGCTGGTCAGCGCTCGATGCCGATTTGTGCGCTGAGCTGATTGGTTTTTTCGAAGCCAATCCTCAGCTTCAAAAAAACGGCCTAATCGGCGGTCAGGTTGACACCGAAGCCAAGTGGAGCTCTGATATTTCGATCCAGCCGATGGCCTTGAAAAACGAAACACATGCCGTCTTTCACCGGTACTTCGGTGTCCTTCACGAATGTTTTCGGGATTACTGCGACCAGTGGGATTTTTTGAAAACTTTCATCAGTAAAACCCATATTGGCACGTTCAATATACAAAAATATGAGGTCGGTGGCCATTTTTCCAAGTTGCACTCAGAGAAGACCAATTTCGGCGGATTGCCAAGGATACTCGTGTGGATGACCTATCTAAACGATATCGCCGATGGCGGCGAAACGGAATTCACCCATTACGATCTCAAAATCAAGCCGGAGGCCGGGAAGACTTTGATCTGGCCGGCGGAATGGACGCACGCCCACCGGGGATGCCCAACCATTTCGGGGTCAAAATACATTATGACCGGTTGGTTCCAGATGACACCCGATCAAATAACCGCCTGAAGCCGGCTCAGACCATACGTGAGTTGCGGGGGCAGGATTACGGGTTGGCTCGAAGTGCCTCTTGTATTCAAATCCTATAACGACATCGTCGGCCACTGTTGCCTCGCCTGAAACCAACGCATTAATCAGCCGTGGAAAATTATGTCAATCGGGCTGTGAGATTGGGCGCATCAATGATTCATTTTTAAATTTGGTGTAACCCGGTTTAATGTGAAGATAAAAGAGAAATACAGAAATAGACGACCAATATGATGGTTTGGAGGATTTGTTGGCTTGAACACTATGCTGACCGACGCGCTTGGGCATCACCAAGCGGGCCGACTTAGGGAAGCGGAAACCCTTTGTCGGCAAATTTTGGAGGCCAACCCAGACCATCCGGATGCTCTGCACTTACGGGGCGTCCTCGCCCTTCAAGCAGGTCACGGCGACGAGGCTATCCGGTTTATTGAACGTTCCGTTGAGTTAAACCCCAATAATGCCGACGCCCTCAACAATCTAGGCCTGGCCTTTACAAGCCTTGGCCGTCAGGTCGATGCCGTGGCCGTTTACCGGAAAGCCATTGCCTTGGTTCCAGATTTTGCTCAGGCGCAAAGCAACTTGGGTGACGCATTTATCGCTGAAGGCAACCCCGAGGAAGCCATCGCTTGCTATGAACACGTCCTCGAGTCCCATCCCCATGAGCCCCAAATTCTCAACAACCTGGGCAATGCGCTCGCGTCTCTGGGAAATTTGAAGGACGCAATAGCCCATTTCCGCCACGCCCTTGAGGCCAGTCCTGAGGATCCGGTGATTCTCACCAACCTGGGCAATGCCCTGCAGGAGGACGGTAGCCCTGAGGAGATTATTAAGGCCTTCGAACGCGCCCTGGTGGCCGATCCGGATTTTGTCGAAGCC
>JABHAA010000095.1 GCA_018674495.1 Rhodospirillaceae bacterium | reverse complement strand
TTATCTCGGCGCCATTGCGCACGCCACGTCCACCATCCGTCTTGGACCGCTCGGCTATTTGTTACCGCTCTATTCGCCCCTGCGCCTGATCGAGGAAATCTGCATCCTTGATCATTTGAGCCATGGCCGCCTGGACGTTGGCGTCGGGCGCGGCGTATCACCGTTCGAGTTGAAATATCACGACGTCAATCCGAGCACCTCGCACGGCATTTTCCGCGAAGCCCTGGAGACTGTTCTCTACGGTCTTGATAATGAAGTGCTGGAGCACGAGGGCGAATATTACACCTACCACGATGTACCCATGGAACTGCGTCCACTGCAGGACCCGCATCCGCCAATCTGGTATCCGACGAATAGTGTAGAGGGTGGAACTTTTGGAGGCGAGAACGGCTATCACTTCGTCACCTTGGGCGGCGTGGAATTTGCCAAGCCGGCCCTGAATGCCTTCAAGGAAGCTTTCGCCAAACGCGGTCGGCCCGGCGATGGGGCGACCGATGATTTTGAAGGTGGCGCGGCGATGGGTATCATGCGCCATCTGGTCATTGCTGATACCGACGCCGAAGCCATGAAGCTGGCGGAGCCGGTCTATCAGGCCTGGGAGGCGAGCCTCACCAAACTGTGGCGGGTAAACAAAGTACCGGGACCCAATATGGCCCAATTTATACCGCCCACCTTGGGCGAAGCCATTGAACGCGGATCGGTGGTCGTCGGGTCGGCATCTACGGTGCGCGACAAACTGGCCGGCGATATCGAGGCCTTGGGGCTGAACTATATGGTAACCGCCTTTTATTTCGGCGATATCGGCCACCAACAGGCAATGCATTCGATGCAGACCTTCGCCGCCGATATCATGCCGGATTTGGCTGGCCTGTAAGACACGAAACGCAGATGACGTTGACGCGGCGCCTTTAAAAAAAGATATTTGCACTCAAGTAGTTTCGATCAAAACATTCGGGGAAAACAATGCAATATTTGTTGGATTTAAGGGCGAAAGTGCGTTCCCAGCTGTCGGCTACGGAACCGGTTCAGGCTGTCTTTGAGGGCCGTTTGAATCGCGGTATATATGCCCGCTACCTGACAAATGTCTGGCACTATGCGATACACAGTGCCGTCGTCATTGGGATGGCTGGGGCCAGATGTGTCCCGGGAAACCCAATGCTTGGCGACTATCTTCTGCACCACGCCCGTGAGGAATTGGGGCACGACGCTTGGGCCCTGCAGGATTTGAAAGCAATGGAAATCGATGAATCGGCGGTGCGGGCAACGCGCCCGGTGCCTGCCTGTGCGAGCATGATTGGCGTCGAGTACTATTGGGCCGCCCACGCCAATCCGGTCGGACTGTTCGGTTGGATGTATATTCTTGAGGCCATGGGCGATGATCTTGGCTCCGAAATTGCGCGGCGCATCGAAGACGGCCTGCAATTGCCCGACGGCGTTAAATTTTTGGCCGGGCATGGGGTCGCAGATGAAGACCACACAGCCGATCTCACTCGCGAGATTACGAACAACGTCAAACCAGAGGATATGGCCGATATTCATCACGTCGCGGACGTGGTGTCGGACCTCTATGTCCGTATGTTCCAGCAAATTGGTGAAGAAGAGTAATAATGGCCTTAACGGTCAGACGCGCCGATACGCCCGGCGAGCGGGAAGCTATATTCCGGTTCCGCTACAGGGTCTATGTCGAAGAACTTTCGATGACGGAAGACGCAGACCACACCGGCAAAAGACTTTTAGATGACTACGATGAATATGCTGTTTCTCATGCCGTGTTCGATAACGACAAAATTATGGGATCGCTTAGGGTTATTCACCCGGCTGATATGCCAGACCCAAAATCTCTGATCGCAAAATTTCAGATGGACGCCGCGATTGAGGCAATGGGGCTTGGTGGAATTTGCACTACAAGCCGTTTTATTCTGGACCCAAGTCTGCGCCACGGGAAAATTATATTCCGGCTGATGCAGTCTGCCTATAGGGAGGCAGCGGCGCGCGGCGCGCTATTGAACTACGGTGACTGCAGCCCCCACCTTCTTCCCTTTTACGAACACCTTGGTTATCGCCGGTATACCGAAGGCTACAACGACACCGCTTACGGCTTCAAAGTTCCCATACTCATGTTGATGGGTGATCAAGAATATTTCGAAAAGGTCCGCTCCCCACTCCGCCGTTTGGCCAACGAAGCGCCGGACAATGCGCGCGGACGGAATTGGTTCACCAGCAATTATCCAGACTATCTAAATTTAGAAAGCGCGGCTTTCCTGGAAGACGATGTTTTCTTTGATCTATTAAGCGAGCGGGTGTCGGGAGACCCCCTACACAAAGTTATTTTGTTGGACGGCCTATCGCGCGAGGAGGCACAAAAATTCTTGAGTAGCGCCACAATGATCGAGCTGGCCAGTGGTGACCTAATTATGCGCCAAGGTGATCGGGACGATACGCTTTACGTCTTACTCAGCGGATTGGCGGAGGTTTTCAGTGATGGCTCGTCCGGTCCACCTTTGTACATTCTCGGCCCGGGCGACACATTTGGGGAGATCGGATTTCTCACGGCGGTACCGCGAACGGCTTCCGTGGTCGCCCGAAAAGACACGCGGGCCTTGCTGTTGAGCGCGGAATTTATGGAACGCTTCATTAGCCAGGAGCCGGCGATCGGCGCCAAAGTGATGCTTAACCTCGCCCGCGAAATCGCCGGTCGATTGGCCGTCGCTACGAGCCAAATTGCCAACAAGTGATCAATTCTAAAACAAGCTTTGGGCCACAAATAAAGCCCTCGATAGCCCGTTACCAACCACCAAAAAAAGCAACGGCCCTACTCCGCGTCCGGGGCCTGAAACTGGAACCAAGGTCCAGAAGGCCCTGCGGACAGGAAACCGGTTTTCTTGTAGCGCGACCAGGCTGTCACGATATTGCCCCGGCGCAGGCGCACCCCCCAATTATAGCGGGCCCCGGGTTTTAGCGGGCCGGGTACGGTATATTGCGCCGCCCACAAATTCTGCAAATAAGCCACCGCCGGCCCCGGCAGTTTGGAGGAAAACGCGCCGAGCGCGTAAGTGAACGCAATTTCCTGGAACACCACCACGTCGTAGCGGATCGCGCCGTCGCCCTTGGACGGCGCCCATTGCAAGGTCGGGCTGAGGCTGGCGACTTGCGCCGACGGCGCGCCATCATCAATGGGACTAAGCGGCGTCACGCCCCGGAAGTTCTGATTGCAATCGATGCCCCAACCGCCACAACCCTCGACAATGTCGCTATAGCTGCCCTGATCGGCGATCATCTTCATCAGCGACCATTTCGGCGTCCCCATGCCGGGATATTTTTCTGTCAGGGCGGTGGAGCTGGAATCCATGTTGTCGCCCACCTCAGCATCGACGGAGCTACTGCTAAGGCGGATGCGCAAATCGCCAATATAGACGGCGCCAGTGCCGGCGGGCACGGTAAATGCCGCCCACAAGCGGCCGCTGGTTTCCTTGGCCAGCTCGCGCTTCACAAAACCCAGCACATGATACTCACCCGGCGCCAGCGACCAATAGAATTCCGCTTCCGGTCCAAGCCGGTAACTGACCGCAGCGGAAGCGTCCTTGGCCATTATCAGCAGCCAAAATTGGGAGCCGGCCAGATAGCCCGCCGGCCATTTCAATTCGGATCCATTTTCGATCACCCGCACAGAGCCGGTAACCAGGGGCGTGTCTTTCGGCGGCTGGGTCACGTTCTCCAGGGCGCCGGCAGACAGGCAGCCGCTCAAGGCCAGCGCCGGCATCAGCGCCGGCATTAGCGCCGCCAGCCGGCGCATCACCGGCCAATGTCGGGTCGCGCCGATTTAACGCTCCCACATGCGCTGAAAGGCCTGCTTGCGAAGCTCATTGCCTTCGACGCGCATCGCTGGCGGTGCCTCGCCGCTCCAGATATCCATGATACCCTCCACCTTGTCCCGGTAGGCCGCCGCGAACTCCTGATGCGGGATTACGTAAGGCGCATCGTTTTGCACCGCGTCCAACACCATGGCGCCAAATTCGGCGGGATCGGTGCCGCCGTCAAAGGACTTATCGAGGAGCGCCATGCCGTCCGCGTCCAACGCTTCGGAAGTATCGCCAAGCGCGTCGGGGCGGTTGCGCTGGGCGCGATTGATATTGGTTTTTATGGCCGCCGGGCACAACACAGTGACGCCGATCCCCTTTGGCGCCAATTCCTTGCGCAGGCCCTCGGATAGTCCGACCACCGCGAACTTCGATGTACAATAGATGCTGTTGCCGGCACTCGCCATCAGTCCGGCCATGGAGGCAGTGTTGACCACGTGACCGCCCTCGCCCGCCTCGATCAGGCGCGGCACGAACGTGGCGATACCGTTGACGACGCCGCCGAGATTAACGCCCAGCACCCAATCCCAATCGTCATAGCTGGCATCGGCCATGAAGCCGCGCCAGGACACACCGGCATTGTTGCAGATCACGTTTACCGAGCCGAAGCGGTCTTCGGCCTCATCGGCGGCGCTTTGCATGGCGGCGCGGTCGGATACATCCAGGGCGATGGCGTGCACATCACCGCCCAAGGCCGCCAGCTTCGACGCCGCTTCGTCCAGGGCAGCCACTTCGATATCGGCGATGACCACTTTCATGCCGGCGCCCACGAAGGCTTCGGCCATGCCAAGCCCGACGCCGCTGGCGCCGCCGGTCACAAAGGCGCATTTGCCCGCCAATTCTTTCATTGTTTTTCCCCTGCTTAGCTGGTTGCCGGCGGGCAGCGCCGCCATTCCTGAACCGACGCGTTGGCGAAACCACCGGTCAATTGCATATTCTCGTCGTCCAGAACGTTCATGGTCACCGCCCTGCCGGCGGGCTGCTCGGGCGCCGGGATGATGTAGCGAAACCCGTGCCGGTTATAATCGCCGGTTATTTGATTGCCGCCCGGCGTGGTGATCGCCGGCCCATCGATGCTGAGACGCTTGCCGCTGGCGGCATGGCACCAGTGGCCATCGATAGCGTCGGCAGATGCGGGATTTGCGGCGGCTATGGCGGCCAGCGCCAGGGCGCTTAGGATAAATTTTTGCATCAAATCAACCTCCTTGACGCCAGTGTGATGAATTTAGGCGGGCGGCGTCAATTGATAACTAACAATAGAGCGGCCAAAAAAGGACACAATTGAGCGCTAATCGGTGCGCTTCGATTGTGGAAAACCCATGCGCCCCAGCGGGCTAACCGGTTGTGCGCTGAGCAACCCTTGGCTATGGTTGTAAAAAGCTAAAGTCGGAACCTGCCCCTGGACTTTCACCGCTTATAACCGGGGCAGTTGCGAGAGGGACGTAAAATGACGATGAACCTACCGCCAATCATAAATCTCAGACGCTTTTCGCTCACCAGTTGGGCTGGCGCATTGGCTCTCGTTTTGGCTCTGGCATTCGCCGCCGGGCCCGCGGGCGCGCAATTGCGGCCCTGGAACACTGGCAATGAGGTCTTTGTCGATTTGACGGTTCTGGATGGTGGCGCCGCGCGCGGTCGCCGGGCAGTGCCATACGCCGCGCCAAGCGGATCCGCCGATTTCGCCCGCCCGGGCCCGCTGGGGCTTATGGAGCCGCCGTCCAGGCGGCCGAGTTCGCGCCTTTTGGTGCGCCGCCCGCCCTCGGGATCTGCGCGCTCCACCGAACAGCTTTTGCCGGCGGTCAAGTTGCGCCGGCCTGGTACCGCCGCCAAAAAAACCCGGCGAACGCGGCGGCGTGCCACCACCCAGCCGATCCGGAAACCGCCGGCGCGGCCCAAGGTCATAGCCCGCAAAGCAGAACCGCCGGCTGCCAAGCCGTCCAAACCGGCGCGCGCGCTGACCCCGACACCGGTCAAACCCGCACCTCAGGCAGCGCCCGCGCCGAAAAAAGTGGCCAAAGCGGCACCGCCGAAAAAACCCGATATCGCACCGCCGCCGCCGGCAGTGCAGCCGAAACCGGCCGCCGCCGCGCCGAAACCCCAGCGCCAGGCCTCATTACCAAAACCGGCCACCCTCGGATCGTCCTCGGTCGCGTTCGCAGTCGGCGAAGCTGATCTTGATACCGCCGGCAAGGCGCGCCTGGATGTCATGGCCGCGCAGCTTAAGTCCCAGGCCAAAATTCGCATGCAACTGCTGGCCTATGCGGGCGGCAAGAAATTGTCGGCCAGCAAGGCGCGCCGGTTGTCGTTGTCCCGGGCGCTGGCCATCCGCTCCTATCTTATCGGCAAGGGTGTGCGTTCGACGCGCATTGATGTCAGGGCCCTCGGCAATAAGATTCCGAGCGGCAAGCCCGACCGTGTCGATCTGAAAATCATCCAGCGCTGAGCCGGGCCTTGGCGCGCAATACCCAACCGATCCCGCGTATATTTGTGGCGGGGCCTTGATGAATTCGCCGCAACGCTACGTTATTCGCATGGCGTTGTTCCTGGCCGCCGTCGTGATCCTGTGCGTGATTCTGATCGAGCCGCTGCAACGGGCCTTCGCCGCCAATTTCGGCCTCAACGGCTTGATCGTTGGCGTCCTGATCCTGGGCATTGCCTATAATTTCCGCCAAGTCCTGCGCCTCAATCCGGAGGTGCATTGGATCGAAAGCTTCCGCCGCGCCGGGCCGGCCATTTCCGAAACCCGCCAGCCAAAACTGCTGGCGCCGATGGCAACCATGCTGGGCGAGCGCGACGATACCCTCAGCCTTTCGACATTATCCATGCGCTCGTTGCTCGACGGCATAGCATCCAGGCTGGACGAGGCACGCGAATTGTCCCGCTATACCATCGGGCTTTTGATCTTCCTCGGCTTGTTGGGCACTTTTTGGGGTCTGTTGCAGACCATCGGATCGATCAGCGACGTGATCGGCGGACTGACGGTGGGCGGCGGCGATGTGACCACCGTATTCAACAGCCTGAAATCGGGTCTGGTGGTGCCCCTGTCGGGCATGGGGACGGCATTTTCATCGTCCCTGTTCGGCCTCGCCGGCTCATTGGTTCTCGGCTTTTTGGATTTGCAGGCCGGCCAGGCATCGAACCGATTCTACAACGATCTCGAAGAATGGCTGTCCAGCCTAACCCGATTGTCGTCCGGAGGATTGAGCGCCGAGGGGGATCAATCGGTGCCCGCCTATGTACAGGCCTTGCTCGAACAAACCGCCGAAAACCTCGACAAATTGCAGCGCACCCTGGCGCGCGGCGAGGAAAGCAACAGCCAGGCCAACACCGCCTCGATGCAGTTGGTGGAGGTCTTAGGCTCGCTCGGCGATCAGATGCGTGGGCAGCAGACGATCCTCACCGGGCTTGCCGACAACCAGGTGCAACTGCGCGCCACCTTGGAAAAATTGGCGGACCCCGGACGCACAGGCAGCGCCGGCCTGGACGAGGCGACCCAGGCCCATATCCGCAACCTGGATATCTATGTGGCGCGCTTGTTGGAAGAAATCAGCGCCGGGCGCGACGATCTGATCGGCCAGGTGCGCTCGGAGATAAAATTGTTGGCGCGCACCATCGCGGCGGGCGCAGCCAGCAGTCGTGCCGCGCCGCCCGCGCCCAAAAAATAGCCGACCGTCATGGCCTCCCTATCACGGCGCGAGCCACACCGGTCTGATATCTGGCCCGGCTATGTGGACGCGTTGGCCGCGCTTTTGATGGTCATTATGTTTTTGCTGATGATCTTCGTCATCGCACAATTCTTCACCAGCCAGGAATTGTCAGGCAGCAATCAGGCGCTCGACCGGCTGCGCGGACAAGTCGGCGAGCTGGCTGATCTATTGGCATTGGAGCGCAAGGCGAATACTGATCTGAGGGGTCAGGTCGCAGGTTTGTCGACGGAGCTGCAAACCTCGATCACGGTACGCGAAGATTTGACGCAGCAGATCAAATCGGTGCTGCTCCGGGCCGAAACCGCAGAGGAACAGGCAGCCAAACTGAAGACCGAGCTCGATCAGGCATTCACCAAAATCCTTACCGACAAATCCAAGATCAACGAACAGATCGCCGCCATCGGCGCCCTGACCAATCAGATAGAAGCCTTGCGGGCATTGCGTGAAAGTTTGGAGTCCCAGGTCAAGGGGATGTTGGCCAAGCTGGCCGACCGGGACGAGAAACTGATCACCGAACAAAACATATCGGAGACGGCGCGTGCCCAGGTGGCCCTGCTCAACCAGCAAATCCGCCAATTGCGCGAGCAGATCGCCAAGATCGCCACCTCGCTGGATGCCTCCGAGGCGGCGGCCAAAAAGCAGCGGGTGCGCATCGCCAATCTGGGGAAAAGGCTCAACGCCGCACTGGCCGGCAAGGTGCAGGAGCTGGCCCGCTACCGCTCCGAATTTTTTGGCCGGCTACGGGAAATATTGGGCAACCAGCCGGGTATCCGTATCGTCGGCGACCGCTTTGTCTTCCAGTCCGAGGTGCTGTTCACCAAGGGCTCGGCCCAACTTGGCCCGGAAGGTCAGGCGCAGATCGGCAGGCTGGCCGGAACTTTGCGCGAAATATCGCAAAAAATACCGGCGAAGATCGAATGGATATTGCGCGTCGATGGCCACACCGACAAAATCCCCATCGCTACGGCGCGCTTTCCATCCAACTGGGAGCTGTCGACGGCGCGCTCGATATCGGTGGTGAAATTTTTGGTCGACACGGGCATTCCGGCGAGAAATCTGGCGGCCACCGGGTTCGGCCAGTTCCAGCCCATCGATCCCCGCGACGACGAAATTGCCTACCGGCGCAACCGGCGGATCGAGTTGAAATTGACGCAACGCTAAAACCGGGCGGCTGGGCATCATCCGAGGCCCGCCCCAAAATCAAATCGGATCGCACTTAAGAAACTCCCATGTACACAATGTTCTTTATCGTTTTCGTCAATTTGGTCGGCTTCGGCATCGTCATCCCGTTGCTGCCGTTTTATGCGGAACACTATGACGCCTCGCCCGATCAGGTGACGCTTGTCATGGCGGTCTATTCCCTCGCCCAGTTCGCCACCGCGCCAATCTGGGGCCGCCTTAGCGACCGCTTCGGGCGGCGACCCATTCTGATCGTCAGCCTGGCCGGCACCCTGGTTGCTTATCTGTGGCTGGCCTTTGCCGCAAATTTGACCGATCTCTTTTTGGCGCGGACGGCGGCGGGGCTGATGGCCGGCTCCATTTCCGCCGCCTTCGCCTATGTGGCGGACGTCACCGACGAGACCAACCGCGCCAAAGGCATGGGCCTGATCGGCGCCGCCTTCGGCCTTGGCTTCATCGCCGGACCGGCGATCGGCGGTATTCTTGCCGGGGCCGATCTGGCCACCACCAATTTCCAGCTTCCGGCTTATGCCGCTGCCGCATTTTCAGGCGCGGCCTTGATCATGACCCTCGCCATTTTGAAGGAATCCTTGTCCGGCGAAGCGCGCCAGCGTATGGCGTCGCAAAGCCGGGACGCGCACCGCCAGGCGTTCCGGCGTACCGTCAACGCCAAAAGCGTACGCGTCATGATCATCCTGACCTTCCTGGCGGTCTTCGTGTTCGCCGGGCTGGAAGCCACCTTTGCCATGTGGACCGAGCGAAAATTCGGCTGGGGGGTTTTGCAAAACGGTTATGTGTTTGCCTTTCTAGGCTTGATCTCGGCCCTCATACAGGGCGGTCTGGTGGGCCGGCTGAGCCGCCGTTTCGGTGAATTGGGCATGATCCGCCAAGGCTTCGTGGCCCTGGCTGTAGGCCTGGCCCTGCTTCCCGCCGCCAGCAATCTGCCATTGATGATCGGCGCGTTGATTATCGTCACTTACGGGTTTTCGGTGGTTACCCCGGCGCTCAACAGCGCCTTGTCATTGAGCGCGCCCAAAGATGTGCAGGGCGGTGTATTGGGGCTTGGCCGCTCGGCATCAACCTTGGCGCGGGCGGCGGGGCCGGCGGGAGCTGGCTATCTGTTTGCCTATATCGGCAAGGATTGGCCGTTTCTGGTGGGCGCCGCTATCATCGCCGTTGTCCTTGCCTTCACCTTGGTCAAGGGATCGGACTGGGTTAGGCGGCCAGATGCTTGAAGTCTTGCACCCGGGCCTGGGCCGGGATATACAAGCCGCCGGTTCGATGGAGATTTAAGATGAAGAAAGACATTCACCCGGAATATCACGAAATTACCGTGGTTATGACCGATGGCAGCGAATTTACCACCCGTTCCACCTGGGGCGAACCCGGTGACAGCTTGAAGCTGGATATCGATCCTAAGACGCACCCGGCCTGGACCGGCGAGCATCGTCTGGTGGATAGCGGCGGCCAGGTCGCCAAGTTCAACAAGCGCTTCCAGGGTATCGGCCTCAAAAGCTGATCGTTCGCGCAAAATTGCGGCCTCAATCTGTAAACAGCGCGAGATCATCGTCCCGCGCTTTTTGCATTCCGAACGCGCCATCCCGGCCGAATTTCGCCGCTGAATTGATATTTTTGGCGATTTGGGTTAGTAGTTAGGCGCTAAAGGTCTGAACTCATTGAGTATCGGGCAGGAAATCCATTGATCGTCGGCCTTCTCTGGGAAGAATTTGGCGGCGAGGAACCTGGGCTGGCGGAATGGAATTTGTGACGCGGCATATATATCCAATTGGAGCGCAGCAGCTTGGCTAGCCGGGCAGCTGCGACTGCGCCCGCCGCTGCGGTGCGCAAAGGGCGCAACGTCTTCGCCAAAATTGCGATCATCGCCATCGCCAGTTTCTTTATATCGGGCATGGTGACCTGGGTGATCGCCCTGGCGGTCGCCGAGCTGCCAGAACTGCGCGGCGTCATCGGCCGCGGCAATTATTCCAATTTCCTGTTTATCGTATTTTTGGCCGGCTTCGTGCTTAGCCTGGGCGCGTCGGGCTATGCGTTTATTTCGAAGGAAGAACTGGCCGGAACCAGCGAGGTCAAAAAATTCGAGGCCGCGGAGCAAAACCTCTGGAAGGAGACCTTGAAGCCGCCGAAATTGACGAAAGCGCAAAAGGATGCGCTGAAGAGGCAAAAGTCCAGGCGGGCCGAGGACGAATCGAAACTGATCAATCAATTGAACGAGGAAGAGGCCGAACTTGAAGACGTGCTGGCGGCGTCCTTGGCCTCCGATGAAGATGGCGCCGATGAGCAGCCAAAAGTGGTCACCTCAAAATTGTCCGTAGCCGCCGAGAAACAAAAGGTCACGCTGATGACGTTTCTGTCGCGGGGCCTGGAACAGGTCATGAAATCCCGCCCAAAACTAGATACCTTTTCCAAATTCGGCGTCAACTTATACCTTGCCGGCGCTTGCGAGGCGCTTGGCCAGACCGACGATCTAACCCCCGAAGAGCTGGAGAATATTCTCATCGACAGCGTCGGCGTTCTGGGTACCAGCCGGGAGCAGGCGAAAAAATTCACCCAGTCCTACGAAGACTATATGCGCAATCCGAAATATTTGGGCATGATCGAATCCGGTCGCGAGGCCATGCAGGGGCAGATGCGCGGCAACGCCGAGGCGGCGATGTCGCTTGATAAGGCGCTCGATCAATGGAACACCCGCGCCGCCGATGAGCAAACATCAAGCGGCACCATCGCCGTCATGTTCACCGATATCGTCGGCTCCACGGCGATGACGCAGAACCACGGCGATGAGGCCGCGCAGGAGGTTGTGCGCACCCACAACCGGATCGTCCGCGCCGCGCTGACCACCTATCAGGGACGCGAGGTCAAGCATACCGGCGACGGCATCATGGCGTCCTTCTCCAATACCGCCCAAGGTGTCGAGGCGGCCATATACATCCAACGCAAAACCTATCAGGACAACGCCACCAATCCGACCGTGCCCCTCGGCATCAAGATCGGCATCAACGCCGGTGAGCCAATTGTCGAGGATGCCGATCTGTTCGGCACCACCGTGCAATTGGCGGCGCGCATCGTCGATAAGGCCGGCAATTATCAGATTTTTGTGTCCGAAACCGTGAAAGGTATCTGCCAGGGCAAGGCAATCCAGTTCCAAAGCCGGGGCACCCGCGAAATGAAAGGCTTCAAGGAGCCGATCTCGCTTTTCGAAGCCGTCTGGCAAACCGGCGCCGAGGCGGCCGAACCTGCCGCCCCCGCCCCAGCGGCTGCACCCGCGCCAGCGCCCGCGGCGGCCTAGGCAACCGCATAATCCAGATCAGAATTGTGAATTGCCGCCATTGCCCGCAGCGTCCATTGGGCAAAGAAAAAGGGGCGCCTTTTCGGCAGCCCCATTTATTATTCCCTGTTAAACTCGCCTGTTGAATTCGCCCGAATTTTGCTCGCCGAATTCGTCTCAAATCTGTGTGCGGACAGACTGTAAACAAGACGGGACCAGCCGGTCAACAGTGAATCGCCTTTCCGTTAAAAAAAAGCCGCCTCGAACGGAGACGGCTTAAGTTTAACAGGGAGGCATCAAAAAGATACGAACGGCAATCGCCATCCGATCTCATCGATCACCGTCACGGTAACAGACGCCCGTTAATGGATGCTTAATGGAATCTGGCGAAAGCGGCACTGGCCGCGTCGGTGTCTGGACTACTTCCGAAAGACGGATTCGGCGCCGTTACGGGCTTTTTCTTTAAGCGCGATTTCGGTGTGTACCCGTTCGATCTCGCCCTCAAGCTCGGCTATATATTCGCCCAATGCTTCAATAGACATGACCTCAAGGTTTTTGGCATCCGGCTTTTTGGCTGCGGGTTCAAGATCGTCGGTATCCATGTCGCGTCGCCTCCGAACAAGGTAGCTTGCCGCCGGGTGCGCAGCATACTAAGACCAAGCATTGCCGCCAATAGACAATGAACCCTAGGAGACACGCCATGTCCGGCGATCTGCCCAATGAAATGACCTGCATTGAAGTCCCCGTGCCGGGAGAGCCCGAAGCCTTGCAGCCAGCCTTGCGCCCGGTGCCAACGCCGGGCGCCGGTGAAATACTGATCGAAGTTGCGGCGGCCGGCGTCAACCGGCCCGATTTGATGCAGCGCCGAGGCCAATATCCGCCGCCCCCCGGCGTCAGCGATATTCCCGGCCTGGAAATCGCCGGCCGGGTTGCGGCCCTGGGCGAGGGCGATACCGGCTGGCAGATCGGCGATAAAGTCACGGCGCTCGTGGCCGGTGGAGGCTATGCGGAATATTGCGTTGCCCCGGGCGCCCAGGCGCTTAGCGCTCCCGGCGCACTGTCGATGATCGAAGCGGCGGCTTTGCCGGAAACATTTTTTACCGTCTGGTCGAACGTGTTTGATCGGGGCCGCCTGGCGCCGGGCGAAACTCTGCTGGTTCAGGGCGGCTCCAGCGGCATCGGAACGGCAGCCATCATGATCGCCTCGAATTTGGGCCACCCGGTCATCGCCACCGCCGGCACAGAAGAAAAATGCCAAGCCTGCCGGGATTTGGGAGCCGCGCTGGCGATCAACTACAAGACCCAGGATTTTGCCGAGGAGGTGAACAAATTCACCGACGGGCGCGGCGCCGATGTGATCCTCGACATGGTCGGTAGTGATTATCTGCAACGGGAATTGGACTGCCTTGCCGCCGACGGGCGCATTTCGGTTATCGCCACCTTGGGCGGATCAAGCGCCGAAATCAATGTCACCAAATTGATGCTCAAGCGCCATACCATATCGGGCTCAACATTGCGCACCCGTTCCGTTGAATTCAAGAGCGCCATCGCCGATGCGCTGCGCGCCCAAGTCTGGCCATTGATCGAAGCGGGCCAGATCAAGCCGGAAATTTTCGCCGTCCTACCCCTGGCCCAAGCCGCCGAGGCGCACGCCATCCTTGAGGAGGGCCACCATATCGGCAAGGTGATGCTGAGCACCTGATGGGTAGGGCTTAGGTTTGACGCTGGGCCGCTTCGCTTGTATATTCGCCCAAGAAATTCAAGGCGTTGCAGCCTTAATCATTCCCTAGTGAAACCCGTCAGTGCAATGCGTCAATTGTTCGCGTGATCCCGAAGTTTTGGGTTCGTGATCAAGAAATCCGTATCCGGGGCGCCGGGCATTGGCAATATGTAGGAAGCAAGAAAATGGCACAGCCACTCATGCCCAAGGCCACCGCCGTATGGCTGGTCGATAATACGACCCTGACCTTCGATCAAATTGCGGCGTATTGCGCGCTTCATGCTCTCGAAGTGCAGGCCATCGCCGATGGCGAAGTGGCGCCCGGCATGCACGGGCTTGATCCGCTCGCCAATGGCCAGTTGACCAAAGAAGAAATCACCCGCTGCGAAGCCGATGGCGGCGCCGAACTGGAAATGGCCAAGCCCAACGTTCCGTTGCCCAAGGTGCGCCAAAAGGGCGCCCGCTACACTCCCATATCGAAGCGCCAAGACCGGCCCGATGCCATCGCCTGGCTTTTACGCAACTATCCCGAACTGAGCGACGCGCAAGTCTCACGCCTAATCGGAACCACCAAACCGACGATCAACGCAGTGCGCGACAAGACCCATCACAACACCACCAACATCAAGCCGCAAAGCCCAGTCTATCTGGGTCTGTGCACGCCCGATGATTTGGAAAAGATGGTCGCCATCGCACGCGCCCGGGCCGGTACCAGCCGCGCGCCGGCGCCCACGCCGGAAGCAGAGGCCGCAATCGAGTCGGCGCCGGAGTCCACCATAGCGGCGACCGGACCGCTGAAGCCGCAAGAGGTCTTCGGCGAGACAATACGCGCACCGGAGCCTGAGGCCGAACCCGAAGTCAGTGCCGAAACACTGTTCAAGGAACGCCCGGCCGAGGAAAGCCCTGCTGCAGAGAACCCTGCGGAAAGCCCGGCTGAAGAGAGCCCGGCAGACGAAAGCAGCCAGGGCTGATCGCTTCGGGGCAATAGCAGGCTTGGCGGCGCTTGGTCCGCGCTCGGGCACCATTGAAAATATAATAAAAGGAAATGTGTTTCCGGCTTGATGCGCCGGAAGAATCCACGCTGCTTTGAGAGGATCGGCGCTCGTTAGAGCGCGTTCATACTCGCAAGTTCGTCTTTGATTTTCAACTTTTCGCGTTTGAGATTTGCCACCAGCAGTTCATCTGGAAGAGGTCGGTCACCTTCGCGATCTAACTTGGCGTCTAATTCGCTGTGGCGGGACCGTAAATTCGAGACTTTATCCTGCTCCGTCATTCAGTAACCTCCATTAGCCAAATCATTCTCCAACTACAAAACCATAATCCTTCCGCAAAAAACATTCTAGTGAAAACGCCTTTTTTGCCTCAATTACAGGCAAATGAGAGCGATACTCATGCGCTGCCCGCATCGGCTTTGGAGGCAATTCCGGCGATGATTTGAAGCCCATCGGCGTCGGCTTTTTGCAAGCCTTTGCCCAGGCTTTCCAGGTAAAATCGCATATTGAATTCGGCTGCGGCGCACCGGTCCTCGCCGCCCGATTGGCGCAATTTATCCAATACCCCGGACAACATAATTTGCTCGCCATGCTCGGCGTTCAGCTCCGCCGATTTGATTTCGGCGCGAATCGCCTCGGCGGTATCGGACGCGCATCCCATCTGATCGGTCTTTAACATGGTCCGAAGGCCGCGCAAGGCGACCACGATTTCCAGGTGCCAGCGCCCAACCGCTTCTTTCGCCAAGGCCAGATCGGCGGCGCTTATCCGGTGGCCGAGGGCGCCGGCCCAGGCGCAATAGAGCAGCAAATTGATATCGGCTGTGTGGCTGTCTTGCACGCCGAGGCAAATGGCGGGCACGCCGTTGCCGCCGTATACCTGAAGCGAGAAGTCCCAGAACGCATTATCTGGCCATTGCATTTTTCAATCTCCAAGACAGATGCCGAGGCCTCTGGCCGTGATCACCAGTGTATCGTCCAGGCCAACCGGGCGCACGCGGGCATTGACCTCGGCCAATGATACGTCGACCACCTGGCGGTGCTGCCAGGCCACCATGCGGCCTTGGGCGCCTTCGGCCAGAAGATCGACGGCGCGCACCCCAAAGGCTGAGGCGGTGATCCGGTCGAATGCGTCGGGCACGCCGCCCCTTTGCACATGGCCAAGCACCGTCACCCGGGTTTCAGCGCCGGTCGCCTCGGCAATGCGCTGGCCAAGCTCATGGCCAACGCCGCCCGGAACGGTGCCGGTGCGCGGCGGCCCGGCTTCACGAGCGGCTTCGGCGACGACCACCAGCGCATGTTTATGGCCGCGCGCCTGGAGCTTGCGGATCTGTTCGGCAATGGCATCCATGGAATAGGGAATCTCAGGGATCAAAATGACATCGGCGCCGCCGCCGATGCCGGCATAAAGGGCGATATGGCCGGCGTCGCGGCCCATCACTTCCAACACCATGACCCGGTTGTGGCTGGCCGCCGTCGGCTGCAACCGGTCGAGAGCCTCGACAGCGGCGCCGACGGCGGTGGAAAAGCCAACCGCCTGTTCCGTCATGGGCACGTCGTTGTCGATAGTTTTGGGGACGCCAATGAACGGAAATCCGCCTTGGCTCGCCAATCGATCCAATATCTTCAACGAGCCGTCGCCACCGATACCGATCAGTCCATCAAGGCCAAGCTGGCGGTAACCATCGATGAATTGTGCGGAGCGGTCTTCGGTTTTGCCGTCGCCGATGGGGAAATCGAACGGATCGCCCCGGTTATGGGTTCCCAAGATGGTGCCGCCGAGGCGCAGCACGTTTCCGGTGAACAGCTTAAGCGTCAATTCCTCGGTGCGCAGCGGTCGCTCCAAAAGCCCGATTGTGCCGTCCAAAATGCCGATAACGCGCCAGCCATAGCCTTGGATGGCGCGGTGGACAACAGCGCGAATGACCGCGTTCAGCCCGGAACAATCGCCGCCGCTGGTTAAAACACCGATTGTGCGCCCGCTTTGCTCCGCCAAGATAATCCTCCAAACAAAATTAGCAGCAGTGCCATTATAGGGGATTTTCTGCTATAGTCAGAGGCGAAACCAGCAGCCGATGGATTTGATGGACGAAAAATCCGAACAGCAGGCACGCTTGGCCGAATTGAAGGACCAGCACCGCTCCCTGGACGACGCGATCGCCGACATGAAGGCCGCGCCCGGCGATAGTCTGCTCGAAATCCAGCGCCTCAAAAAAGAAAAACTGTCGCTGCGCGATGGGATCACGCGCCTCGAAGCCATCTTGTTTCCCGATATTATTGCCTGAATCTGAGCCTTGCCGCGCGCTACGAGAAATTTATAATGCGCGCCTTCAGATGCCCGCAAATACAGGAGTACGTCCGTTGGCAGAAGCAAAATCCAAAGTCGGTATCATCATGGGCAGCCAGTCCGATTGGTCCATCATGGCCCATGCCCGAGATACGCTGGACAAACTGGGTATCGCCAATGAAGTCAAAATCATATCCGCGCACCGGACGCCGGACCGTTTATCCGAATATGTCTCGGCAGCCAAAGGGAACGGGCTGCAAGTGATCATCGCCGGCGCCGGTATGTCGGCGGCCTTGCCCGGTGCGGCTGCCGCTATGACGGCACTTCCGGTTCTTGGCGTGCCCATGGAAGGCAAGGTTATGGGCGGGCTGGATGCGATTCTTTCCATGGTCCAGATGCCTGCCGGCATCCCGGTGGGCACGCTGGCCGTGGGTCGCTCCGGCGCCGTCAACGCAGGCTTGCTGGCGGCATCCATTCTGGCCTTGGGCGATGACGATGTGGCCGCGGCGCTGGACAAATTCCGGGCCGATCAAACGGCGGCGGTGGTAGAAACGCCGAAAGACGATTAGGCAGATTTCAGCCGTTTTCGGACCCGATTAAGGATACCTGGCGGCGTTGGAATACGTCCCGCCAGGCGCGAGATGCGCCCCTGGATGGCCGGGATCTTCAATATCTCGGCAATCCGCCGGTCCAGAAAGGCCCAAGTTCCCTCGGAGCCTTCCGTCTCATCGGACAACCAATAAAGCAGGGTTGCCCCATAGACCGGCGCCAGCAAGCCGCGCTTGGTGTAATAGTTGAAATCGGTAGCACTGTCGCCGGCAGCGCGCCAGATGGCGTCGACGGTGGCCAGGGCGGCGCGGACGGCAGCGAAGCCCCGGCCCGGCATGGCGCTATAGGCCGCCAGGCGGCGCACCGCTTCCTTGTGCGGCGCCAATAGCTCCAGTCGGGCGCGGACCGCCAACCCGATGCGCACCCGCACCTTCATGGCGTCCAGATCCTGTCCGGCCAATGTATCCGTCATGCGGCGGTCAAATTCGGCACTGAAATAAGCGGCGAGGCCGGCAACGCCGCCGGGAAAGGCGCGCCGCATGTTTTCCGCCGATAAATCTAGATCGCGGGCGGCCGCGGCCAGGGACTTGTCGGTCCAGCCATCGAAGGGCACGTGGCTCAGCGCGCTGTCCAGGACCAGGCGGCGCGTGGCATCCTGATTACTCATGCCTCTTCCTCCTCTTCGTCCGGGGCGTCATCCACTTCGGGATTTGGCCGCGCCAGCAGCGACTTGTTGCGATTGACCTCCTCGGCAAACCCAAACAGGGACAAATCCTCCATGCGCATGGGATAGAGAATGCCGTCCAAATGATCGCATTCATGCTGCACGGCGCGGGCGTGGAAGCCCGACGCTTCGCGTTCCATGGTCTCGCCGTCCAGTGTCTGCCAGCGATAGCGGATGGCCGAATGGCGCGACACGGCGCCCATCATGTCGGGCACCGACAAGCAGGCTTCCCAATCCAGGTCCATCTCGTCGCCCACGGGAATAATTTCGGGATTGATCATGATGGTCAGATCGATGCCACCATCATCATGATGGTCGTCGCCCTCTTCGCCGTCGCCGTCGCCCGCATCCGGATTGGCGCGGGCGCCGGGAATAAAAAATACGACAATGCGTTTCGGAATATGCACCTGCGGCGCGGCCAGCCCAATGCCGCCGGCATCATCCAGGGTTTCGATCATATCGCGCACAATCGCTGTCACTTCGGGCGATGCGGGATCATCGACGGGTTCGGCCACTTGATGCAAAACCGAGTGCCCCATACGGGCGATTTTCAAAATTGCCATGGCCTGACTATGTCGCAATTGCGGATTTCGTCAATCCAAAGAATGGCCAAAGCGCCAGAAAACTTAACCAATACCCTTCCCAGAGCCGATCATTCGTGCTAAAAACCGCGGCCTTGATCGAAAACCTCGATATTTATGGAGCAGGTACTTACCGTGCATGTAACCGTTCGCGACAACAATGTTGACCAGGCGCTAAAGGCGCTGAAAAAGAAGATGCAACGCGAAGGCGTTTTCCGCGAGATGAAATTGCGGCGCGCCTACGAAAAGCCATCGGAAAAGCGGGCCCGGGAAAAAGCCGAAGCTGTGCGCCGGGCACGCAAATTGGAACGCAAGCGCCTAGAGCGCGAAGGCTTCTAATTTAGACGTTTCTCTTTTTATCGACGCGGAATTTTGGCGCCGCCCGGATGACAATCGGGGCGCGCTTTGTTATGCGCTTTTGAGCGCGTCTTCCATGTCCTGGCGGCGTATCCAGCTTGGGCCTATCATCGCCCGGTCTCCTGACCTATTTCACCATTTAGCGGCCAACGCCTCGGCAAAGCTTGTCCGCCAATCATCGCCTTTCGGCACGACACCATCGTGGGGACGGATACCGCCATGGCTGATGGGATCGGTCCCCGGCGGCGATTCGCCGCGCTCGACCTGATGCGTGGCTTCCAGCAAAATCTTGCGCATGGCGATGATGGCGGTATCAGAGGTGCCCAGATATTCCTTGGTGCGGTCGACAATGGCGCCCATGCCTTCTTGCAGGGCCATGTCTTGGGTATTGATGCCTTTGATGCCGGTAAAGCTGGTGGTTTTCTGGTCCGCACGGTCGATCATGTAATCGTTTTCCGGGCCCGCTTTTAGCTTATAGGTGCCGGGGAGGTAATCATCGGCGCCGCGCCCATAGCCCACTTCCAGATTTTCGACAAAGTCCGGATCAAGCTGGCAGGTTTCGTCAGAGCCCACCATCCAGTTATAGATAAAGGTCTGCTCGTCATCGATGGGCACCCATATATGGCCGTCATAGCGGGGCACGATATAGTTCCGCGATAGGCCGTTCTGGGTGATGTTGGGGCGCATCTGCTGGAACGGCAGAATATACTGATAAACTCGCACATAGCTGCCCTCGTCGCCGAGGTCGCGGGTCGAGACATAATTGTAGCCGTAACCGGTTTCGAACACTTCGATCTTGGGGGCGTTGTCGCGGGTGAAAAGATTGCCCTTGTCGCCCATCTTGTTGTTGTGCAGGAACGACACATGGGCGGTATCCAGCCCGCCTTCCAGGCCTTGCAGGTAGTTGGCCCCCTGATGGGATTTGGAGACAGCCCGGTGGGTGGTCGGCGCCCGCGTCCATTCGAAATCGGGCTCCGGCGGCTTGGCCTCAATGGGCCCCATATAGGTCCAGACGATGCCGCCCCGCTCCACGGTTGGATAAGCCTTGATCTTGGCCTTGGCCAGCATCGGTGTGCCGGCGGGCTCCGACGGTAAATCGGTGCAGTCGCCGTGTCTGTCGAACTTCCAGCCGTGATAGACGCAACGCAGCCCGCATTCCTCGTTGCGGCCATAGAACATGGGCGCCCGGCGGTGCGGACAGAACGCGTCCACCAAGCCCACCTGGCCCTCGGTATCCCGAAACGCCACCAGATCTTCACCCAACAGCCGGACGCGCACCGGCGCGCTGTCGATTTCGGGTACTTCTTCGCTGAGCAAGGCTGGCTGCCAATAGCGGCGGAACAATTCTCCCGCTGGCGTGCCGGCGCCAACTCGGACCAGACGTTCGTTTTCTTCTGCGCGCAGCATGGCAATTCCTTCTACATATTTGTCTGCCCGGCCTTGAACTCCATGATAACAAATAATCGCCTAGCGCCAAAATGCGGTGCGCCAGCGATACGCAATGAACAGGGTCAGCACGATACCAGTGGTGATATAAATCGACGCGGTCGCCTTGAAACCGATCCATTCGATCAGCACCCCGGACGCCATGAGCCCAATTGGCAGCCCATAGACAGCCAGCATGCGCACCCCCATGACGCGGCCCCGGTAACGGCTTTCGGTGGCGTCCAGCAAAAGCACCGACATGGAAATCATGCCGAGGCTGTGGGAGACGCCCATGATCATCAGGGTCACGAACCCGGCATTTTTGGTTTCAAACTGAATAAATATCGCCAGGCAGATATACCAGCCGAGCACGCCGAACAGGGACATGCGCCCCGGATGGCCGCGCGCGCCGGCGACGGCCATAAAGATCGATCCGGTAAGCGCCCCGGCGGCGAAACCGGCAACAAGCTGGCCAAGGCCATTTTCATCCACGACAAATATTTCGCGGGCCACATAGGGCATGAGCCCGTGGCTGATCGGAAATGCCGTCATATTGATCAAAAAGGCGAGCAGCATGACCCCGAGCAATACTGGCGTCGTGCGCACCACGGTGAGGCCGTCCTTAAATTCGGTCCATTGGGAAAGCTTCGGCGCGCCGGCCGCCGGGCGCGCCGGGCGCGCTGGCGATACGCCCAGGGTAAAGACGAAGCTGATGAGATAAAACGCCGCCACCACCACATAGGCGTAGCCGATGCCGAGCACCGAAAACAGGCCCGCCCCGGTCAGCGCTCCGACAATGCGCGCCGAATCCATGGTTGTCCGGGAAAGCCCAAGCGCGTTGGCCAGGCGCCCAGCGGGCATGGTATCGCCGATCAGGGCGTTGCGCATGACGATGTCCGATGGCCGCACCAGCCCGCCGAATATGACCACCGCGAAGACCAAGCCTAAGTTCAGCATATCCAACAGACCGAGGACCATGATCACCGCCGCCAGGAACGCCAGAAAGGCGCGCATGGAACACATCATGATGCGCCGGCCCAATTGATCGCCGGCGGCGCCGAACATGGGCGCCAGCAACGTGCCGATAAAATTCAAGCTGCCGAACAAAGTCAGCAGCAACACCGAGCCCGATTCCACGAGGATGTACCAGCCGAGGATTAGCGTTTCCATCTCGAACGCCCAGGAGGCGAGCAGATCGCCCGGCCACTGAAAGCGGAAGCTGCGCACCTGGAAGGCAGCCAAGGGCCCGAAGGAGGTAATATTTTTCAAATTAATTCCCGCTGGATGGGCCACAAGCATGCCCCCTTGGGCGGGCGCACTCAAGCATGGATAGCACTTGATCATGGCCATGATTGGACATTACGCTGGTAGCCACAAACAATTCAGGGAGCCCCGAAACATGTACCAGACCGAAATCGCCCAATTCGACGGCAGCCCGATGGATATTTTGCTGTTCCGGCCCGAAGGCGATGGTCCGTTCCCCGGCCTGGTGGTCGCCCAGCATATTCCCATCGCCCACGAGGGGCTGCAGAAAGACCCCTTCACCATCGATATTGGCGAGCGGCTGGCCAAGGCCGGCTATGGCGTCGCTATTCCGTTCATCTTCCATTGGTGGCCGCCCGAAGAAGACCGGCTGGTCAAGCGCGATGAATTTCGCGACGACAATCTGTTGAAAGACCTGGATGCCGCCTACGCAACGCTGGCTGCCATGGACGGCATTAATGAGGACCGCATCGGCATCATGGGCCATTGCTGGGGCGGGCGCGTATCCTGGGTCGGCGCGGCCACCAACCCCGGCTACAAGGCCGCCGCCATCATGTATGGCGGGCGCGTTAAGGTAGGCATGGGCGATGGTGCGCCAACCGCCATCAGCCTGGCCTGCAATATCAAATGCCCGGTGCTCGGCATCTTCGGCAATGACGACAAGAACCCACCGCCGGAAGACGTCGATGACTACGAGGCGGCCTTAAAAGACGCCGGCGTCGACTATACCTTCCACCGCTATGACGGCGCCGGCCACGGCTTCCAGGATTTCTGCGATGAAGACCGCTACCGCAAGGAGGCTTCCGACGACGCCTGGACCAAACAATTGGCGTTTTTCGAGGCGCACCTGAAGTAGCCCGGCGGCCATGAAAAATCTAGCCGCCTTCGCCATTGTCATTGTCATTGTCATTTTCGTTCTCGGCGCCTGTTCGGCAACGCGGCTATTGTATAGCTTTGCCGATGATTTCATTGAAGATCAGGCCGAGTTCTACCTGTTGCTCGACGAAGACACCGAAGCTTATGTGGATGACAAGATCGACGCATTCATGGACTGGCACCGGACCAACATGCTGCCCGGGTACGCTGCCTATTTGAGCCGCCAGGCGGACACCATCGAGGCCGCCGGGCGTGTTGACCGGGATCAGGTTTTGCGCGCCATGGATGGCTTGCGGGCGCAATTGGAGGCCACGGTAAAGGGGTTCACGCCCTTCGCCGGTGCGGTTCTGGCGCACCATACCGGTAAGGTGGAAACAGGGCATCTGCGTGATCGCCTGGCCGAGCGTAACGAAGAGAACCGTGAGCAATTGGACGAACCGGCCCAAGAGCGCGCCGAGGACCGGGCGGAGCGGACGCAAAGCAACTTCGAACGATTCACCGGTGATTTGAACGCGGCGCAGCTGCAAATCATCCGCCGCCATGTGGCCACCACCCTGGGCGACACAAAGCGCCGCCTCGACCGGCGGACGCGCAATTCCAAACGCTTCATCGCGTTTATGACAAGCGGGCCTAAATCCGAAGAAATTCAGGCCTTCCTGAACGCTATGTTCTTAGATCCCGATGCCGGGGCACCCAAAGCCGAAGCCCAATTCCGCGAAGCCCGCTTTCAGCGATTCCAAAATCTTGTCGCCGATGTGCTGACATCGCTGAGCGATGCGCAACGCCAGAACCTGATTGAATCCTTGCGCGATTTCGCCGAAGATTTCCGCGCTATAGCCAGCTAAGAGGAGCAAACAATGATAACCTATGATCTCATCAAAGAAGCCGAGTTTTCACCGGACCGGCATGTGGAAAAAATCCTCGGCGACGTGGCCGAGGGCGATGTGACCGTCGCCTGCTGGGAGCCGGGCCAGATCAGCCCCAACCATTGCCACCCGGACGCGGTTGAAATGTATTATTGCATCGAGGGCGGCGGCACCATGCGCACCCCGGACGGCGAGGTGGCGATCACGCCGGGCTCGGTGGTGGCGCATCCGCCGGGCGAAATGCACGAATACGAAAACGGGCCCGAGCGCTCCTTATTGTTCCGGGTCCGCTACGGCGGCGACAAGGACGCCCGGCTCAAGGAATGGCCGTCCAATCCGGAGTTCCAACGGCGTGATATCGATAACGTATATTTCGGCGATTAAGCCACGGCCCTAACCGAGC
Source organism: Rhodospirillaceae bacterium (assembly GCA_018674495.1). Lineage (GTDB taxonomy): Bacteria > Pseudomonadota > Alphaproteobacteria > Rhodospirillales > UBA2165. The sequence continues at coordinate 20,885 of JABHAA010000095.1, read as the reverse complement.
GCTTGCACAATGCTATCGGTCATGGCCTTGGCATCGCCGAAGAGCATCATGGTGTTGTCGCGGAAAAACAGCTCGTTATCGACACCGGCATAACCGGACGCCATCGAGCGTTTGATGAACAATACCGTGGCCGCGTTTTCCACTTCCAGGATCGGCATACCGTAGATGGCGCTTGTGGGGTCGGTCTTCGCCGCCGGGTTGGTCACATCGTTGGCGCCGATCACAAAGGCAACGTCGGCAGTGGAAAATTCAGAATTGATTTCTTCCAGCTCGAACACCTCGTCATAGGGCACACTGGCTTCGGCCAGCAAAACATTCATGTGCCCCGGCATGCGCCCGGCCACCGGATGAATGGCGTAGGAAACATCGACCCCTTCGGCTTTCAACATGTCGCACATTTCGCGCAAAGCATGCTGCGCCTGGGCGACGGCCATGCCGTAGCCGGGAACGATAACCACTTTGGAGGCGTTCTTCATGATGAACGCCGCATCGTCGCCGGATCCCGATTTCACCGCCCGCTCGCCCTTGGCCCCACCGCCCACGGCGGCAGCCACTTCGCCGCCGAAACCGCCCAGCAATACATTGAAGATCGAGCGGTTCATGCCCTTGCACATAATGTAGGACAAAATGGCGCCGGACGAGCCGACCAGCGCGCCGGTAACGATCAGCGCCGTGTTGCCAAGGGTGAAGCCGATGCCGGCGGCGGCCCAGCCGGAATAGGAGTTCAGCATGGAGACAACCACCGGCATGTCGGCGCCGCCGATGGGCACAATCAGCAAAAAGCCTATCAGCAAGGCCAGTGCGACAATCGCCCAATAGGCATTGGCATCGTTAGACACCACCAGCCAGACAACCAGCGCCACCAACGTAATCCCCAATAGGGCGTTCAGCGGATGTTGGCCGGGGAAGGTAATCGGGTTGCCCGACATGATGCCGCGCAGCTTGGCGAAAGCGATGATCGAGCCGGAAAAGGTGACTGCACCGATGGCCGTGCCGAGGGCCATTTCCACCAAAGACGCGGCCTTGATATTGCCGGCGGTGCCGATGCCGTAGGCTTCCGGCGCCAAAAAGGCGGCGGTGGCGACGAACACGGCGGCCAGCCCGACCAGGGAATGGAAGGCGGCGACCAGTTCCGGTAAGGCGGTCATTTTGATCTTCAACGCCACCACCGTGCCGATGGTGCCGCCGAGCAGCACACCGATGAGGATCAGTTCGAAACTAACGATCGCCGGATTGGCCAATGTGGTGCCGATGGCGATCAGCATGCCGATGATGCCGAATGCGTTGCCGCGCCGGGCCGATACCGGCGAAGACAAACCATTGAGGGCGAGGATGAAGAAGACGGCGGCGGCCAGATAGGCGAAGCCGGTTGCGGTTTCGGTCATTGCGCGCCCTTATCTTTGTTTTTTCTTGAACATGGCCAGCATGCGCTGGGTCACGATGAAACCGCCGAATATATTGACCGAAGCCAAGGTGACGGCGACGAACCCCATGATTTTGGAAAATTCCATGCCGCCCGGCCCGGCGGCAATCAGGGCGCCGACGATGATCACCGAGGAAATAGCGTTGGTCACGCTCATCAGCGGCGAATGCAAGGCTGGGGTGACGCTCCAGACCACGTAAAAACCGACAAAACAGGCCAGCACGAAGATGGTAAACAGGAAGATGAACGGCTCTCCCTCAAGGGCCGCCTGCTGCACCGCGATTGGCGCTATGTTCTGGGCAACGATTTCGGATCCCACTTTTACTAGTCTCCCTTGCTCAAGGCCGGATGAACAACGCTACCGTCCTTGCAAACCAACGTCCCCTGAATAATCTCATCCTCCCAATCGATCGTCATCTGCTTGGTTTCGGCATCGACAAGCGGGGTCAGGAAATTGATCAGGTTCTTGGCATAAAGTGACGAGGCGTCCTCGGCCAGGCGGCCGGGCATATTGGCGTGGCCGATGATGGTGACGCCGCTCTTTTTGACCACCTTGCCAGGCTCGGACAAGGTGCAGTTGCCGCCGGCTTCGGTGGCCAAATCGACAATCACGGCGCCGTCGGGCATGGAGGCGACCATGTCATCATTGATCAGTACCGGCGCCGGGCGCCCCGGTATCAGCGCCGTGGTGATTACCACGTCCTGCTTTTTGATATGTTCGGCGACCACCTGTTTCTGCTTTTCGAAATATTCCGGCGGCATTTCCTTGGCGTAGCCGCCTTTGGTTTGCGCGTCCTTTTCCATTTCGGCGTCCACTTCCAGGAATTTGCCGCCCAGACTTTCCACCTGTTCCTTGGTCGCCGGGCGCACATCGGTGGCGGTGACCACCGCGCCCAGCCGTTTCGCCGTGGCGATGGCTTGCAGGCCCGCGACGCCGACGCCCATGATGAACACTTTGGCCGGCGCAATGGTGCCGGCCGCCGTCATCATCATCGGAAAGGCGCGGCCCAGCTCGCCAGCGGCATCCAGCACTGATTTATAACCGGCGAGATTGCTTTGCGAGGACAACACATCCATCGACTGCGCCCGGGTGATGCGCGGCATCAGGTCCATGGCGAACCCGGTCAGCCCGGCCGCCGCCATGGTTTCAATGGCCCCCGGTTCCGACAAGGCCGACATATGGGCAACAACCATGGCTTTGGGATTGATCTGGCTAATCTCGTCGGCGCCATTTGCGGCGCTCATGGGCGCACGCACTTTCAGGACCAGGTCGGCATCGCCAACAGCAGCAGCGGCGCTGTCGGCGATGGTTGCGCCGGCGCCCGAAAATACGTCATCAGAGAACGAGGCGTCTTCGCCGGCGCCGGTTTCGACGGTGACATCGAAACCCAGCTCGATCAGCTTTTTGATCGTCGCGGGCGATACGGCAACTCTTGATTCGCCCTCGCGCCGCTCCTTTGGCACGCCTACTTTCATGAACACCCCCCGGGAATTTCGGAATAGAAATAGACCGGCGACAAAATGGCTTCTTAGCCCGGCTTTGCCAAGGCACAATCGGTGGAAATTCGGGCAAATCCGGTAAATAGATTGGGAGCGGCGCAATCGGCCCGGCCGGAGAGTACAACGGCTCGATAATTTTCAAGTTGCGTTGGGCGGGCACTATTTGCGAAACTTTTGACCTAACCCGCCTTTGGCGCGCCAATGGTGCCGCTTGGGCCGGTATTTCCGAATTCGGGAGGCCAGTATGACGTCAAAAAGTGACAGTGAAATTCTGACCCGGGTCGGGCCTGGAACGCCAATGGGAGAATTGATGCGCCGCTACTGGTTGCCGGCGCTGAAATCATCGGAGTTGGTGACCGACGGCGATCCTGTGCGGCTCAGATTGCTAGGCGAAAACCTCGTATCGTTCCGGGATTCTTCGGGCCGCATCGGCGTCATGGATCACCGCTGCCCGCATCGCTGCGCGTCGTTGTTCTTTGGCCGCAACGAAGAAGACGGCATCCGCTGCGTCTATCACGGCTGGAAGTTCGATGTGGACGGCAATTGCCTGGATATGGCCAACGTGCCGCCGCATCAGGACTTCAAACACAAAGTCAAAGCCAAGGCCTATAAGGCCGAAGAGCGTAACGGTGTCGTCTGGGTTTATATGGGCGTGGCCGAGGATGCGCCGGCGCTGCCCGATATCGCCGCCACCTTGATCCCCGAAGACGAAGCCAACATCGCCTTTGCCCAAAGAGAGTGCAACTGGCTGCAATCCATGGAAGGCGATATCGACACCTCGCACCTCAACTTCCTGCATTACGGTTCCATGGGCCAAGGTGCGTTCGAGCCCAACGACGAGACCCGCTTCGGCGCCATCCACAAGGACCCGGAATATCATGTGCGCGACACCGATACCGGCACCATGTATGCCGCCTACCGGCCGGCGGATCAGGGCAACATCTATTGGCGCTTTGCCCATTTCCTGTTTCCGTGCGTCGCCTTGGCGCCGTTCAAGCCGTTCGACAGCTACCGCATGGCGCGCATCTGGGTGCCCTTGGATGACACTCACACCATGTTCGTGACCATTGGGCCTAAGGATGGCCCCGGCGAATCACCCATTGTCGATCATCTTTTGCCCAACTCAACGGACTGGTTGGGGCGCTTTCGCTGTGCCCAGCAATTCTCCAACGATTACGAGATCGATCGGGAAGTACAGCGGACGGGAAGCTATACCGGCATCGAGGGCATCCATCAGCAGGATCAAGCGGTCACCGAAAACATGGGCGCCATCACCGATCACGCGTGGGAGCATCTGGCGCCATCCGATCAGATGATCACGGCGACGCGCAAACGCCTGGTACGCGCCGCCAAAGCCCTGGCCAAGGACGGCACGCCGCCGCCGGCATCCCGAGACCCGGGCGCCTTTGCGCTCGCCCGGGGCGGCTTTTTCATCGCCGAGAAAGGGCGCAAATGGCCGGAAGTTTATGAGCAGGAATTAGCGGCCGTGCAGGGAACCACCAAAGCCGCCGCCGAGTAACAATTGCCAGGCTGAACAAATACTCGAAGGACCGGTATTTATGTTTCCGGACGTTTACGCGCATATCACCAACGCTATCGGCGCCACGCCGGTGATCAATGACCCGTTCACGCATATCTTTGTGCGCGATGTGTTTCCGCATGACTTCTACCAAGAAATGCTCGCCAAATTGCCTGAGCCTGCAAAATATCAGGCGCTGGCCGATGTTGGTCATGTCAGCGATGACTACAACCGCTCGCGCCTGATATTTTCCGGGCAGCCGCAACATCTTGGATTGTTGCAGCCGGAATTGGCGGAATTCTGGGACAAGCTGTTCGGCACCCTGCAAAACACCCAGTTCATCAATTTTATCCACCAGAAATTCGGCGACGCCATCAATGGCCGTTTCGCCAACCCGGAGACGGCGCTCGAGGGCGAGCATCTGATCGGCGCCGAAAGCTTCCTGATCCGCGACAACGCGGGCTATGACCTCGGACCTCACACAGATAGCCCGGCGAAAATCGTCTCAAGCCTTTTTTATCTTGCCGCCGACGAAGACCACGCCCATCTCGGCACCTCGTTCTATACGCCCAACCAGGAAGGCTTCACCTGTCCTGGCGGGCCGTACTATCCGTTCAATCAATTCAAAAGAACCAGAACCGCGCCCTATTTGCCGAACACGTTGCTGGCCTTTGTAAAAACCAATGGCGCCTTTCACGGCGTCGAAAATGTGGGCAATCCCAAGGATCGCCGCGATATCCTGTTTTTCGATCTAAAAGCGGTGCCGGCGGCGGTGGCGGAAAGCTGGGTGACGCCCTAAAAATCCGACGCAACCAATCGATGGTGGTATAAATGGCAGATCGTAGCCGAGACGAAGACGAAGGCGGCGAGCCCGAGCTGGTTACCTCTGAGCTGGACGAAATGACGCACCGGGAATTGGGCCTCATCTATGCCGATTCGACGCGCACCATCCTGTTTTCAAAGTCCATTCAATGGAAGGCCGTTGCCTCATCCTTGCTGATCTTTGGCACTTTCATGTTGCTCGCAAAATATGTGGCACACGGCACCCAGTTCATGATGGTGCTCAAAATTTCGTCCATCGTAATTGCCATGGCGGCCATCTTCATGGTGGTTCTGTTCCAGTTTTGGCAGCATACCGAGGGGCGCAAGCTGCTCACCATCGAAAGCGCCTATTCCAATCTGTTCCGGCGCATCCGCAAGTTCAAATCCGCCCGCGAAGCCAACATCCACCGATATCTGATCCTTTTATTCATGGTCGGCACGATCATCATTGGCTGCGGCATTACGCTGATGAGCCTTGATGCGATCGCGCCCTAATGGAATGATATAGGTAAGCTGCGGCCCGATTGGCCCCGAAGATAGGAGAGAGACTATGCGTATTGTCGATTCCCACTTTCACTGGTGGCCCCGTTCGGTCTTCGAAGCGTTGCGCAAACGCAAAGGTTATCCGCGCATCGAATTGAACGGCGACGGCGATTACGTCTATCTCCGCGACGACGGCGACGCCGATTACAAGCTGACCACCTGGCCCGCCTGGTTCGATCTGGACGAGCAGTTGGCGCATATGGACGGGCTCGGTCACGAGATTGACGTGGTTTGCTCCATCGGGCCGTTCTCGGTCGCCTTTTCCGAATTGCCGGCGTCCGAAGGGCGCGATCTGGCCATGCTCTGGAACGAAGAGATGGCCGGCGCGCAAAAAAAATATCCGGGCCGGGTCTGGGCCTCGGGCGCGGTGCCCTTGCAGGACATCGACACCGCCCTCGAAGTTATGGAGCACGCGATCGGTGATCTCGGGCTTATGGGGCTCAACTTGCCGGGCAGCGTCGGCGCCGATCCCAGCATCGATGCGGAGCGGCTGGAGCCGTTTTATGCCCGCGCCGAGGAACTTGGCATTCCATTGTTCCTGCATCCCACCGATGCGGTCTTCTCGGACATGCTGACGGGCTATGGCGGCGCACTGTTTTTGAGCCTCGGACGTGTCATGGAAGTCAGCGTCGCCGCCATGCGGCTGGTTTTGTCGGGCACCATGGACCGCCATCCGGATTTGAAGATCGTGTTGTCCCATACCGGCGGCGCGCTCCCGTACCAGTCGGGGCGTATGGACAAGAACACCAAACAGGCCAAACTGCCCAATCCGGCGAGCACCTATTTGAAGCGCTTCTATACCGATACCGTCTCGCCGCACACCGAGGGCATGAAATTCGCCATCGAATATTTTGGCGCCGACCGGGTCATGTATGGCAGCGACTACCCCTGTTGGAGCCCGGCGGACGCCTTGATGTACCTGGACGGCGTTGGCTTGTCTGACGCCGACAAGGCCAAGGTGATGGGCGGCAACGCGCGCCGCATATTGGGTCTGGCCGACCCCTTGAAGGCGGCCGCCGAATAAGTCCACCATCTGGGAAAACGTTCCATGAGTTTCGATCTGCACGCAGACCATTCCGCTCTGCAAATTCTTGCCCATGCCTGCATCGCGTTTCTGTTCGTCTATCGGGGCATCACAGCCTTTCCCGATTTCGAAGACCATATGGAAACCTTCCGCAGCCACCATGTACCATTTCCAAAATTCATGCTTCTTTGCGGTTTCGCCACCATGCTACTCGGCGGGTTATCGGTATTGTTCGATTTCTACGTGTGGATCGGCGCCGGCATGCTGGTTGTCTTTACCGTGATGGCCAATTTCCTCTATCACGATTTCTGGGTGATGACCGAGCCGCGCCAGAAGCAGACCCATCTTTGGATTTTCTGCAACAACATCGCCGTCACCGGCGGGTTGCTGCTAGTGATCTCGCTCTAGTCATTAGTGAGCGGGCTCAAGTCCAACCGCGTCAAAGGCGGCGTTCTGGGTTTTTTCCAAAACCACCTCATCGAAACCGTCGATAAGCTCGTGGAACATGCGGTGCCAATTTATCTCGGCGCCAAGATGAGTGAACACCGAACCCAGCCCGATGGCCGCCCGATCCATAAGCACAAACTCCGACGGCGGGCGGACGCCGCCGATGCGGTTTAATTCCCGGCGTACATGACCAGCCACCTTGGCGCCAAATTCGCCATCACCTTCCTGGATCGGGCGCACCTTGTCTTCCAGAAGCGGCGCATAAAGAAACGCTGCCCAAAGGTTGAGCACATCGATCACCTCTTTCGTCAGCCCGGTGAAGCCCCAGATTTCATAGGCGCTGACCGCCAGCTCGGCATCATCGTCGCGGAGCGCCGTATAAAGATCGATGACACCTTTGATGAAGGACGGCTTGAACACCCGGATGCAGCCAAAATCCATCAGATTGATGGAGCCGTCACCCCGCACTGTATAATTACCCATGTGCGGGTCGCCATGGATGACGCCGTAGTTATAAAGAGGCACGTACCAGGCGCGGAACATGTTGAGGGCCACCCGGTTGCGGTCTTCGGCACCGTCGTGGGCGCCGATGTAATCCATCAGCGGCACGCCATCGAGCCAGCTCATGGTCAGGAGCCGGTCGCCGCAAAGATCATCGATGACTTCCGGAATATGAACGCCGGTCTCGCCCGCCAGCATCCGATCATAGAGCCGCATATGGCGGGCTTCGCGGCGGTAATCCAATTCCTCGTGCAGGCGCGCCGACAGCTCTTTATGCACTTCGGTCGGATCGATGGCTTTGTCGTAGCGCCGATAGATCGAGAATACCAATTTAAGCTGGCGGAGATCGGCCTCGACCACCGAATTCATATCGGGATATTGCAGTTTGCAGGCCAGCGCCTGGCCCGCCGATCCGGTGGCCCGGTGCACCTGGCCGAGGGACGCCGCGAAGGCGGCTTCGCGGGTAAATTCGGCCAGCAGGCCCTGCCAATCGGGTCCCAGCTCGGAAGCCATGCGCCGGCGCACGAAGCTCCAACCCATGGGCGGCGCGTTCGATTGCAACTCCGCCAATTGTGCCGAATATTCCCGGGGCAACGCATCGGGGATTGTAGACAATATCTGCGCCACCTTCATCAGCGGACCCTTGAGGCCGCCGAGGGCGATTTTCAAATCTTCCGCATGGCCTTCCCGGTCGATCTTCAGCCCCAGATAGCGCTCGCCGGCAAGGCGCGCGGCCAGACCGCCGACGGCGCGCCCAACTTTTGCATAGCGCCTGGCGCGCCCGCCTATTGGGCCGCGTTCAGCCATCGGTCTCGCCAGCTTCCAACTCGTCGACGAAGCCGGCGATGACGCCGAGCCCCCGGTCCCAGAACTGAGGATCGCCGGCGTTAAGGCCGAAAGGCGCCAGCAATTCGGTGTGGCGCAACGTGCCGCCGGCTTTCAACATCTCCAAATATTTGCCTCTGAAATCGTCGAAGCCGCCTTGGAACACATCGTACAGGGAATTGACCAGACAATCGCCGAAGGCATAGGCGTAGACATAAAACGGCGCGTGGATGAAGTGCGGAATATAGGCCCAATAGTTTTTGTATTCCTCATCAAAGCGGAAAATGGGACCAAGGCTTTCCCGCTGCACGTCCATCCATATCTCGCCCAGCCGCTCCGCACTCACCTCGCCGGACCGCCTCGCATCATGGACGCGAACCTCGAAATCACAGAACGCCACCTGGCGGACCACGGTGTTCAGCATGTCCTCGACTTTTCGGGCCAGCAATGCGCGCCGCGCCCGCCCATCGGGCGCCGCGTCCAGCATAGAGCGAAAAGTCAGCATCTCGCCGAAAACCGATGCGGTCTCGGCCAAGGTCAGCGGCGTGTCGGACAGGAAATGGCCCTGCGGGGCGGCCAATACCTGATGCACGCCGTGGCCCAATTCGTGGGCCAGGGTCATCACGTCACGGGCCTTGCCGTGATAATTCATCAGAATATAGGGATGCACCGAAGGCACCGTGGAATGGGAAAAGGCGCCCGAATCCTTACCCGGGCGCGGGCTCGCATCGATCCAGTCGGAACCGAAGAAACGCTCGGCAATGTCCCGCATCGCGGGCGCGAAGCCTTCATAGGCATCCAGCACCGTCGCCCGCGCATCGTCCCAGGAAACCCGGTCCTGGTCCGCATCCGGCAAGGGTGCATTGCGGTCCCAATAATCCATCACGTCCAGTTCCAGCCAACGGGCCTTCAAGGCGTAATAACGTTGCGATATGGCCGGATAGGCGCCCTTGACCGAGGTGATGAGCGCATCGACCACCTCGTCTTCCACCTGATTAGCCAGGTTGCGCCTGGATATGGGCGCAGCATGGCCGCGCCAGCGGTCCTCGATCTCCTTGTCCTTGGCGAGGTTATTGGTGATCAGCGAAAACAGGCGGATATTATCGCCCAGTCCGGCCCCAAACGCCTTGGCGGCCTTGCGCCGGACACCGCCCTTGTCGTCCATCATCATATTCAGCACTTCCGACGATGACAGCGCCCGGCCATCCACATCGAAGGTCAGACCGTTCATGGTTTCATCGAACAGGCGGTTCCAGGCGTCGCGGCCGGTGACGCGCTTGTCCATCAGGATTTTTTCCAGATCATCGCCAAGCTGATAGGGCTTGAGCGCGCGGTTGGCATCGATCCAGGGTTTGTAGCGGGCAAGTTCAGGCGCGCGCAGTTTTTCCGTAAGCGAATCATCATCGATGCGGTTGATTTCCAGCGTGAAAAACAGCAGCTTCGATGCAATGTCCGTGGTCCGCTCATTCAGGTTCTGATAGAACGCCGCAATGTCCGCATCCTGTGTGTTGGCGGCGAACAAGAGCTGGCCGTAACAGCGGGTCCGGTTCAACAACTCATCAATGTCTTCGAGGGCCGCAACCGCTGCGCCCAGCGCCGCCCCATCAAGCGCGGCGAGCGTGCCTTGGAATTTTGCCGCAAAGGCGGCGGCGCGCGCCTCGGCTTCTTCCAGATCACGATCGATGGTGGCATCATCGATGCCGGCGTAAAGATCGCTCAAATCCCACTCGGGCAAGTTATCGGCACCGCTGGCACCGCGGGCGTCATCGGGGGCCGTTCGGCGTTTGGTATCTTTGTTTGTGCAAAAGGTCATATCTTCGGTATATGGTAAAAACCTAGGGGCTTCAAATCACGGGTGGGAGACGTCGTATGTATGAATGGCAAAATTTGGCCGCAATGTTCCTGGCAAGCGCCGAAAGGCGCGGCGGCGGGCCATTCCTTTGGGCCAAGGAAGACGGCCACTATGTTTCCAAAAGCTGGACCGAGGCCGTCGATGAGGTCTCCAAACTGGCGCGTGGTCTTCGCAAATTGGGGGTCGGGCCCGGCGACCGGGTAGTGCTCTGCGCCGAAAGCCGGCCCGAATGGCCGCTCGCTACGTTGGCAATCATGGCAATCGGCGGCATCGTGGTGCCCGCCTACACCACCAACACGGTGGCCGATCATATCCATATTCTAGCTGATTCCGGTGCCGCCGGGGCCATCACGTCTGGCGCCGCGCTGTCGGAAAAAGTTCTGGCGGCGGCGCAGACCCACGACATCAAATTTCTGATTACCATGGATGAATTCAGCGCCGATCAAACCCTCGGCACCGATTTGCACAATTGGGAAGCCGTGCTGGCCATGGGCGCCGGTGAGCCCGATGACATCGCCGACGAGATTGCCAAGCGCCAAATCGATGATACGGCGGTCATTATCTACACCTCCGGCACCGGCGGCGCGCCCAAGGGGGTAATGCTCTCCCACAAGGCGATCCTGCACAATTGCGAGGGCGCCCGCGACGCCATCGAAGAGCTGGGAGTTGATGACGAGGTATTCCTGTCATTCCTCCCCCTTTCCCATTCCTATGAGTTTATGGCTGGCTTGTTTTTCCCGATCTCCATCGCCGCACAAATTTATTTTTCCGAGGGGATCGAGCATCTATCGCGCAATCTGACCGAGGTTCGCCCGACCATCATGACCGCCGTGCCGCGCCTTTACGAAGTGATGCATGGGCGCATTACCAAGGGCGTGGCGCAAGCCAGCGGGCTCAAGGAAAAGCTGTTCAATACCGCCGTCGAATTGGGCAGCCGCGAGTTTGAAAACCCGGGCTCGCTGGGAATCGGCGATAAGATCAAGAGCGCAGCGGTGGATAAGCTGGTTCGCAAAAAGGTGAAGGCCAGTTTCGGCGGCCGGCTGAAGGTGCTGGTATCGGGCGGCGCGCCGCTCAACTACGAGATCGGCCTGTTCTTCACCGCCCTTGGCCTGCTTCTTCTTCAAGGCTATGGGCAGACCGAATCGGCGCCCCTAATCAGTGTCAATCGGCCGGGCCGGGTTAAGCTCAAAACCGTCGGCCCGCCGGTCAAGAACACCGAGGTCAAAATCGCCGAGGACGGTGAAATCCTGGCCAAGGGCGATCAGGTCATGCAGGGTTATTGGCGCAACGAAGACGCTACCAAAGAGACCATCATCGATGGCTGGCTGCACACCGGCGATGTCGGCCATATCGACGAAGACGGCTGTATCGTGATCACCGACCGCAAGAAAGATATCATCGTCAATTCCGGCGGCGACACCTTGTCACCGCAGCGGGTCGAAGGGTTCCTGACCCTGCAGCCGGAAATCTCCCAGGCCATGGTGCATGGGGACAAGCGCCCGCATCTGGTCGGCATCATCATTCCCGATGCCGAATTCGCCCGCGATTGGGCCAAGGAAAATAGCAAATCGGGCGATCTGGCGGCCCTCATCGGTGATGCCGATTTTGCCCGTGCCATCGATGATGCGGTCGGAAGGGTGAACACCGATCTCGCCGCCGGCGAGCGGGTGCGCCGGGTGATGCTGATCCCTGACGCCTTCACCACCGACAACGAAATGATGACGCCGTCGCTTAAAGTGCGCCGCCACAAGGTCATGGCGGCATACGGTGAGCGGCTGGAAGGTCTGTATTAAGATCGGGGAAATCCAAAATTACATATGAGGGGGATACCGATGGCGGCCTATAAACTCAAAAGCACAAGCTCGTCTAAATTACACGATACGCTGGATTACCCGGTTATCGATACCGATGGCCATGTGATCGAAAGCACCTTCGCGCTGCCCGATTTTCTGAAACAGGTTGCCGGCCCGGAAATGGTCGAAGCCTACACCAAAGCCCAGGAAACCGCGCGCTTGCCGGGCGCCCCGAAGCGGGTTCCCTGGGGCACGCCATCGGGGCCGCTGAGCATCGATCGGGCCACCATGATGCTGCCCAGGCTTTATGCCTTGCGCCTGGAAGAGGCCGGCGTCGATTTTTCGACCATCTACGCCACCATCGGCTTCAACGCCCAGGTGATGCCCGATGACGAAATTCGCCAGGCCGCCTGCCGCGCCCTCAACATGATGTATGCGGACATGTTCAAAGAGGTTTCCCACAAGATGACGCCGGCGGCGATTATCCCCATGAACACGCCCGAAGAGGCCATTGCCGAGGTGGAATTCGCGGTCAACGAGCTGGGCATGAAGGCGCTAATGACCTGCAACGAGGTGGTGCGCCCGGATCCGGTCGTGCTGGCCGAGGCGCCGCATCTGGCCAAGCACGCCATGAAATACAATCCGCTGGCCATCGACAGCCCGCTCGACTACGACCCCTTCTGGGCTAAATGCGTGGAATTGAAAGTGGTGCCGGCGGGCCACTCGATGAATTTTGTCGGCACCCACAAATCGCCCAACAACTACATTTATAACCGGCTCGGCTTTTTTGCCACATCCGGCTTCGCAGCCGCCCGCGCCTTGTTCATGAGCGGCTTCACGCAAAAATTCCCGGAATTGAATATCGGTTTTCTGGAAGGCGGCGTCTGGTGGGGCGTCGCGCTTTATAACGATCTGGTGGAGTTCTGGGAAAAACGCAATAAAAAGACTATGCTAAAGAATCTGGACCCGGGCAAACTGGATTTCGACCTCATGTGCGAAATGTTCGCCGAATATGGCAACGAATATCTGAACGCCGACGCCTTGAAGGAAAACTGGAAAATGGTCGCCCGCGATGGCCGCACCGACCCGGATGAGATGCCCAGCTTTATCGATGATTGGACTCAGGTTAAAATCGAAAAAGAAGAAGACGTGCGCGATCTGTTCATCAACAATTTCTATTTCGGCTGCGAGGCCGACGATGCAATGAACTACACCGCCTTCAATACCAAAGCCAACAAGTTTGGCGCCAAATTGAAGGCCATGTTCTCCTCCGATCTCGGCCATTGGGACGTGCAGAATTTTGGTGGCATCCTGTCCGAAACCCACGAAGCGATGGAGGACGGGCTGATAACCGACGAGGATTTCAAGGATTTCGTGTTTACCAATCCGGTCACGCTACAAACTCGGCTCAACCCGGATTTTTTCAAGGGCACCGATGTAGAGGGTGCCATCGACAGTTTCCTAACCGGCCAGCCGAAGTCGGCCTGAGCCAATTTTGTTTCAATTCAAGACGCGAGGACCAACTATAGTAAACTAAACACCAAACCAAAACAGGGAGGATGCTATGAAAATCATAAAAGCAACGATAGCCGCGGCAGCGGCACTAGCCTTGGCGGGCCCCGCCATGGCGCAAAAATCGAAAGATACGATCCGACTATCCATCGATGAACAAATTCCGATGATTTCGTCCTACCATTGGGCAGTGGGCGAGGCCGGGCAGTTCTATCGCCGGGTCTTTCAAGGGCTCATGGCCTATGACGAATATAAAGGGAAGTTCGTTCCCGCCTTGGCCACATCGTGGAAACGTATCGATGCCAAGACCATCGAATTTAATCTGCGCAAAGGCGTCAAATTTCACAATGGCAACGATTTCGATGCCGACGATGTCATCCATACTTTCGCCTATGTGGGTGATCCCAAAGTCAAATTGCGCTTCAAGTCCCGCTATAACTGGATCAAGGAAGTGCAGAAGATCAATTCCCATAAAATCCGTGTCATTGCCAAAAAGCGGAACGCGATGGACATGGCGCTATTGGGTTTCCGCCTGCTGATCCTGGATTCGAAAGTTCACAAGAAGCTAGAGAAAAAGTCCGACTATGGCCGTGTCTCGGCTGCCGGCACGGGCATTCTTAAGATCGTCTCGGTGGATCGCAACAGCGGCGTCATCGCCGAGCGCAACGATGCCTTCACGTCGGGCGATGCCAAATATTTTCCGGCACCAGCCAAACGTGTCGTCGGTATCCATTTGCCCGACAATCAGACCAAGATCGCACAGCTGATCGCCGGCGGCGTCGATATGATACGCAATATCTCACCCGACAACGCGAAGTCACTAGCCAACGTTCCCAATTTGGAAGTGAGTTACCTCAAATCCAACTTCATGGTTTTCTTCGCCATGGATGCGGCGAATATTTCGGGCAACAAGGCGCTGGCCGATGTGCGCGTACGCCGAGCGGTTTGGATGTCCATGAACCGGGATGCCATCATCAAACATATTGTTCCCGGTGGCTCGCGGGCGCAAAAAATGCAGGCTTTATGTTTCAAATCGGCGGCCGCATGTAAATGGACGAAGGATGCCCCCGCCTATAATCCGGCCGAGGCCAAGCGTCTGCTGGCCGAAGCCGGTTATCCAAACGGTATCGACATGGTCATTCATTCGGTCAGCCGTATCAAGGAAATCACCGAAGCGATGGCCGGCGAGATGCGTAAAGTTGGTATTCGTGCCAGGGTGCAATCGACAAATATCGGCACCTATCGGCGGCTTCAGGGTCAAGGCAAGTTGCAAGCCTGGACCATCGCCTATCCAGCCGGCGCATTTCCCGATGCCGGCAACCATCTGAACGTTTTCTTCAGGGGAAGTCGGACGCGGTATATGGGCGCCGATCCGATTGTTATCGGTGCCATGAACAAAGGTGCCGGCGAGTTGGACCTGGCAAAGCGCTCCGATATCTATGCCAAGGCTTATGACCGGGCCAACGAAATGATCTACAACATGGCGGTGACCTCCCTACCCTATGTGATCGCGCATACCAAGGATGTCAAAGTCCAGCTGGATCCGCTGAGCACCGGCGAGATCTATGTGAACAATTACGGCTGGAAATAGGCCAACTTTACAGAGACATTTAGGGGGCGTGCGGCTGGTTCGCACGTCCCTTCTTTATCCCTCCGATTTCATTTGTTACCCTTTTGCCAGAATCACAAAATCACCGAGGAGATCATCATGTCTGCTTATTTCGTCGCGTCCGTCACCGCCGTCACTGATCCCGATAAATTAAAAGAATATGGCGCCAACGTGCCATCGGTCACGCAAAAATACGGCGGCAAGGTGATCGCGGCCGCGCCGCCCGAGCTGGTCGAAGGGCAAAGCGAATCCATCCGCCTAATCGTCGTCGAATTTCCCGATATGGATGCCGCCAAAGGCTGGTATAATTCGGAAGAATACAAACCGCTCGCCGCGCTCCGCATATCCGCCACCGAAGGCGTCGCCTTCTTGGTCGACGGGAATTAGTCGCGGAAAAAATTGCCGGCCTTCACATCTATAATAGCCTCGGCGTCGTCGAACACGACGCCTTGGGGGTCACCGCCCGCCTGAACCAGCTCGATCTGCTGTTTTAAAAGGCGCCTGGCCATGCGGATACCCTTATCGCTGGGCGCCAGATGTTCTTCCGAATGCAGGCTGATAGGGCCTTGGCCGACCTGCGCTTCCCAATCACCGGGGAAACGCTGGTGCTCTTCCTCGCTCATCTCCGACCAGATTTTACCCGGCAGGCGTTCCCGCCGGCGGGCGCCGAAATCGAAATCTTCGGCCACCTTCATGATGTGGAAGATAGTGAAATTCGCATCATCGACAGGCATGCAAAAGCCGATGGACGTACCCGGCCCCGGCGCCAGTTCCACCGAGGGTACGATGCGCACATGCGGGAACAGTATATAGGTCACCCGGTCCACCTCTCGGCCATCGTCCAGTTCCCGGTAGGCGGTGTATTTCATGCCGAGATCATCAAGCGCCCATTCCACTTCCGGCATGATGCCGAACTCGGGCATAAACTGAACGCCGGAAAAATTGGTGTGCAGGATCGGAAGATGGAACGGGTCCATGACGTTTTCCCAGTCCTGCAGCCAGTTGCAGGGCATGATATCAACGGATGCATCGCCGCCGCCGCCGAAGGTGCCCTGAAAGGCGTATAGCTTTTCGCCCGCGCCTAAATTTTCCAGGCTCGAATAGCGGATGAAGGCCGGCTTTTTCTCGGGCGGTCCGAAATAGGCCCAGATCAATCCATATTCCTCGATCACCGGATACCAGGGCTGACGCACATTTTCGCGGATGCCGGCGCCATAGTCTTTCTCGCACGGCATATCCAGGCAGTTGCCCTCTACATCGAACAGCCAGCCGTGATAGCAGCAGCGGATACCCTGCTCTTCGGTGCGGCCGTAATAGAGGGTCGTGCCCCGGTGGCAACAGCGTGCATGGACCAGCCCGGGGCGCCCGGTTTTATCCCGGAACAGCACCAAATCCTCGCCCAAAAACCGCACCGCTAACGGCAATTCGGCCACTTTTTCGGCGACAGCGACGGGCTGCCAATAGCGGCGCATGAACTCACCGCACGGCGTGCCCGGCCCGACTTCGGTGATCAGCGCATCGTGGCTTTGCGGACCGCGCCCATAGCCGGTGCCCTTGTCCCGATTTCCAGGCTGCGAAGTGTCCATATGCGTTCCTCCCGTCAATCGCCGGCGGCGATGATTTCATGGCGCATCACGCCGATGCCGTCGGCCTCCATTTCCAATATGTCGCCCGGGCGCAAAAATTGGCGCGGCTCTTCGGCCATGCCGACACCGGACGAATTGCCGCGGCTGATAATGTCGCCGGGCATCAGGGTCATCCAATGGGACAAATATTCAACCAGCTCGCCAAGGCTGAAGAAGGCATTTTTGACATTGTCTTGCTGCTTCAATTCGCCGTTTACTTTTAAGCTAAATCCATAATCGTCGGCATTGGGCACCTCGTCCTTAGTAGCGATGCAGGGGCCCAAAGGGCAAAAGCCGGCGAACTGCTTGCCGAAATGGTTGAGCGCCATGTTGCGTTCGGGATTTTTGTCCAATTGAAAGCCCGGCACCCAGTCGCGGGCCGAGACGTCGTTCATGATAACGTGCCCGCCCACGTAATTGATGGCCTCGTCTTTTTTGACGTTGTGGCATTTACGCCCAATCACGAACGAGGTTTCCATTTCCCAATCCACATAGTCGGGCGCGTTGGCGGGCAAGGGAATGGGTGCGCCGTCGCCGATGATGGCGTTGGTGTTTTTGAAAAACCCTGACGGATGCAGCGGTTTTTTGAGGTCTGGCTCGCGCCCCTGGGTGCGCGCCATTTCTTCGCGGTGCGCCGGATAAGCGCCGCCGTGTGACCAGGTAATGCGCGGCCGGGGGATCGGCGCAAGATACTGGTTCTGATCATAGGGGTTAAGGGCACCAATGGCACGCAGCCGGTCTTTCTCCCCATCACAAGCATCTTCGGTGTCTTTCACCAGCCGCTCGACAATAGCCAACCCTTCAGGTCCGGCCTCTAGAATTTCCATAACGCTGGCCGGAATCCAGCGCGCCGCCGAGCCTGTGTCGGAGCCCACGGCGAGGGCAAAGTTTAAAACCTCGTCGCCAATCATGGCCCCCGATTGGCCATATTCGGAGGTCTTCAAGGTCACCAGCTTCACGCCACGTCTCCGCCTTCAAATTCGGCGTCGAACCAGCGGCCCATGGGCTCTTCGCGCCACTGATATTCGAACCAGTTGCCGTCCAGATCCTGCAGCCGCGTGAAGTGGGCATCACCGTTTTCCTGGATCGGCTGAATTTCGCGGATGCGGTAGCGCTCCTGCATTTCCTGAGCCGTATCATGAAAACGCTGCAAATCCTGGCGGGAGCCGACGCCGAACACCCAGCGAATTTCTTCCGGCTGTGGAATGATGTCCGCGCCCACCGGCAAGCAGGCCACGTACCAAGTCCGATGTGTCGCGAACCCGCCGGAGCGGTAGCCTTCGCGCAAGGGTGCGCCGATGCCTAGAAACTCCGTATAAAAATTGCGCGCCGCGTTGCCGTTGCCGCCGCAACGGATGGTGCCGTGGGACATGAAGATTGGGGTCAGAAGAGGATTGGCGGCATCAAACTCGGCGCCGTCGTCGGTGCGGGAGGCCGCATCACCGCCAAATCCGCCGCCGGCCTGAAAGGCATCGGTGCTTCTCGGATGGCATTCCACCTCCATCCAGTTGCTGTCGAAATCCTTGATCATGAAGGCATAGCTGCCGTGCTGATCGCGCGGTTTTTGCACCACCTTGAAGCCGAGTCGATCTTTATGCGCCATAGCTAGAACGTGCGCACGGTCGACCTCTTCGTTGCAGGCAAGATCGATGCCCCAGTGGTTTTCGCGGCCCTGGGGTACGGTAATCTCGCCCACTTCGGTCACTTCCCATACCCAATAGGGATGGCCGCGCCGGTGCCCATCGGGCTGCCATCCCCGGTCGCGCACCAGCATGGCACCCGCTTTGTGACGCACGCATTCGAGGCCGAGAAAACTTTCCAGATAGTCGCGCATGCGGGCAAGATCGGTGGTGGCGAAGGTACCCGCGGCCATACCGTCAGGCCGGTTGAAAGGCTCGACTACGCGAAAATCAAGCAACGGATCATCGTCGCTGACCATTTGGGTGGAAGCGTTCAAAATCGTTCTCCTTTTGAATTTGCGCCCAGGCGCTATTTCCAGTTCACGTCGGATATATAGAAGCCCGATGGCTGGATGCGCCCGCCGCGTAACGTTACGTCCGTTGAATGCACAATCGGCAACGGCAGACCAGAAACAGGGATGATCAAGCGTTCCCTGGTAACGGTATCCAAAAGCTGCTTGGTCAACTCGCGGCGCTTGGCATCGTCCATGGCGCCGTTGATCTGGCGCGATAGTTTATGCAATGCCGGGTTTTGGATGTAATCACGCGGGCCTTTGGAGAAATAGAAACCCATGGTGCCGGCCACATCGGCCATGGCGCCGGCGCTCCAGGCGTTGGCCATCAGCTCGATCTTGCCGTCCCTTTGCCGCTTGCGGTAGGCCGGGAAGGTGACCGCATTCACGGTCGCGCGAATGCCGATTTTGCGCAGCTGGCCGGAGATGACCTCGGCAAAATCCTTGACCGAATTAAAGGCGGTCAATTTCACATCGAAGCCATCGGCAAGGCCGGCATCGGCGAGAAGCTTCTTGGCTTTGGCGATATTGAATTCCGGCAAAGGCTCCGAAAATCCACAGCCGGTTTGAAGCGACCAGCAGAGCGCCTTGGGATTGCCGCGCGGCAGCTTTTTGTTGCCAGACCGCACAGTCGGAATTTCATCGCGGTTCACCGCCATGGCAACAGCTTCGCGCACGCGCTTGTCCTTAAAGACGCCAATGCCTGATCGGTTGGCCAGATCGAAATAGAGATAGATATAGGAAAGGCTCTGCGCCAAAGTGAAGGTATATCTGGGATCCTTGGCTAAACCTTCGGCTTCATCAAAGGTCAGGGCGCGGACGATATCGATATTACCGGCCAGCATCTGGGCGATTTGCGTGCCCCGATCGGTCACCGGGATCACATGAACCTTGCCAATATTGCTGGCCGCCTTCCCCGCCGGGCCGTGCTTGTAGCCTGGGTTCTTGACCATCTTGACGCCGGTGTTGCGATTGACCTGGACAGCGCGGTACATGCTGGTTCCCACCGGCTTGGTGCCGAACACGGCTTTTTTGGCCAAGGCTGCGTGAATATGCTCGGGGAAAATATAAGAGCCCTGGGCCAGGCGCGGGATGGCAAACGGCGTCGGCCGCTTGGCGATCAGCCGCACCGTATGGCTATCAACTTTTTCGGTGCGCGCGATCCAGTTCCAGTTGCGCTTGAATCGCAGCCGGGTTTTCTTATTGGTCAGCCAACCGAATGTATAAACCACATCGTCGGCGTTGAATTCTTCGCCGTCGGTCCACTTGATGCCTTTTTTCAGGCTCAACTCCAGCGTCTTGGCATCGATCTGTTTCCACGACGAGGCGAGCAACGGCTCGAACTTTCCGGTCAGCCCGTCAAATTCCACCAACGTGTCGAACAATGCCGAGGACAGGAAATTGGTTTCCGGCTTGGGGTCCGTATAGGCGTCCACGCTCTGGGTCGCTTCCAGAAACCCGACACGGAAATTGTCTTTGGATTTTTGCGCCAAGGCCGGCGCGGCGGTTATAGCAGCAACAGTTACCAGCGCGGCGGCGCTGGTCAGGTTTAGTTTGGTCATTTTTCGTTCTCCCTTTGGTTTTTCATCATCGCATATTCGTTCAACTTACCCAAATAATTCTCAGCACATTAGTGGCGCCTGGCGTTCCGAACGGCAGCCCGGCGGTGACCACAAGCCGTTGGCCAGGCTTGGCGAAGCCTTCGGCTTTGGCAATAAATGTGGCCTTCTCCACCATTTCCGAAAAATCGGTCACGTCGGCGGTGTGCACCGGATGCACGCCCCAAGCGAGGACCAGCCGGCGCGCCGTCGCCAATTCCGGCGTCAGGGCCAATATGGGCGCATCAGGCCGCACCCTGGATGCCCGAAGCGTGGTCGAGCCGGTCGTAGTGAAGGTAACAATGGCGGCGGCGCGCACC
>JABHAA010000142.1 GCA_018674495.1 Rhodospirillaceae bacterium | reverse complement strand
CCCCACACAGGCTTGAGGCCGTTCGAGCCGTCGTGCCCGCGACAAAATGTTCTATCAATCGGTCCTGTTTAAATCGGCTAAGCCGGCTCTTGCGCATAGATCCCATGATAACTCCAAAACTCGGTTATCTGGGACAGCCCCAAAACATTTACCCGGAGGATTCTCTCATGTTCAGCAGACGCAAATTCGGACTTCGTATGATCGCCGCCGCGGGGCTCGCCGTCGGCGCGCTTCTTTTGGCGCCGCAAATGGCCAACGCCCAGAAAAAGCCCCTGAAGATCGGCTTCTCCATGGCCCTGACCGGTCCCCTGGCCGGCGCCGGCAAGGCGGCACTGATCGCCATGCAGATTTGGAAAGACGACGTCAACAAAAAGGGCGGCCTGTTGGGACGCCAAGTGGAATTCAAATTCTACGACGATGCCACTTCGCCTTCGAAAGTGCCGGGCATCTATTCGAAATTGCTGAATGTGGACAAAGTTGATCTGGTTGTTTCCAGCTACGGCACCAACGAAATTTCGCCGGCCATGCCCATCGTCATGCGCAAAGGCTTGGTGTTCATGTCCTTGTTCGGTCTGGCGGTGAACGACAAGTTCAATTACGACCGCTACTTTCAGATCATGCCGGCCGGCCCGGTGCCGAAAGACGATTGGTCGCGCGGCTATTTCGAACTCGCCAGCGCCCAGTCACCAAAGCCGAAAACCATCGCCCTTTTGGCCGAAGACGCGGACTTTGCTTTAAGCGCCGTCGCCGGTGCGCGCCGTCACGCCAAGCGCCTGGGCCTGAAAATCGTTTATGACAAGACCTTCCCGTTCGGCTCCCCCGACGTGACCTCGGTCATGCGCGCCATCAAGGCCGCCAATGCGGATCTAGTCTATGTGGGCTCCTACCCCGGCGGCTCGGTCGGGCTGGTCAAGGCGGCCAAAGAGCTTGGCTTGAAAGCCAAGATGTTCGGCGGCGGCATGGTTGGGTTGCAATTTGCCGGAATTCAGAAAAATCTGGGCCCGATGCTGAACGGCATCGTCAACTATGATTTCTGGGTGCCGGAGCCGACCTTAAACTTCCCCGGCGTCAAGGAATTCCTGACCAAGTATCAGGCCGGCGCCAAGGGCAAGGGCGTCGATCCGTTCGGCCACTATCTGCCGCCATACGCCTATGCCTATCTGCAAATTTTGGGCGACGCGGTGACCGCGGTCGGCAGCCTGGATCAGGGCAAAATCGCCGCCTATATTCATAAAACCACCTTCAAGACCGTGGTCGGCAATGTGAAATTCGGCGCAAACGGCGAATGGGCGAAAACCCGCACCCTGCAGGTTCAGTTCCGCGATGTGGCCCCCAATAATATCGGCCAGTTCAACAAGCCGGGCAAACGCATCGTCCTTTATCCCGACAGCGTAAAGTCCGGCGCCATTCAATATCCCTACAAGCAGTAGCCCGGCAACGCCGGTACTTGACGAACAAGCCATCAGAGGTTCCGCAGCACAGTGTTTACATTTGATTTGCTTATAAACGCTGTTGCCGCGGGGCTGATGCTTGGCGGCTTTTACGCGGCCGTCGCGATTGGTTTGTCGATCACCTTCGGGCAGTTGGATATCGTCAACATCGCCCACCCCACATTCGTTATCCTCGGCTCCTTCGTTGCCTTCGTCATCAACGAAAGTTTCGGCATCGATCCGGTTCTGATCGGTGTTGTCTTCATGCCCATATTCTATTTTCTGGGCATGGGTTTGTACCAAATATACTATGTCAGCTTCGAGAAAACCGGCCAGGAATCCTTAAGCGGGCTAGCGTTTTTCTTCGGCCTTATGTTCATTCTCGAAGTTCTCATGATCCTGGCGTTTGGTGTCGATTACCGCTTGGTGAGCGCCGCCTATATCGGTGAGACGCTGCATATCGGCCCCCTCGATCTGCCGCTTCGCATGCTGATCCCGGCGGTTGCCGCAACGCTCATGACAATCGCGGTTGTCCTTTATATGTCCAAGACCTTTATGGGTAAGGCCATCATGGCGGTCTCCCAAGACCGGTTGGCCTTACAGCTCATGGGCGCCGATCCGATCCGGGTGAAGCGCATTGCGCTGGGCATCGCCATCGCCACCGCCGCCCTCGCCGGCGCTTTGTTGATCATCATCCAGCCGGTCGAGCCTTCGGTCGGCAGGCTCTATATCGGGCGCATCTTCGCCATCGTCGTGCTCGGCGGCATGGGCAGCATATCGGGCACCTTCTTCGCCGCCATCTTGATCGGCGTGGTGGAAAGTTTCATCGCCACGTTTTATGGGCCCTCCTGGGCACCCGCCGTCGGTTTCGGCATTCTGTTGTTGACCCTGGCCATCCGGCCCCAAGGGTTGTTTGGCAGGGCTTAGATGAAACTGGATAAATTCTGGATCGCGTGCATCGCCATTTTGATCCTCGGCTTTGTGTTCACCAAAAACGCCGATAACGAATTCTACTTCTTCACCACCTATGTAATATTGCAAGGTCTGGTGATGGCCGTGGCCTGGAACATCCTCGGCGGCTTCACCGGTTATGTGAATTTTGGCGCTGCTGGTTTTTTCGCGGTCGGCGTCTATACATCGGTGGCCCTCAACAAAGCCTTCGGGCTGCCGTTGCCGGTCATTTTGGCCGTCGCCGGCATTATCGGCGGGCTTTTGGGGCTGGGCGCGGGGTACCTCACGCTGCGCCTGAAAGGCGTCTATTTCGCTATCGCCACCCTGGCCACGGCCTTGGTGATCGAGACCATCGTCAACAACTGGAAATATGTGGGCGGGGCGGCCGGCACCTATGTGCTGCAGCCTAAGCAATCGTTCATCTTCGACAATTACATCGAGCTGTTATTCATGCTGATGCTGGTGCTGAGCGTGGCGGCGGTGGCGATCTCGCGCTATTTGTCGAGTTCCCGCGTGGGCAAGGGGTTGGCCGCCATCCGCGACGACGAGGTTGCCGCCGAATGCATGGGCGTGCCGACCTTGCGGCTGAAACTGATCTCCACCACCGCCATGGGCGTATTGATGAGCATCGCCGGCGCGCCGTTCCCGTTTTTCGTCACCTTCGTCGATCCGGTCTCCGCCTTCGCTTTGTTAATCGCGGTCAACGCCATCGCCATGCCGATGATCGGCGGCACCGCTTATTGGTACGGCCCGGTGATCGGCGCGCTAATCCTCGGTGTTGTCCAAGAGACCGCGACGGTCACCATTTCGTCCGAATTAAACCTGCTTATCGTCGGCGTATTATTGGTGCTATTTATCACCATGGCGCCGCAGGGCATCGTCGGCGTCTATCACGACTGGCGCAAAAAGCGGGATGCAAAATGAGCGAGCGCATCCTCGAAGTGACCGGTCTGACCAAACGCTTTGGCGGGTTCGTTGCGCTCGACAAGGTCAGTCTGCATTTGGATGAGGGCGAACGACTGGGCCTGATCGGTCCCAACGGGTCCGGCAAGACAACCATGATCAACTGCATCTCCGGCGCGCTGATCAATGACGAGGGCCGGGTCCAATTCAAGGGCGCCGACATCACCGGGCTGAAGGCGCACAAGCGCGCCCAGTTGGGTATCGCCCGCTCGTTCCAGGTGCCGAAACCGTTCGGCTCGATGACGGTCCTCGAAAATTTGTGCATCCCGCTGGAATTTGCCGCCAGAGGACGCACGGATCCGGGCGCGGTCGAAGACCAGGCCATGGAAATCCTGAAAATGATCGGCTTCGAAGACCGCGCCCGGGAAAACTCGGCCGGTCTGACCCAGGTCGATATGCGTAAACTAGAGCTGGCCCGCGCCCTGGCCGCCAAGCCGGCGCTATTGGTATCGGACGAAGCCATGGCCGGTCTGTCGGCATCGGAAGTCGATGATATCTTGGAGATCCTGTTCAAACTGAACGCGACCGGCGTCGCCGTGATTATGATCGAACATATCATGCGCGCCGTCATGCGCTATTCCCAGCGCATCATTGTCTTGGATGCCGGGCAAAAAATCGCCGAAGGCACTCCCGATGAGGTCATTCACGATCCGCAAGTGGAAAGGGCGTATCTTGGCGAGTAGCTTGACCATCACCGATGTGGAGGCGGGCTACGGATCGGTCCGCGTTTTGCACGGCGTATCGATTACCGTCGAGGACGGCGAATCGGTAGTGTTGCTCGGCTCCAACGGCAACGGCAAATCCACGCTAATCAAATGTATCACCGGTATCGTGCGCCCCTCGGCGGGCGCCATAACGCTCGATGTGGACGGCGTCACAACCGATCTGGTGGGCATGGCGCCCCAAGACATTGTCGGCCTCGGCATCGCCATGGTGCCCGAGGGGCGGCGCCTGTTCCCGGCGCTCAGCGTCGAGGAAAATCTGGTGCTCGGCGCCTTTCGCAAGGAAGCCCGCCCGATGATCGCCGAAAATCTGGATTTCGTGTTCGAAACCTTTCCCCGGCTGAAAGAGCGGCGGGGCCAGCTGGCGGGCAGCATGTCCGGCGGCGAACAGCAGATGGTGGCTGTCGCCCGTGCCCTCATGTCGAACCCGAAAATCCTCCTGGTGGATGAGCCGTCGGTTGGCCTGGCGCCGATCCTGGTCAGCCAGATGATCGCCAAGATCAAGGAATTGAAGGACCAGCGGGCCATGACCGTCCTGATGGCCGAACAAAACTTCAACCAGGCCATCAAGATCGCCGACCGGGGTTATGTCATCGTGCATGGCGAGATCGCCTACGAGGGCGCCACCGCCGAAGACCTTAGTAATAATGATATGATCAAGGAATACTATCTCGGCGCTTAGTGGCCTGTTATAGTGGTGGCCATATTGCATTGAGGAGGCCGCCGTGCCGACACAGTTGGAAATTCTTAAAAAAAGCCGTGACCGGGTATTGGCCAAGCGCGGCGCCGACGATGCGTTCGTTAAATCCCTGGACGAGAAAATCGCCGCCGCCGAAAAAGCCGAAGCCAAGGTGACGATCACCGCCAACGCCGATATGCCGGGGGGCGAAAATTCCGGCGCCGAGACCGGCAAGACGCAGACCGCGCCCCAATCAGGCAAGCAGTCCAATGCCCAGTTCCGGGTGAAAACCCAAGGCTCCGCCCGCTCGCGCTGACCGCGGCCTTAAAATTCCGCTCGGCATGTTGTTCTGATAAAGATGCGGCTTGATTGGCGGGACTTGGCGAAATCCCATGCGAAAATACGAATATCTAATCTTCGCAACCGGCGCCGTGACCTTGGCATTGGAAGTGCTAGCGTCCAGGATCATGACGCCCTATTTCGGTGTCAGCCTCTATATCTGGACCGGCATCCTGTCCATCACCCTTACTTTTCTGGCGCTCGGCTATCATCTCGGCGGCGTCATATCGAGGCGCGCCCAACCCGCGACGCTGGAAGGCTTGTTTCTGGCGTCGCCGGTCTTGTCGGCCATATCAATCGCCATCGCGGCGGCGATTTATCCGGTGTTGTTCCCAGCCCTTTCCCAATTCAATCTGATCGCCGGCAGCTTTATCGGGGCCACGTTAATTCTGGCGCTACCGCTGATCGCGCTATCGGCCATGAACCCGTTGCTGATCGGTATGCAGCGCACCGAAGCCGGCGATGCCGGTGCCGGAAGAGTGTTTTTTATCTCCACCGTGGGATCGGTCGCCGGGGTATTGCTGACCGCCTTCCTGTTCATCCCCAACATGACCAATTTCCGCGCGGTATTAACCCTAGGGCTGGTGCTGTGCGTGTTGGTGGCCGTTTACAGCCTGGCGGCGCCGGCATCCCTTAAAGTTCAGAAGCGGAATTTGATCCTCGGCTCTCTCGTGGTCGGGCTGGTTTGCGCTGGCCTTTTGGTGGCCAAGGACAGTTACTTGAAAACCGTCGCCTCGGGCGGCGATCAGGACTTAATATTTAATGTGCGCGCCGAATACACATCCGTCTTTGGCAATGTCAAAGTGGTCGATGTCCGCTCGCGCCGCGGCCTCGGTGAGCCGCAGCGATTGTTCGTCCAGGACGGCATCATCCAGAACCGCACCAGCCTCAACCACCAATCCCTGTCTCTTTATACTTATATGCTCGAAGCCCTGGCCAAAGCATTTGTGCCCAATTCCAAACGTGCGCTCATACTAGGCCTCGGCGCTGGCGCGGTGGTCAAGCGCATGCGGGATGCTGGCACCGACGTAACGGTGGTCGATATCAATACCGATATCCTGACTGCGGCACTCGACCATTTCGGCTTCGACGGCACCGGCGTTCAAGTTGAAATTCAGGATGCGCGCACTTTTGTCCGCGCCTGCAAAAATAATTACGACGTGGTAATCGTCGATCTTTTTCTCGGTGACAATGTGCCCGATTATCTTTTGACCCGACAGTTTTTCACCGATGTGCGCCGTTGCGCGAACCCCAATGGGGCGATGGTGATGAACGCCTTTTTCGACGATACCGACGCGGAGCCCAACCAGCGCCTTTTAGCCACCATCCGCGCTGCCTTTCCCAGCGTCTTTGTGTTCGGCGATGTGGCGGAAAACATTTTCCTGGCGGCAACCCAAAGAGTGCGACCGCGCCATTTCCCGAATGCGGTTATCAATTCGATGCCGAACCCGGTCCAAAGCCGCGTACGCGCCCTTTTGCGCACCGGAAAACAGATGAGTGCGAGAGAGATCGCCAAGGTGGAGCCGGTCTCGGATGAGCACAATATCTTCAGCGTCCTGTTTGCGCCGTCGAACATGCGCGAGCGCAAAGTCATGGCCGGGCGCCTGCCGCCCTGGGTCCTGGTCAATTAGCAGCGGGGGAATTTGTCATGACAACCAAGCCCAGCGTGGCCCTCCATCATATGGGCATATGGGTCACCGACTTCGATATGATGGTGGCCTTGTACCGGCGCATATTCGGCTTTCATATGTCCGATCAAGGCAACTACGACCCTGACCGCCGGGTGGCGTTCCTGACCCTGGATCCGGCCTCGCACCATACCTTCGTCATCGGCGAGGGAAGGGCCAAAGGCTCGATCTCCACCATCAACCAGATATCGTTCCGCGCCGACGGCCTGGCCGGGGTGCGCAGCTATTGGGAGGTGATCGAGGCGGAGGAAATGATCACCCGTTTCGAGACCCGCACCCACGGCAACGCCTGGAGCCTGTATTTCTGGGACCCGGAGGGCAACCGGGTGGAGGTTTTCGCCGATACCCCCTGGCACGTGGCGCAGCCGTTC
The DNA here is from genome assembly GCA_018674495.1 of Rhodospirillaceae bacterium. GTDB lineage: Bacteria > Pseudomonadota > Alphaproteobacteria > Rhodospirillales > UBA2165. The sequence continues at coordinate 21,554 of JABHAA010000142.1, read as the reverse complement.
TCCAACCCGGTGGATTTTGCAATGACCGACGACGAATTCATGGCGATGACCGAGGAATTGGTAAATGCCGACGCCACCCACCGCCCGTTCGACGACTGGCGCGCCGATACCGCAAAGGCGCTGTCGGGGAAGTAAAAAGTCCAGGCGAGCTTGGTGCGGCGTGGCGAAGCTCAGTGCTTCGATGGTTTCTACGGCATGTCTTTTCTTGTCAGCCGGTGCTCCAGGCGCGCGGCTTTTTCATGCCGGCAATTTTGCACGCCTGGCCTACGTAGCCGTATGGAAACAAACTGTATAGGAAGTTCTTGGGTGCATTGATCTCCTTAACAAACAAGGCGGCATCGCGGGCGCTGGGCGCCAATCCATGTTCCCCGTACCATTCCCTGATAAACCAGATGATGCGCCAATGATCTTCGCTTAAATCGATGTTCTGCCCGGCCGCTAGCTGCGCCGCGATCGCCTCGGTCCAATCTTCGGGATTGATCAGAAATTTTTCATCCCCCAAGGGGACGCCCAGATCCAAATCGTCCGACGCCATGATCGATCTCCATTGCAAATAACATCGCGAATTGTAGACTTTAAGCCTCCAAAATGCGATTTTTGAATGCGGCGCGCGATATGCTCTCATCTCATTGCCCGCCAATGTACGGCACCGCCGGAGGAATACGCCATGGATACCGTCCGCCATATCGCCATTCAAGTTCCTGACCCCTGGTTGACTGCGGAATACTACAAGCGGATTTTCGCCCTGGATGTTGCCGGCGAAACCGATTCCAGCCTAGCCGAGGGAGTGTACCTGACCGACGGCGTGATCAACCTGGCATTGCTCGCCTTCAAGTCCGAAGAAGCCTCCCAAGGCACCGGCCTGGACCATATCGGGCTGCATCATTTCGGCGTCTGGGCGGAAGATCTGGAAGCCACGGCCAAACGCGCCGAGGCGGCGGGCGCCGAATGGGTCATGGGCGAGCCCGACTACCGGCACAACGCGTCCTACGAGGTGAAGTACCGGGAACGCAACGGCGTCATTTTCGATCTGGTTCATAACGGCTGGGCCGGAACCCAAAGCCGCCCGGGCGAGCTCGGCAATGTGGTCGCTAAGCCGCGCGGTCTGGTCGAACACTACAATGAGCGGCGCGCCGCCGCCGCCGAAAAGATGAATGCCATCCTGCCCCGGGATACAGCGGCGACACCGGGCCAGCTTCGCCATTTCGCGATTTCCACACAGGACCCTTGGTCGACGGCGGAGTTTTTCAAATACGCGTTCGGCTGGGAAGTGGTCGGCGAGACAGATTCCAGCATTGCCGAAGGCACCTTCATGTCGGACGGCCTGTTCAACATCGCGCTCCTCAATTTCAAGAACGAAAAGGGCGCCCAAGGCAAAGGCCTGGATTTTGTCGGCATGCACCATTTCGGCATCTGGATCGATGAGGTCGCGCCGACGCAAAAGCTGATCGAACAAGCCGGCGGCGAATGGGTGATGGGCGAGCCCGATTACCGGCACAACGCCGCCTACGAGGTCAAGTTTCGCGAGATCAACGGTGTCATTCTAGATCTGGTCCATAACGGCTGGGCCGGCACCCAGCGGCGCCCGGGCGACGCGGACAATATGGTCACCGGGCCGCGCCCCCTGGTCGAGCGCTACGCCGAGCGGCGCGCATCGGCGGCGCAAGAGCTGGACGCCAAAGTCGGGCGCGAGCCGGTGCCAGCCGAATAGCGAGTTCCGCTATTATTTCTCCAGCACCTCGGGATTGGCGAGCCGCAAAGGCTCGCCTTTTTCATAGGCGACAATCTGTTCGAACGCTTCGGTGAAATACAGCTCGAAATTGTCCCATTCGGTCCAGCCAAGATGGGGAACGCAAAGCGCGTTGGGCAACGCCAACAGCGGATGGTTTGCATCCTCGATGGGCTCTTCCTCGTAGACGTCGGTAGCGGCAAAGCCGGGCCGGCCCGCTTGCAACGCCGCCACCAACGCGCCCGGCTCGATCAGCTCGGCGCGCGATGTGTTGACCAACAGCGCCGCCGGTTTCATGCGCGCCAGATCCGCCGCCCCGACGATGCCACGGGTTTCCGGATTAAGTCGCACATGGAGCGACAAGACGTCTGAGGTTTCGAACAACTCGTTTTGCCCGCCGGCGACCGCATAGCCAGCGGCGGCGGCGCGCTGCATCGAGCCTTCCCGGCCCCACACCAGCACCTCCATGCCGAGGCCGCGACCAGCCTCGGCTACCAGAGCACCGATTGCGCCAAGGCCGAAGATGCCAAGCGTCGAGCCGCGCAAACGGTGCGACAGGGTCGACGGCCAATCGCCGCGCCGCATGGCCTCCGCCTCCAGCGCGATGTGACGGCGCGACGCCAGGATCAGCGCAACCGTCAATTCGGCTGGCGAGGACGGCGAATTGCTCTTGCCGGTGGCGACGCGGATGCTGTTCTCGTTACAGGCGCCATAGTCGATCTTGCGCGTCGTGCGCCCGACCAGGGTGATGAGCTTGAGATTGGGCAAGCGCTCGATCACGGTGCGCGGCAATTCGGTTCGCTCGCGGACGGCAACGATGACCTCCGCATCTTTATAGCGCGCGACCATCTCGTCATCGCTGCGGGCGGGCTTTTGGTAGCGCGTCACATTGTGGTGGGCGATGGCCGAAAAGCAGACCAGTTGATCAATGATGTCTTGATAGTCGTCGGAAATTACGATGTTCATGAGTGCCCTCTTATCCCTGTGCCAGCGCAGCGGCTTCGGCGCAAATTGGGGCACAAGCTGGCGAAGATCAACAGCACCGGGTATAATCTGCAAATACCGACAAAATACCGACGTGCCTCATCCACGCTATCAAATGAAGAGGAACGATGCGATGGCTCCCGACGAAACGAAGCCTACCAATTCCAAATCGGGCGGACGCAAAGACGCAGTACAGCCCTATTCCGGCTATTTGCAGCGCACCCCCCCGGCGCCGGAACACCATCTGACCGAGGTTGGACCGGGAACGCCCATGGGCGAATATTTCCGCCGCTTCTGGCACCCGATCTGCCTGTCCGAAGAAATTGGCGATGTTCCAAAGAATATCCGCATCCTCGGCGAAGATCTCGTCGTCTTTCGCGACAAATCGGGCAGCGTCGGCCTGTTTCAGCCCTTTTGCTGTCACCGTGGAGCGCATCTCGAAAATGGCATTGTTTCGGAACGGGGCCTGCGCTGTTGTTATCACGGCTGGCTGTTTGACGTTGATGGGACGGTGCTGGAAACACCCGGCGAACCGCCAAGCTCGACATTGAAAGACAAAGTCTTCCAGGGCGCCTATCCAGCCACCGAGATCAAGGGGCTTGTTCACGCCTATATGGGGCCGCCGGAGCTCAAACCCCACCCGCCGCACTACGATCTCTTTGATGTGCCCGGCGCTGCGTTTGCGCCCTTCTCGACGCCTTTTCCGAACAACTGGCTGCAGAGCCATGAGAACAATGTCGATCCGGTTCATACGGTTTTCCTGCACCAGCGCATTACCGAACAATTTGGAGAGCCTTGGGCGGTTCTGCCCCATATTGTCTGGGATGTGACCAACAACGGCGATGGGCTCACCCACTTGGATGGCCGCCGCCTTGATCCCGAGACCGTTTGGATCCGTTTCGTACACACCCTGGTTCCCGGCTGCAGTTTCATTCCATCAACCTGGGAACTGGGCGCGGCCCCGCTCTACTACCAGCGGGCGCTTTACATGCGCTTCACCGTGCCCACCGATGATGAGAACACCAATGTGCTCGGCTGGCGGGTTCACGGGCCGGGTTTCCCCGGCGGCGATGCCGCTTTGATGGGGCCCGGGCGCACCGACATGGAAGGCCAGGTGGATCGCTCCGATACCCTCAGCCATGAGGAAATGCAGCGCACGCCCGACGATTTCCAGGCCCAAGGTACATTGTGGGGCGGACAAACCCTGCCGTTCCACGGCGCCGAGCATCTCGGCAGCTCCGATAGGGGGGTCACGCTGATGCGCAAGACCTTCCGCAATATTTTGGACGGCAAAGTCCCCGAGGCCTTCCCAAAGCCGGCCACCGAAGAGCCGGATGGGGCAAGGCCACGCCTAAACTATTCCTTCGACGCCCTGGTAAATGTCAAAGCATTGGCGGACGAGAAAGCCGATTTCGATATGATCGGTGCGCTTGGCCGCGACATGGCCGATGCCGCCATGGAGGTGGCCCAAAGCACCGATGACCAGGGATTGCGCGACCAAAATACCAAGGCTGCCATCAAAGCGGTGGAAGCGGCCTACCAAGCGAAACACCAGGTACTGCGCTAACAATACCTAAGGAACATGTAAATGAGCGAACTTAAAAACGCGGCCCGCGAAAGGCTTCAAAAAGGGGAGCTGTCCCTCGGCGTTGGCTTGCGCCAAGCGCGCACCGTGGATATCGCCAAAATTATGGCGGTGTCGGGCATGGATTGGCTGTTTATCGATCTGGAGCACAATTCGATGCCCCTCGACACTGCCGTGCAGATTTCGGTGGCCGCCCTTTATTCCGGCATTGCGCCGCTTGTCCGCATCCCCATCGGCGCCTATGGACTGGCGACCCGTGCCTTGGACGGCGGCGCGCTGGGGATTGTCGTGCCCCATGTGGATAGTGCGTCGGAAGCGAAGGAAGCGGTCAGCCGGCTGAAATACCCGCCCATCGGTCATCGCTCGATCGGCCCCGGCCTGCCTCATTTCGGCTACGCGGCGATGGATGCCAAAGCACTTACCGAAATTCTCAACCGCGAAACCCTGCTGACGGTGATGCTGGAAACGCCGGCGGCCATCGAAGCGGCCGATGAGATTGCCGCCGTTGACGGCGTGGATGTGGTGATGATCGGCACGTCCGATCTTTCAGCGGAAATGGGCATCAATGGCCAGACCGGAGACGAGCGTATTGCCGCCGCCTATGAAATAGTTATCGCAGCCTGCAAAAAACACCAAAAATGGCCGGGCATGGGCGGCGTTCCGCAGCCCGATGTGATCGAACGCTATGTACAAATGGGCATGCGTTTTATACTAACCGGTAACGATCTTGCATTTATGATGGCGGCAACCAAAAACCGCGCAGACCAACTGCGCGGGTTCCTTTGAGCCGGCGTTAAATTTTTGGCTAAGGAGGAATGATGGACCAACAAACCCAATGGCCGGTGAAAACCCGGGAAATGCGAAATTTTTGCATTGATAGCACCTATTGGAACGGCTTCGAATACCGCGACGACGACATCATCGTCGCCACCTGGGCCAAGTCCGGCACCACTTGGGTGCAACAGATCATTGCTCAATTTGTATTTGAAGGCGAAACCGAAGGCCTGCCCATCGCCGATATGTCGCCGTGGCTGGATTTCCGCCTGCCGCCCCTGGAAGACAAACTGCCCGCCATCGAAGCGCAGACCCACCGGCGTTTTTTGAAAACCCATTTGCCGCTGGATGCCTATGTCTTCTCGCCCAAGGCCAAATATGTCTATATCGCCCGCGATGGACGCGATTGCTGTTGGAGCATGTACAACCACGTCGTCAACACGTTGGATTGGGTGTTCGATGCGTTCAAATCCCTGCCCGATTTCGGACCCGTCATGGAGCTGCCGAAATCAGACGATATGTACGAATATTACATGGATTGGTTCGTCAATGACGGCGCGCCCTGGTGGCCGTTTTGGGAAAACGTCCGCACCTGGTGGGAAGTCCGCAACCTGCCCAACGTCCATTTCATCCACTATCAGAACCTGAAGGACGATATGGCGGGCGAAATGCAGAAGATTGGCGAGTTCCTGGGCTATGACGTCAACGGTATGCGAAAAGCCACCTGGGACAAAATGGTCCACCAATGCACCTTCGACTATATGAAGGAAAACGCCACCATGAGCACGCCCTTGGGCGGCGATTTGTTCTCCGGCGGCGCCCAAAGCTTCGTCAATAAAGGCACAAACAAGCGCTGGAAAGATACCCTCAGCAAAACCGATTGCGACATTTATGACGCCCGCGCCGTAAAAGAGCTGGGCGCCGAATGCGCAACTTGGCTGGAAACCGGCAAAATGCCGGGCGGCTGATGGTATTTGGCCATAAACCGCGATAGCACGCAGCAAAAAGGCCGCCCAATAGAGCGGCCTTTTCGTTGCGTAATATGCGCCGATTAGCGGGAGTAGTACTCAACCACCAGGTTGGGTTCCATCTGCACTGGATAGGGCACATCGCCCAACGCCGGCACGCGCACAAAGGTGCCGCGCATCTTGGCATGGTCCACGTTAATATAGTCCGGCACGTCGCGCTCCGGCGAGCCGGCGGCTTCGAGAACCAGATCCAAATCCCGGGACTTGTCCTTAACCTCGACCACGTCGCCTTCCTTGACCTTGTAGGACGGGATATTGACGCGCTTGCCATTGACCCGGATATGGCCGTGATTGACGAACTGGCGGGCGGCGAAAACCGTGGGTACGTATTTCATCCGGTAGATCACCGCATCCAGGCGGCTTTCCAGGATGCCGATCAGGTTTTCCGACGTATCGCCTTTTTGGCGCACCGCTTCGGCGTAATAGCGGCGGAACTGCTTTTCGCCGACGCTGCCGTAATAGCCCTTCAGCATCTGCTTGGCTTGCAATTGGGTGCCGTAGTTGGATTGCTTGCGGCGGCGCTGGCCGTGCAGGCCGGGGCCGTATTCGCGGGTGTTGAACGGACTTTTCGGCCGGCCCCACAAATTGACGCGGAGGCGACGGTCGATCTTATACTTCGCACGAATGCGTTTGCTCATCTCATTTCTTCCTTGTTCTGCACACGTTAAGCCGGTTGTTCTTGTCCCGGTAGGCCTCCATTAGAGGCGGGATGCACGCATCCGCGTTCCCAGGAATAGCGCGGCACTATAGGGATTTAAGGGGCACTGTCAACGGATTTGGAGGGAGGAGAATGGCAGGCAGCCAAGGGCCAAACGCGGTCTTGAGGCACCGGGGAAAGCCCGCAATTGAAACTCAAGTCAACGCCGCCGGATCATTCGCCGTATCCGCGCCCGTCCGGCCCGATGCGCTGCGCCTTATAAAAGACGGCATCGCTATTGGCGGCCTTGGGCCCGATTTTTCCGATTTTGGTGTTTAACAGTTGCCAAACAACCTGCCCGGCGGCATCGATTTCCATCATTCGCTTGCCGCCGACGATAAAGATATTTCCATTCGGCAGTAGATTAGCGTCACACGGGAACCAGAGATTGTCTTCTTTTCTTCCCGTTTTCTCCTCCCAATTTTTTCCGCCCCAGCGCCAGATCACGTTGGTTCCAGAATATTCGGCAACGCCATCAATCGGGATATTGACCAGGATATTTCCATTGGCCAATAGTTCCGGATCATGGGTAAAACCAATGGGAATGGATTTCGTTATGCCACCGGAGGGTTTGATAAAAACAACCCGGTGAAAATTGCGAATGGAAAGCATCGTGGTGCCGTCGGGGGCGCGAGTCACCGCATTGGAATGGAACCACCCATCATGTCCCGGCAAGGACATTTCCATGGATGACGCATGTTTGCGATCCAATTCTCTTAATGTCTTTGTCTGAGGCTGGAACTCGGGCTCTTTGAATTGATCAACCCCGTTCCAGGACCAGATACGCTTGCCGCTCCGGGTGACTTCACGAAGATGGTCCTCACCTTGTGAAACCCAGCCACGAACATACAGTGTGTTACCATTGCGGAGCCGGTCCACATCGTGGCTGATCCCGCTATCAAGATAATTCCAGACGGTCTTGCCGGCCCGGTTCACCTCAAATATCCCATAATGCTTGATCAGGTAGAGTGTGTTGCCGTTGGCCAGCCGGCTTGGATCCATCACCGCGTGGGTTTTCATATCGCGCGATCCCAATGGAACATTGCTTGTCACATTGTATTCCCAGATCAGTTCCCCGGTCCTGCTGATCTCGTAGATCATCGGCCATTCCCTGTCGGAACTGTCGACAAACAGGATACTGCCGCCGAGGGTGCAATTGGGTGAATAGCGGGATATTTCGAAATATTTGAAGCTGTATTCCTTGTTGTCGAAAACACAATCGGTGCGACCGGTCCGGGTTTCGAGTGTTGATTCCGGTACATTATATGCCTTCATGGCCAGGGTTCTAAGCGGCGCCTGATTGCCGCGCTTTACCACTTTCTTGATTTCATCGGAGGACAGCACGCCGTCCCGGTCGCGGTCCAATCTCTTGAAACGGTCTTTCGGTCCGCGCCATTCGGACCGCGCGATATCACCGTCGCCGTTGGCGTCCATCATGGCGAATTTTTGGCCCAAGCTCAGCGATTTCTTTTGGCCGCCGCCGTTGCCCTTGCCCGGCCCGCCGCCGCCGCCGGCGCGCCCCTTAGATATACCGGCGGCGAGCTCTTGGCCGGTGACGAAACCGTCCTTGTTCTGGTCCATCATCCGGAACTTTTGCGGCGGTCCGCGAAATTCGGTCTTGGAAAGCTTGCCGTCGCCGTTCTGATCCATTTTTTGGACGATCTTCTTCGCATTGGGCGCGCCGCCCTTGCCTGGCCCGCCCGGCGGACCATTCCTGGCGTTTGCGCCACCCGGCGCGTTTGGCCTGGCGGCTCCCCTTTTTCTTGCCGCTTGGAATTCCGCTAGGTCGAGAAAGCCGTCCTGATTGGCGTCAATTTTCGAAAATTTTTGCGCCGGGCCACGAAACTCGTTTCGCGATACGCGCTGATCGCCGTTCTTATCCATATTGCGGATAACTGTAGCCGGGGGCGGCGGGCCGCCTGCTTTTTGGGCGCGCCGCGCACCGCCGCCGGCAAGTGCATTGGCGCTTTGGCCGGCGCCAGCCACGTTTTTGGGCTGCCCGGACAATTGTCTGCCGGGCAAAATTGCCGCCTGGTAGCTGACTTTTTGGTTGAACAGGATTACCCGGGCCGCCTTGCCGGTGGGTTTTACTTTCGTGCAGGCCTTCCTGTTATTTTTCCCAAATGTCCGGCACAGCATGGATTTTTTGTTAAAGAACCACTTCTTTTTAAATATTTTGGACCGGTCGGCGACTTTCTGAAAAACCTCGCCGTTTTGGCCGAAATATATATTCACAATCCGGCCATTGGAGGGCGCGGTAAACTGCAACGTATTACCGATTATGCGTCCGCGAATTTCATCCTTGGTCAATGGTTTCGCTCCGCCGCCGGCCTGAGCAAGTTCGGCGCTGCCGGCGTGAAAAGGCAATGCAAAAGCCGTTGCCGCCAAAATGATTGGAATTGCCATGTACGCCCGAAACATATTTGCTTTACTCCTGATACCAAGGATTACTGATCATAACCCATCTTTGTATATAAATGAATTTGTGTCCTTCGCTGGAAATTCGCCTTACCGGGCAAGAGCAGACATTAACATTGAGCGCCGGCGTGACCTTTTCTAGCAGCCACAGAAAATTCCATATATTCTCCATCGCGGCTATAGGAGGTCCACTGAACAATGCTTCGAAAATACGAAGATAACGATGTTGATGCGGTTATATCATCTTGGCGCCGAGCAAGTGAGCTTGCGCACCCGTTCCTGACCAAAGCGTTCCTTGATGAAGAGGCCGATAACGTCCGAAATGTTTATATGGCATTCGCTGAAACATGGGTGACCGAAATAGAGGGCCAAGTCGTTGGGTTTATCGCGCTGGTCGAAAATGAAATCGGTGGGCTGTTCCTCGACCCCAAATTTCATGGCCAGGGATTAGGCAGGGCCATGGTGGACAAAGCAGCCGCCGAAAAAGGGGCGCTGAAAGTTGAAGTCTTCAAAGACAATGCTATAGGGCGCCGTTTCTATAACGCCTACGGATTTAGAGATATCGAAGAATTTGTCCACGAAGCATCAGGACAGGTGACATTGCGGATGTCATATTCCAAGGAATAATTAGGATCGCCGCCGCCGGCGTGAAAAGTCAATGCAAGAGCCGTTGCCGCCAGAATGGTTGGAAATGTCAGCTACGCCCGAAACATATTCGCTTTACTTCTAATACCAAGGATCACTGGTCAGTTTAGCGATCAACCACCGCTAAGCGTTCCAGGTGAGCCACAATTTTTCGGGCCCGCGCAAGGTGATATTGGGAAAGTATGTGAATTTCTGATCGGCGACCAGATCCAGCGATGGCGCTTCTCTGGTCAGGGTTTGAAGAGCAATATTGGTTTCCAAAATGGCCAGTCGCGAGCCCAGGCAAAAGTGAATTCCACGTCCGAACGAGATATGATTGGAGGCGTTTTCCCGCTCAATATCGAATGCTCGCGGATCGCCGAATGCCGCTTCATCGTGGTTCGCCGAAGCCAGGGACAGAAATATATGTGTGCCGGCGGGAATTTTTATGCCGGCGATTTCCGTGTCGGCATTGGCCACCCGGCGCCATCCCGTTTGCGGCGAAGAGTGCCGCAGCACCTCTTGGGCGGCATTTTCGATTCTAGCCGGATCGGCACAGATTTTCTCCCATTGGGGCCGGTCCGACAGAAGCAAGATGAGGCTGTTGCTAAGAAAGTTGGTGACGATCTCGTGACCGGCGAAGGACAGGCCGTAGACGGCAGAGCCAATCTCCTGGAGGCTGAGATCATCGGGGTCCGCGTCGTGGGCGGCCAATAGTTCCGAGGTAAAATCGTCCGCGGGATCGTCTTTGCGCATTTGTACGAATTCGGCACAATAGCGCCAATAGGCGAGGAGGTTCTCGGCAATCGCAACCTGTTCGTCTTCGTCTGCTTTGCCCCACATGAAGGCCAGACGATTACCGGTCCATTCTTTGAGCATGCGATCATCGCTCTCGGGAAAACCGATCAGCCTAAAAATCGTATCGCCGGGCAACGGATAACCCACATGACTGACAAACTCGGCGGGTGCGTCGCCTTCAAGCATCGCGCTGACAAGTGTTTCGCAGCGCTGTCTGATATAGGGCTCTAGGACGCGCATTCGGCGGCCCGAAAATCCGGCCTGCGTATGTTTGCGTATCCGCGTGTGGTCGGGGCGCTGGCAATTGGACATGACCGGGATAGGATTGAAATCCTCCGCCTCCAACACCTTGAATGCGGCGTCGCATATTTGAATCACCGGGTCTTGCACATTCTCGGAAGAAAATATTGTCGGATCCTTGAAGACCTCCTCTACATCCTCCATCCGGGTCAGAACCAGACAGCCCAAATCTTCGGCATAGAATATCGGTGAATTGTTTCGCCTTTTTTCCAGCTCCGCATAGGGGTCGGCCTGGTAATCATCGCTGAACGGCGAGAAGGCGTGATCGACCGGGCAACCCGAGGGCGCCGGCAGTGTATCGGGGCGGTTTTTGTGATACGCGGCGTCACCCATTTTCAGGCACCTCATTTCAAAATCCTGGAAGTCCGCATATTAGAAATCAGAATGCGCGCCATGGCAATGTCGGCTTTCTGAACGTGGCTTCAATCACGAATATTTCTTAACTCCGGCGCTTGCGCCCAGCTTCCCACAGACTATATAGCACTATGGGCTCTTGAATATTGGGAGCCGTGCTCTTGGACATTGTTAATAGGAAGACTTGATCCCTCAGCCGGGCGGCGCCCGCGTTCGTGGCCGCTACCGTTGTGCCGGGATCAAGGCCAAGCCGCCGCGACGCCGAAAAGCGTAATAAAACGGTATAAACCGTAAGGAATAGTAATGAACCGGTATGGTCGTTTTATCGGAAATATGTCGCACCCATGTGCCCCATTCGGGGGCGGCATACCAAATGTGGGCTGGGCCGTTTGGCTCCGATCACAGACCGGTGCCAAGATCGACGCCGGTCTGGCTGGGCCGGTATTAGCCAGGTTCCAGCTCCGAGTCCCAATATAGGAAATCGCGCCAGCTTTCGTGCAGGTAATTGGGCGGAAAGCGCCGGCCCATTTTTTGCAGTTGCTGGTTGGTGGGCGAGACCGGTTTGCGCAGCATATGCATACCGGCTTCATTGGTCAGCTTGTTGGCTTTGCGAAGATTGCAGGGCGCGCAGGCGGCGACCACGTTGGTCCATTCGGTGCGCCCGCCCCTGGAGCGCGGCACCACGTGATCGAAGGTCAGATCCTGGGTCGGGAATTCATAGCCGCAATATTGGCAGGCGAATTGATCGCGCAGGAAGACGTTGAAACGGGTAAAGGCCGGGCGCCGTGCCAGGTTCACATAGTCTTTCAAGGATATGACGCTGGGCACCTGCATTTCTAAAGTGGGCGAGCGGATGGATTGCTCGTACTCGGAGACCACGTTGACGCGGCCAAGGAACACCGCCTTCACTGCATCCTGCCAGCCCCATAGGGACAGCGGGAAATAGTTAAGCGGCCGGAAATCCGCATTCAGGACCAGCGTCGGGCAATTATCCAGCGCAGCGGACATATTGGTACTCCCCAATCCCCTCCAAGTTGGCCAAATCATAGCCAGCGCCCGATATAATGCAACCGCGTCTTGAAATGTCAGGGCGCCTGGAGCCCGAATATGCGGGCCATGAACTGGCGCCCGATATCGACGCCGGCCTCGTCGATGGAATGGCCGAGGCCGGCCCGGATATGGCCCTCCACCGGCACCGACACGCCTTGCAACGACTTAAGCGCCGTGGCTTGCTGGTCCGCCGGGATCAGCTCGTCGGCGTCACCATTGACCAACACCACCGGCGGGCGCACCGATATCTCGGCGGCCAGCACGTCAGGCCCCACCAGGCGGCCCGAATAGCCGAGGATGCCGGCCATCGGACGCTCCCGGCGCAGCCCGGCAAACAGCGATATCATGGTGCCCTGGGAAAACCCGATCAGCGCCAGATTGCGGTCTTGCAGCTCCGCCGACGCCAATTGATCGTTGATATAATTCTCCAGGATCGGCTGGGCGGTGCGCGCGCCGGACAGCATTTCCGGCTCGGTGCGCTCGGCGAGGTGGAACCACTGATAGCCGAACGGTGAACCCTCGCACGGGTAAGGCGCGTTCGGCGACACGAACTTGGCGTTCGGCATGAGATCGGCGAAGTGGGGTGCAAGACCGATCAGATCATTGCCGTCGGCGCCATAGCCATGGACGAAGACGACCAATTGCTGCGCCGCGCCGCCAGCCGCCGGGCCGAATTCCGGGCCTTCCAAATCGGGGATGTCGTTCATGAGCGCGCCTCCGGGTGGTAATTATCGTTATTCGGATTAAATATAAGTGCCGGGACCATATCAACCGCTTAGCCTTAGAGGAGTTCGCCCAAGTGCCGCCAGCCATCACCCGCTTCGCCCCCTCGCCGACGGGGCATCTGCATCTGGGCCACGCATTTTCGGCGCTCTATGCGGAACGGGCGGCGAAAACAGACGGCGGGCGCTTTTTGTTGCGCATCGAAGATATCGATGGCACCCGCTGCCGCCCGGAATATAGTACCGCCATCGAAGACGATCTGGCCTGGCTGGGGCTGGGCTGGGAGCTTCCGGTGCGCCGCCAGTCGGAGCATATGGACGAATACCGCCATGCGTTGAGCCGGCTGCAAGAAGAAGACCTGGTCTATCCTTGCTTCTGCACCCGCAAAGAGATTCTGGCCGAGATTGCCTCCTCGGCCGGGGCGCCCCACGCCAGGGGACAAGGACCGGAAGGCCCGCTCTATCCCGGCACCTGCCGCGCGATGGATGTGGAGGAACGCGGCGCGCATATCGCATCCGGGGCGCCATTTGCGCTGCGCATCGACATGGCGCGGGCGCGGGCGCGCACCGATTTGGCGCCCGAGCCGCTCACCTGGATCGACCGGGACGCGGGCGTCCAAATTGCGGCACCAGAGATATTTGGCGATGCGGTCCTGGCCCGCAAAGACATCCCTACCAGCTATCATTTGTCGGCGGTGCTCGACGATCATGCCCAAGGCATCAATCTGGTGACTAGAGGCGACGATTTGCGCTCCGCCGCCCATCTGCACCGGCTCATTCAGGCGCTCCTGGAACTGGACGTTCCCGAATACCGGTTTCACGGTCTTTTGACTGGACCGGATGGGCAACGATTGGCGAAAAGGGACAATCCCGCCACCTTGCAAAACCTTCGCAGCGAAGGCGCGAGCCCGGCGGACGTCATTGCCATGACCGGAATTGATGAGACATGAGACGAGCATTGCAGATATTGGGGTTGGCGATTTTTGTTGCCGCGCTGCCACTGCCTGCGCCCGCCGGCGCCGAGCCGTTCCGCTTCATGCGTATCGGCGATAACGATGGTTTTGGGTTTCTAGACACCAGGAAGCTTCTGCGCTCGGCGTTCCTGACCCCCGAAGCGGGCCCTGGCGAGGCCGCCGATGTTAACGGCGACGGCGTGCTCCGGCCCGGCGAGTTTCTGCCCGATCTTAATCTGGACGGCGTTGTCCGCGTATTCTCCGACGATGATTTCGACAACAGGCTGCCCGGCGAATTGCTCGACCGGGCTATCTTTTGCGAGGGCTGCGCCAAAATTCATAACGCCAGCCGGGGGTCGAACTGGACCGATCTGGCGCTCTCGGCATCGGCCGAGGATCGGGACTGGCCCGACGAGAACGGCCCACAAACGCCCAACAATCCAATATTTGTGTTCGATTTCACGGTCAAGAACGGCGACATCCCACCGGGCGCGGTGATCTTTTTTAATATGGTGTTCGGCGACTACGATATCTTTCCCGCCGTCATCCAGGTGGAGTTTGCGGCAAAGCCAGCGCGGCGGTTGGAGATCGAATTGAAGCGCGGCCTCGACGGGCTGATCCAGGCGCGGACGGCGTTGTTGCGCTTCGACGAGGTGTTTACCCGCGATGAAAACGGTGATTGGCGCGGCTTCGCCGGGGTCGAGTTTTTTGCCCCGGCCGAGCCCTATACGGCGTTTGATTTTGTCGAATTAAGCCTGTTCCAAATTGCTCAAAGCCGCAAGGTGATCGCTGGCCTTACAGCGTCCCGTTGATGGCGTAATCCAGAACCCGCACCACCTGATCGGGGGTTTCGGCGACGGCCAGGGCGGCGGCGTCCACCTCTTTCAGGGCGTGGGTATGTTCTTCGGCGTGCAGCACGATCATCGGCTTGCCAAGGGCGGCGGCGAAGCCGGCATCAAAGGCGGCGTTCCACTGCTTGAACTTGTCGCCGAACTTGACCACCACGATATCGGATTTTTCGATCAGCGTGCGGGTACGGATGGCGTTCACCTGGGCGCCCTTGTGGTCTTTCCAGAAGGGGGAGTTTTCAGAACCCAGAATATTGACACCGCAATCGTCCGAGGCATCGTGGTTGGTCACCGGCGCCAGCAATTCTACGGGAAGGTCCTTGTCCTTGCAGCCATCGCGGATCACGTCCCGCCAATCTGAGTGAATTTCACCGGAAAGATAAACGGTCCAACTTTGCTGTGCCATGGCTGGGCTCCTTTGCGTCACGCCTAAGAAGTACTTGCCGGTCTAAAGCCCCTGACGCAAGCCCTTTACCAGCGCTGCGTGGTCTGCATCGCCCGGCCCTATAAGCCCGTGGCGGATCAAGAAATCGATGATGGCGAGATTACAATTGAACTTGAAGGCCATCGTACCCCGGACAATTTCAGCGACTTTTTCGATTGGCCATAGATAAAACTCCGCCGCCTCGCCATCGCGGTTGAATGGCGTGAATTCGGCGGGCAATTCCAAATCGAAACAAAACATGCGGTCCTGGCGGAGGGTGCCATCCATTTCCATCACATAGCTGATTTCGCTCACTTGGCGCGCCGTTCTTGCCAGTTCCGCCGGAAGATCAGCTTCCTCGGCGCATTCCTTGATGACATCCTCCATGGGGCTGAGCCCGATGGGCAAGCCACCGGCGACCATGTTGTCGAGCATGCCGGGACAGAGGATCTGGTTTGCCCCCCTGCGCGCGATCCACATATGGATCTGCCCCGATTGGTTTCGCTGAAAGCCGTTGACGTGGACGCCGTAGCCGCGAATGCCGAAGGGCGGCACGGCGGCGCGGTCGATGGCGAACAGGGCCGCGTCCCCATAGGCGGCGGCCACCGGGTACATTTCACCGCGCAAATTTGGAATATGCCCAGCCGCAGCCAGATCGCCCACCAGCCCGGCGATGGCGGCGGAGCGAACATCGACGCTGTCCAGGCGCGCATTAAGGCGGAGCCCGTCGCCGTCCGCCTGAATGGCATCGCCGTGGCCAAGAATGATACCAGCCAGCCCATTGCTCACATAGCCGATCACCTGACCCGCCGCGGCCAAAGGCCGGAAGCCTGCGAGATCGTGCCGATTGCAGATTTCGATGTGATCAAGATACGCCATTTGCAGTTTGGTAGCAGTCAACGCCCCGTTAAACAATTGCGGTCTATTGTATTTCGAAGCAGGCTATGTAAGCCTGTTTCACGCTCTGCAAACCGCTGGAGAGCCGATGAAAGTCGAAGTTAACAGAGTGAATCAAGATCAGTTTGAGATCGTCATCGAGGATCAACGCCTGCCCCTCGATGCGGACGGATTGGCGCGCTTGGGCCGGGAAATCGGCGATCTTCTCGACCCCGCCGCCCGCGTCCAACGCACCGAGCGCTACGACCGCTTTCTGGTGCGCTTACGCACCGCCAACAATACCGGCATTCAGGCCCTGCTGCGCACCGCCGCCCATGACGATATTTTGGTGCTCCTGCATTCCTCGGAAGACAAAACCGAGCTGCACAATAAGCTTTACGGCAATATGAGCGACAATTCGGTTAAGCTCTATATGGAAGATTTGTTGTTCCAGTTCCGCGAAGGCGTCCCCGGCTACCGCTTCGACGCAGCCATGCTGCGCCTGATCGAGACGGCGGAAACCCTGGTTGGCGAGGGCGCCCTGAATTTTGACGGCAAAGAGTCTTAAGCGGCGGCGCTGGCTTTCTTCTTGGTCGACGGAATATAGGCCCGGGCGCAGTGCTCGGCACAATAGGGCTTGCCGTCGGTGGCGACTTTTCCGCAGAACCGGAAATCGGGCTTGCCCGGCTCGCCGGTGGGCCACGAACACATATCCGCTTTCAGACGGTCCAGGGTGACGACGCTGGCTGGGCGCTTCGGCGGCGGCGGCTGGCGGCGCATGGCAAGATCGAGGCGCCGCACTTTTCCGACCACCGCGTTCTTGGTGATCCCCATGCGGCGGCCAATCTCACTGGCCGAAAGTCCCGATGCCCAAAATTTGGTTAATTCCTCAACCCGTTCCCGCGTCCATTCAAATTCCGTCGCCATGGATATGCAAGCTCCCCTGAATTTACGAGCCATCGAAACGTCGGCCCGCCTTCGGTTTACGATCCCTGTGGGTTCAATTGCGGCGTTTCGCCAATTTTTCCCTGAACCCCAACATGTTGATGGTTATACTATATTTCGGGGATTTCGCAATAGGAACCACAAGATTTGGTGAAATTTTCTGTGGATAATTCTAAATTTGTTGATCGCGGCGTCCAAAATTCTGAATTGTAGGAGGATGTCTTTGCAACCAAGCGGGTACATTGGTTATGGTCCAAAGCAGCGTTCGTGCTGATAATCTTCATCCCATGCTGAGCCATTGAATAGCGGGGGGATGGGGCACGAGCGCGACGGGAGAAACGGAAATATGACCGGGGTTTTGCTGCCATTGGCCGGCTTAGCGGCTGGGCTGTCGGTGCTGTCGATTGGGTTGGTGCGCGCCGAAAGCGCGTCTTTGCCCGGGGTAGATGCGCAAACCCAACGGTCCATTGAGCTCGCCCAAGCCAAAAAGAAAAAGCCCGCCCGTAAGGCAAAGCCGGTGACTATCGTTCCGGAAAATGCGCCTTATGTGATCCTCCGCGATATCAATGTCCGCGGCGGCCCGGACACAAAGTCTAAGCGCATCGGGCGCTTCAAACGCGGCGCGCTAATCCAATCGACGGGACGCGCCAGAGGCACCGGATGGATTCGGGTGCGCACCGATAAAAATCAAATGGGCTTTGTGTATTCAAAAATGGCGGCACCGCTGATCGATGGCGCGCTGAAGGCAAAAATCGGGGGCCGTGTCGCCGGCCCAAAGAAGTTGGTCTGCCGCTATACAATCGAGTTTGAAGGCAAAAGCCGGATCGAGAAGGAATTGCAGCGCACCGCTGATTACACGGTTCCGTTCCAATGCACGGCGGACGGTGCACCGCTGAATTTCACCGCGACTATGTTCCTGACCGAACTGCCCTACAAAGAATCTGGGCCTCCGGTGTATCAGATCAACGTGGATTTGCGCGATATGCCCCTCGAAGGCGAAGACGTTTTGACCGTCATTTCCCTGTACAGCCCAAAGAAAGCGCAAACGAAATTCGACGCCGTCAACGACAAGGCGTTTGCCAGCGGCGCCAAAATCGCACCCAAAGCCACCAGCCGGCTGGACGCCGCGCTAAAGGCCGCTGTCGAGATTGCCCACGCCGCCTGGGGCAAGGCGGCGTGGGCCCAGATCAAGGCAAATAATTAAAATCGCCGCGGATATCAGTGCGGCCGGTCGCCATTGACGGCAACCCGGTGCATCAGGCGGCGCTGGCCAGGATAGTCGTTGAGGGCATAATGCATGACGCAGCGATTGTCCCAGAAGGCAACAGCGTTTTCGGCCCATTTGAAGCGGCAACAAAATTGCGGCTTGGTCTGATGGGCGAACAGGTAATCCATCAGGGGTGCGCTTTCTTCCATCGTCATGTCCTTGAAGCGGGGCGTGAACTTGCCGCTCAGGAACAGAGATTTGCGCCCGGTTTCGGGATGGACGCGAACCACCGGATGCTCCACCTCGCCCTCGGCGGTCGCCGTCGGGCTGGAATTCATCGACGAGGTTTTGCTCCAATCGGTGGATTGGGTGCCATAAATAAGCGCCGGCGTGGCAATGGCGGTCATGCCGTCCAGCATGTCCTTCATGCCTTTGGATAAGGCATCGTACGCGGCCACCTGATTGGCGAACAAGGTATCACCGCCGATGCCCGGAATTTCCTTGGCGTACAATATTGAGCCCAGCGGCGGCTCTTCCAGATATATCACATCCACGTGCCAGGCGCCGCCGAAATTACGCTCGTCTTCGGGCTCTTTTCTGACCTCGACAATCTCCGGGTGTTCTTCCATGCCGCCAACGAAATCATGGATGTTGAGGCTGCCGAAGCGGCGCCCGAATGCCAGATGTTGTTCCGGGGTCATATGCTGATCTTCGAAAAATATCACCTGGTGTTCCATGAGCGCGCGGCGGACCTCCAGATAGGTGTCGTCATCCACCGATGCCAGATCGACGCCGCCGATCACCGCGCCAAGGGCGCTGGCGTAAGGGGTCACCTGGATTTTTGAATAGTCTGCCATACCGTTCTCCCTGGCCGATCTACGCCAGATTAGCGGCGGCGGCGGCGTTGGATCAAGTGTTTCCCAATGGTTGGGCGAATTTGTTAGGGTAGCGCATGACGAAAGCCATTCAAATATTCCGAAACGGCGGACCGGAGGTATTGCGATGGGGCGATACTGAATTGGCGCCGCCAGGCCCCGGCGAGGTGCGTATCCGTCATGGCGCCATCGCCGTCAATTATTCCGACGTCAATGTGCGCGAGGGCGGCTTTTACATCGCCAAGCCGCTGAAATTCCCCGTGATCATCGGCAACGAGGCAGCCGGCGTCATCGAAGAGTTGGGCGCTGGCGCCGAGGGCGTTCAGGTGGGGATGCGCGCAGCCTATGTGGGCGTTGGCGGGCCGTTCTATGAAAACACCGGCGCCTATGCGGAGGCGCGCAACGTGCCGGCATCGTGTCTGTTCAAATTGCCCGACAAAATCAGCGACGATCAGGCAGCGGCGATGATGCTCAAGGGCCTGACCGCATCGATGGTCATTCACCGCTACTGCAAGCCACAGCCTGGCGATGCGGTGCTCATCCACGGCGCGGCCTCGGGCGTTGGATTGTTGTTGGTGCAATGGTGCAAGCATCTGGGCGCCACCGTAATTGGCACGGTCGGGTCAGAAACCAAGGCCGAAGTGGCCCGCTCATTGGGGTGCGATCATACGATCCTTTACCGGGACGTGGACTTCGTATCCGCCGTCAAGGAAATCGTGCCGGACGGCGTCGCCGCCGTGCTCGACGGGGTCGGCAAGGACACCTTCGCCCAATCCATCTACTGCACCAGGCGTTACGGCATGTTGGTCAATTACGGCAATGCGTCCGGCCATCCCGATCCCCTTGATCTATTGTTGCTGGCCAAACACGGATCGCTCATCGTCACCCGCCCGGCCTTCTCCGATCATATCCGGGACGCGCATGACCGTGCCCACTATTCGGATGAGCTGTATGATCTGGCGGCCAGCGGCGTCCTCAAAGTCAAGATCGGAAAGAGTTACCCGCTAAGCCAAACCGCCGAAGCGCACCGGGATCTGGAAGGGCGGAAATATGCGGGCTCGTTGTTGTTGAAACCCTAGAGCGCCTAGTCCCGGTCGATGGCCCGCCAGCCGATATCCCGACGGCAGAAACCGTCCGGCCAGTCGATCAAATCCACCGCCTGGTAGGCGGCGACCTGGGCCGATTTGATGTCTGCCGCCAGCGCCGTAACGCCTAGCACGCGCCCGCCATTGGCGAGGATTTGGCCGCCCTCGGCGCGCGTGCCGGCGTGAAAGACGGTGACCCCATCGATACCGCCCGCCGCGCCCAAGCCATTGATAGGCGTGTCCTTTTTATAGGCGCCGGGATAGCCATCGGCGGCCATCACCACCAGCAGCGCCGAGCCATCATGCCAGGAGACTTCCATTTCCGCCAAGCGCCCTTCGGCGGTGGCGAGCAGCAATTCCAGTAAATCCGATTGCAGCCTCATCATTTGCACCTGGCATTCCGGATCGCCGAAACGGGCGTTGAATTCGATGACTTTCGGGCCGTCTTCGGTGATCATCAGCCCGGCGAACAGGATACCGGAATAGGGTCTGCCCTCGGCGGCCATGCCATCGATGGTCGGACGGATGATGCGCGCCATGATGTCGGCTTCCAATTCGGACGTCAGCACCGGCGCCGGCGAATAGGCGCCCATGCCACCGGTGTTGGGGCCGACGTCACCGTCATGGACGGCTTTATGATCCTGGGCGGAGACCAGCGGCAAGGCGGTCTTGCCATCGACCAGAGCGAAGTAGCTTAGTTCCTCGCCTTCCAAAAATTCCTCGATCACTACCTCGTCGCCGGCATCGCCGAAGGCGCCGTCGCGCATGATGACGCCAAGGGCGTCGATAGCCTCATCGACGGTATCGCAAATGATCACACCCTTGCCGGCGGCCAGGCCGCTGGCCTTGACGACGATCGGCGCTCCTTTGGCGCGCACATAGGCGGCGGCTCGCCCGTAATCGGTGAAACGCCCGTAAGCGGCGGTGGGGATATCATATTTGGCGAACAGATCCTTCATAAAGGCTTTCGAGCCTTCCAGGATTGCCGCCGCCTTGTTCGGCCCGAAGGCCAGGATGCCGGCATCCTGCAAGGCGTCCACGAGGCCGAGAACCAGTGGTCCTTCCGGCCCGACAACCACCAGATCGATGGAACTTTGCACCGCAAACGCCACCAGCGCATCGATATCCTCGGCGTCAATATCGACGCATTCCGCCACATCCGCGATGCCGGCATTACCGGGCGCGCAATAGAGCGCATCGCAATCGGGCGATTTGACCAGTGCCCAGCAGAACGCGTGCTCCCTGCCGCCGCCGCCGACAACCAGAATTTTCATATAT
>JABHAA010000100.1 GCA_018674495.1 Rhodospirillaceae bacterium | reverse complement strand
CCAGGAACATATATTCCGAGCAAGGGTTTGATCCGTAAATCCGGTCCGTATCGGCGCAAGTGTGCCAATCGTTGATGGTGGTGTCGAACTGTAGGCCGGGATCGGCGCAGGCCCAGGCGGCTTCGCAAATCTGGTCCCACAATTCCCGCGCCGGCATGGTCTTGGACGCTTTGCCGTCGGTGCGCTGGCGAAGCGACCAATCGCCGTCGGTCTCGACGGCGTGCAGAAATTCATCATCGACGCGCACGGTGTTGTTGGAATTCTGCCCCGATACGGTGAGGTAGGCTTCCGAATCCCAGTCGGTATCGTAGGTGTCCATGACCAGCTCGGTATAGCCCTGCTTGGCGTATTCGATGGCCCGTTGGATACAGTTTTCCGGCAGCATCGAGCGCCTTGCACCCAAAATCGCTTTTCTGAGGGTTTTGTTGGCGCGCCCGTCGAAGCGGGTGGTGTCATCGTCTTCGCCTTCATGGCAGGCGGCAATGATGAGGTTGAGATGTTTTTCCATCAGGCGCGAGCCAGCGACCAGAGCTGCGACTTTTTGCTCTTCCTTCACCTTCCAATTGATGAAGTTTTCGATATCCGGGTGATCGGCGTCGAGGATCACCATTTTCGCGGCGCGCCGGGTGGTGCCGCCGGACTTGATGGCGCCGGCGGCGCGGTCGCCGATTTTCAGGAAACTCATGACGCCGGAGGATTTGCCGCCGCCGGACAAAGGCTCGTTGGCGCCGCGCAGCGCCGAGAAATTGGTGCCAGTGCCGGAGCCGTACTTGAACAAGCGCGCTTCACGGGTCCACAGATCCATAATGCCGCCTTCATTGACCAGATCATCACTGATGCTCTGGATGAAACAGGCATGCGGTTGCGGATGCTCGTAAGCGGAATTGGAGCGGGTCAGCTCGCCGGTCTGATAGTCCACATAATGGTGGCCTTGCGCTGGGCCGTCGATGCCATAGGCCCAGTGCAATCCGGTGTTGAACCATTGCGGCGAATTGGGCGCGCACATCTGCTTGCACAGCATGTGGCACATTTCATCGTAATATGCGCGGGCGTCGTCTTCGGAATCGAAATAGCCGCCCTTCCAGCCCCAATAGGTCCAGGTGCCGGCCAGCCGGTTGAATATCTGCTTGGCAGATGCCTCGCCGTTGAAGCGTTCATCTTCGGGCAGGGCGCTCATCGCGTCCTCATCGGGAACGCTACGCCAGAGCCAGGACGGCACCGAATTCTCTTCGATGCGTTTGAGATGCACGGCAATGCCGGCTTTACGGAAGTACTTTTGCGCAAGCACATCACAGGCGACCTGCGACCAATCGGCCGGCGCCTCGATATCATCATGGCTAAAGACCACGGACCCATCAGGATTGCGAATCTCGCTCGAAGTGGTGCGAAACTCTGTATCCCCGTATGGGCCGGACTCTGCCCTCGTAAAGAAACGTTGTACTCTCATTTTATCCCCCAAATTTCCCCGGCGTAACCGACTGATTGCCCTTCCCCCAAGAAGGGACAAACTCAGCCTCCCAGGCCGGCTGCTTCCCAACGCTTGGCTACAACATTTTGTGTAGTACTGGCATTATGCCTGGCAAATGTAGCTCAAGCAATTTTTGGGAGCAACTAAATATGGGGTTGAACAGGAATAAAAATACCAAATCTTGAAACCCCGTACAGATTCAATACGTTAAGGTGCCTGGTTAAACGCCGGCGTGATTGTGGATAAATTCAATAATATTATGTTATAACAACTAGATATGAGAGTTATCCACAAGCTGACATTAGCCATTAATAGTGCCTTGGCAAAACCAAATATGGTGACAAATGTCGTCGATGGTGGAGAATGGAGTCGAATTTCAGGGTAATTTGAGCTTCGATCCGCCCGGAATCGGCAATCCCGCCTCAAATGCGAGAATCAAATCTGAAAATGCGCCGCTCCAGTCGCCGGGAGCCGGCTGGCGGAAGGCAAAAACGCTTGGGTACCAGGGAATGCGGCCATAAATATCGTTCCAGCGCCAGTCCGACGTATAGGCCAGCATCACTGCACAGGGCTTGCCAAGAGCACCGGCGAGGTGGGCGAGGGCGGTGTCCACGGTGACGATGATATCCATTGCTTGCACCAGGGCGGCGCTGGCGGCGAAATCGGTCATATGGGGGCTGAGGTCGGTCATTGCAAACGGCGGGCCTTCACCGGCGGTGTCCGTCTGCAGCCCGAACAGGGACACGCCCGGCCGCTCGGCGAGGGCGTGGAAATCCAGGGCCTGGCAACTTCGGTTGCGATAGGCATCCATGAAGTGGCGCCGGCGCCCGGCCCAGGCGGCGCCTATCCGCATGTTCGTTCTGCCCACATCAGTGATTGCGGCATGGGGCGCGGCGGATAAATAAGGCGCCGACCCGGCCGGCCAGGGGCCCGTGATACCGAGCATTCTTGGCAGGCTTAACAGAGCGGCGTGGCACTGATGATCGGGCACGGGTCCGTCCAGGGCGACAACATCGTCCAATTTGCAGGCGCCGGTCAGCAACGATACCAACTCCTTTTGGCAGGCCAGCAGAATCCTGCCGCCCTGCTTTTCGATGGCTGCGGCGAAACGGACAAACTGAATGGCGTCACCGAAGCCCTGTTCGGCGTGCAACAAAAGGGTCCGCCCGGCCAGGGGCTTGCCGTCCCATTCCGGCGCCGCAAAGTTGATTTTGGTCAGATGGTTGTCAGGATTTTTCCAGCGCCACTCATAATCGGGCCAGCCGACCGCATAGCTGCCCATTTGAAAGCGAGTCTGGGCCAAATTTTCGCGGGCCTGGGCAAACTCGGGGTCGAGCGCGATGGCCCGCGTGAAGGCCGCCGCTGCCGCCGCCCAATTGTGCATTATATAATGCGCGGTGCCGAGAGAATTTAGCGCCGGCGCCAGATCCGGGTCTAGCGCCGTCGCCGCGTTGAGCAGCGATGCCGCCTCGTCCGGGCGGCCCAGGCCCAGATAGGCATTGGCGAGGTTGACGTTTAGCGCCGCGTCGCCGGGGTTGGCCGCCTGGGCCGGTGCCAGAACCGCGGCGGCTTCATCGGGCCGCTGGCGGCGTTCCAAAAGGCGGCCGAGATTGGCGGCGGCGGGCGGATAATTGGGCTCCGACGTGAGGGCGTCTCGAAAAGCCGCTTCGGCCTCTTCCGCCAAATCCGATTGCTCCAGCGATTGGCCGAGGCTGTTCAGCACCGGCGGTCGCCCCGGCAGCAACTGGGCGGCGCGGCGGGCATAGGCGAGCGATTCGTCCGCCAGCCCCAATCGCCGCAATATCCCGGCGAGATTGTGGTGGGCCTCGCCGGTATCGGGTGCCAGTTCCAGCCCGCGCCGGTAGGCGTCAGCGGCGGCTGCGAAATCTCCCCCACTTTCGAGGGATTGCGCCAGTTGGAACAGTTTTTCGGGGCTGTCTGCCATCATATTGACGTCGGCGCTGCATGGTGGCTGTTGATTGAAACGGCTGGTTCATAAGGCGCTGGCCGGCAAGCACCGTCAAGTCACTTGTGAAACTGTCCCTCCCAGGTACCCTGGGGTAGACGCTTGGCCTGCTTGGTGCCATATTGTGCGCCGCAACTTTCTGAGACGGGAACACGCATGAGCCTCGGAACCTGGATATATACTCTGTTGAATGGCGATCTTGTCGGCAAGGACGCGTTCGGCAATGGCTATTACAAAGGCAAGGGCAAAAAGCTGCATGGGCGCGAGCGGCGCTGGGTGGTCTATCACGGCTCACCTGAGGCGTCCAAGGTGCCGCCGGAATGGCACGCCTGGCTGCATCATACGCTTGAAAATCCTCTGACAGAACAGGCGGCCACGGCCAAAGATTGGCAAAAACCGCACCTGCCCAATTTGACCGGAACCGTGGCGGCCTACCGGCCCGCCGGGCACGATCTCCAAGGCGGTGCCCGGGCGCCGGCCAGTGGCGATTACCAAGCCTGGTCGCCGAAATAAGGCGCCGGCGTTAAATTCCATGCACGAAGACACTCGAAATATTCTCGTCGGCGCGGTGACCGTGATTGCCTTGGTGTGGGTAGGCGTTCTGTCTTTTTCGAGCAGCAAAATCGAAGGCGGTGGCTCTGGAACCACCATCCATGCCATTTTTAACCGCATCGACGGCTTGCAGGTCGGAGACGAAGTTCGCATCGCCGGCATAAAAATCGGCAAGGTCATCGGTATGCGGCTGGACTCGGATTTCGCCGCCACCGTGGATATGAATATCGAGACCGACGCGAAATTGCCGATCGATACTTCGGCCGCAATCCATACCGAGGGATTGTTTGGGTCCAAATTTATCGTGTTGGAAGCGGGCGCCGAAGATGAAGAGATCAAAGCCGGCGACACCCTTGATCAAACCCAAGACTCGGTGGTGGTACAAGACCTCCTTGATTTGATCATTGGTGAGGCCAAATCCAAACAAGCCAAATCCAAGGCGGCGGCCAAGAAATAGCTTGGCGAACGGTAAGAGAAGGAACGCATCGTGGGACGAAATTTAGCGGAAACTGTATTGGGCGCGGTGGTTATCCTGGTAGCTGCCGGATTTCTCTATGTATTTGCCACCACTGCCCAGGTGACGGCGATCGAGGGATATGAAATCAAAGCCGTCTTTGCAGACACCGGCGGATTGCAGGCCGGCAGCGATGTGCGTATCAGCGGCATCATCGTCGGTACGGTAAAATCCAATATTCTCGATGCAGAGAATTATGAAGCCGTGGTCACCATGTCGATCAATCCTGACGTAAAGGTGCCGAAAAACACTATCGCCGCGATCACCAGCGCTGGCCTGATCGGCGGCAATTATGTGCGCTTGAAGCCCGGTGGATCGAAGGAATTTTTGAAGGCCGGCGGCGCGATTACCCAGTCGGAAGATTTTCAATCTCTGGAACGCCAAGTCGGGGAAATCATTTTCCTGGCGACAGGTGGGAATGACGACAAATCCAATTAAGCCCGATCCAAACGGGCCAGACCGCCAAACCTGGGATCCTGCGAGTTACGCAAAAAATGCGCGCTTCGTTTCCGATCTTGGCATGCCGGTACTTGATCTGCTGGCGCCTTTGCAAGGCGAGCGCATTCTCGATCTCGGCTGCGGCGATGGCGTTCTAAGCAAAAGCATTATGGATGCTGGCGCCCGGCTTCTCGGTATTGATTCCAGCACCGATCAGGTCGAAGCGGCGCGTGCCAAGGGCGTTGATGCGCAAATATTGCGGGGCGAGGATTTGCCCTTCGACGGTGAATTCGATGCCGTGTTTTCCAACGCCGCCCTGCACTGGATTGCCGATCAGGACGCGATGCTGGCCTGTGTATGGCGGGCCTTGCGGGTACCCGGACGCTTGGTTGCTGAAATGGGCGGCGCCGGCAATGTCGCCCAAGTCCGGCGGAGCCTTCATGAAGCCTTGCGCCGCCGGGGCATCGAAGCCGAAACCTTTGATCCATGGTATTTCCCCGATCCCGAAGCCTACGGCGCCCGCCTCGAAGCGGCAGGGTTTCGCGTCGATAGTATTGATCTGATCAATCGGCCAACGCCGATACCGGGCTCCTTGGCCGATTGGCTGGACGTGTTCGCGCGCAGCTTCCTTGCCGCCGTTGATGTGGGCGAGCACGCCGCCCTTAAGGCAGAGGTGGAAAATGCCGTCGCGGCCGATCTTTGTGACGCCGATGGCAATTGGACCGTCGATTATGTGCGCCTTCGTTTCAAGGCGGTCAAAGCCGGCGGCTGATCCGATGATAAAATTGGCCCGGCCCTTAATATTGCTTCTGTTGGCTTTTGCGGCCCCAGGCACGGCCATGGCCGAAACCTACAACGTTGCGGTCCTGCAGGCGCTGGACAAGGTGACCGCGCGGGTGTCCACCTTCGATGCTCCGGTAAGCGCCACCATCAAGTTCGGCACCTTGGAAATCATCGCCCGCACCTGTGACAAGCGCCCGCCCGAGGAAGCCCCCGAAAGCACGGCATTCTTGGATATATGGGAGGCCCGTCCGGGTGAGCCGGTGGTCAGCGTCTACCGGGGGTGGATGTTCGCGTCTTCACCGGCGCTGGCCGCTATGGAGCATCCGGTCTACGACGTCTGGGTCTTGGATTGCAAAAATTCTTCCAGCGCCGAGCCGCCATCGCCGGAAGGCAGCACGCCTTGAAATTCGGCGTCTGTGGTTAGCGCCTGATCAAGCATCAAATGATAGATATCGCGGGGCACTTCGTGGGCGCCGAACTGTTCCAGATGTTCGGTAATGAACTGGGTGTCCAAAAGCGTATAGCCGCCAAGCGTCAAGCGTGCCACCAGATGTACCAGTGCCACTTTCGATGCGTCGCGTTCCCTGGAGAACATGCTTTCGCCGAAAAACGCGCCCTTGATGGCCACCCCGTAGAGTCCGCCGGCCAGCGCGCCGTCTTTCCAGCATTCGACCGTATGCACGAGGCCCATACGGAACAGCTTGCCATAAAGATGCATGATCTCTTCGTTGATCCAGGTGTCCTCGCGGTCCCCATGGGATTTGGCGCCTGCGCCGGCACAGCCCAGGATGACGCCATCGAAATCCCGGTCGCAATGGATATCGAACGCGCCCCGGCGCACGGTTTTTTTTAGGCTTTTGGGGATATGGAATTTATCCAGGGGAATGATGCCCCTGTCTTCGGGATCGACCCAGAAAATCTCAGGCTTATCGCGGCTTTCGGCCATTGGAAATATGCCGGCCATATAGGCGCGCAGGAGTATATCCGGCGTTAATTTGAACAACTCGCGCGAACGCGTCTCTGATCCGCTCATGGCCGTCCGTTTTCGTTGGTTGCGGTTTAGTTAGACATTGGGCTTTTTGCGCCGATTAGCAAATGATGCCTCAGCCATCGGCCAGAATTCTTGCCGCTGCCTGCAAGGCCATCTCGTATCCATGCGCGCCGAAGCCGCAGATCACGCCGGCTGCGGCTTGCGAGATATAGCTTTCATGGCGAAACTTCTCGCGCTGAAAAATATTGGACAAATGCACCTCGATTACCGGCAAATTGGCCGTCCGCAATGCGTCCAGGAGGGCCACCGATGTGTGCGTGTAGGCGCCGGCGTTGATGATGATGGCCGCCGCGCAATCGGGTGCGCCTTGAATCCAATCGACCAGCTCGCCTTCCGCGTTGCTTTGCCGGAAATCGATGCCGACGCCGAGGCCTTCCGCCTGGCCCGCGCACAAGGCTTCGATATCGGCAAGCGTCTGGCTTCCGTAAATCTCCGGCTCGCGGGTGCCCAGCATATTCAGGTTGGGGCCGTTCAGTATCAGGACCGTATTCACCATGTCCGCCACAATTCATTATCCTTAAAGTCTGCTTAGAGGTTGGGAATGAATGAACCATTAACCGCGCCTCAGGCGGTTGCAAGCTACGTTCCGTAAGCACATAATTATGTTCTTCGGTTTTGGCAAGGAATGGCGGGAAATCCAATGGACCTGACGATCAATGGCGAAGCGCGCTCGGTAATCGCGCCGATGAACGTCTCTGAGCTTCTTGGTGATCTGGGACTGGATGGCCGTAAAGTGGCGATCGAGCGCAATCTGGAGATCGTACCCCGCTCCACGTACGAAAACGTCGCTCTCACCGATGGCGATAAGCTGGAGATTGTGCACTTCATCGGCGGCGGTTTGCCCGAAGGCGCCGGCAATGCGCCCACCGATGATGTCTTCGAAGTTGCCGGAGCCACATTTAACTCGCGCCTGATTGTCGGCACCGGAAAATACAAGGATTTCGAAGAAACGGCCCGTGCGATTGAGGCATCGGGCGCCGAAATGGTCACCGTCGCGGTGCGTCGTGTTAATGTCTCCGATCCCACCCAGCCGATGCTGGTGGATTATGTGGACCCCAAAAAATACGTGTACCTTCCCAACACCGCCGGTTGCTTCAATGCCGACGAAGCGGTGCGCACCTTGCGTCTGGCGCGCGAAGCGGGCGGCTGGGATCTGGTCAAGCTGGAAGTGCTGGGTGATCAGAAAACCCTTTATCCGAACATGATCGAAACCCTTGCCGCAGCGGAAATCCTGCTTAAGGAAGAATTTAAGGTCATGGTCTATTGTTCCGACGATCCTATCCTCGCCAAAACACTGGAAGATATGGGATGTCATGCGATTATGCCTTTGGCGGCGCCGATCGGTTCCGGCCTCGGCGTTCAAAATCCGGTCGGTATCCGTCTGATTGTCGAGCAATCGGAGGTTCCGGTCATTGTCGATGCGGGCGTTGGCACCGCGTCCGATGCGGCTATTGCCATGGAACTGGGCTGCGATGGCATTTTAATGAATACCGCTATCGCCGAAGCCAAGGACCCGATCAAGATGGCGCGCGCCATGAAGTTGGCGGTCGAGGCCGGGCGCCTCGCCTATCAGGCGGGCCGCATGGCGAAAAAGAAATATGCCGATCCATCGTCGCCGCTTGCCGGACTGATTTGACGCCGCCACTTGTCGCAATTTGCCCGGCAGGGGGGGGGATCCCGTGCCATCCATAAAAGAGCTTTTCGCCCAAGCGCAGATCCTGCATCACGCGGGCCGGTTCCGAGACGCACAGGCCGTCTATGCCGAGATCATCGAGGAAGAGCCGGAGCATGCGGATGCCTTGAACCTGTTGGGCACCGTGCTTGCCCAACAGGGGCGGCCTAAGCAGGCGGTCGGCTTCATGCGCCGGGCGACCCAGGCGGGGCCCGAGGTGCCCAACTACTTTTGCAATCTCGGCGTCGTGTTGTTGGATTTGGGCCGCTACGACGAATCGAAACGGGCTTTCGAGCGGGCCTTAAAAATCGACAGGCATTTCGCCGATGCCTATTACAATCTTGGCAAGCTGTTTAAGCAGATGGAGCTTTTCGATGCCGCGCTGATGTCGTTCGAGCAGGCCCGCTCGATCCAGCCCGAACGTATCGACACGCTCATCAATATGGGCAATATCCTGTTTGATCTTAATCGCCTGGACGAAGCCATTGAATGCTTCGAGACCGCTGCCGTAACCGGCGAGACGGAAAACCGCCAGGTCGGTCGCGCCCTCATCAATCTCGGTAACGCGCAGCGGCGGAAGGGCGACGCCGATGCCGCGCGGGATGCCTATACCAGGTTCCTGGCCCGGCGCCGACACGATGGTCTGCGTATCAAAAGCGCTACCACCTTGCCCATTGTCCAACGCTCGTGGGAGCATATCAACCACATCCGGCGCGCTTTCGAAGACAGGGTCGCCGCGCTTCTGGAAGACGATCTTTTGGTCACCGATCCGAGCCTGGAGACCTCGACCACCACATTTTTCCTCGCCTACCATGGCCTCGGCGACCGGCATTTGCAGGAGCTGGTGGCCAAGCTGCATTTGAAATCCTGTCCATGGCTGGATTACGTCGCGCCGCACGTGGAAAATCCACCATCCGCGCGAGGCAAAATCCGGGTCGGGTTCCTGTCCACCTATTTCCGGCGCCATTCCGTGGGCCGGCTTATGCAAGGGGTGCTGGCAAGACTGCCGAAAGAACTGTTCGAAATCGTCATAATCACCCAGCCCGGCCAGCGTGATCCGATCGTTCGTGCTATCGAAGCCGCCGCCGACAAAACCATTTCGATGCCAACCGATCTGGCCGAGGCCCGCGCCGCTATCGTCGCCGAGGAATTGGATATTCTGTTCTACGCCGATATCGGCATGGACGTGCGCACATATTTCCTGGCTTTTGGGCGGCTGGCGCCAGTGCAGTGCGTGACCTGGGGGCATCCCGATACCACCGGTATCCCCAATATGGATTATTTCCTCTCCAGCACCCTGATTGAGCCGGATGGCGCGGCGGCGGAATATTCCGAAAGCCTCTATCCACTGGCAACCCTGCCCACCTATTACCTCCGCCCGGAAATCCCCGGCAATCTCAAAACCCGGGACGAGCTGGGTCTGGCGAGCGGCAAGCGCATCTATTTGTGCCCGCAAAGCGTCATCAAACATCATCCCGATCTGGACGCAATCGTCGCCGGCATTCTGCGCGGCGATGGGGACGCCGAAGTTATGCTGGTCGAGGGCGCGGTGCCCGATTGGACCGCCCAGGTGGCGCACCGCATGGGCGAAACCATCCCTGATGTGGCGGGGCGCATCAGTTCAATTCCACGCATGGGGCCGGACGATTTTCTGGCGCTGATGAACGCCGCCGACGTGATTTTCGATCCACCGCATTTTTCCGGCGGCAACACCTCGTTCGAAGCGTTCGCGCTCGGCAAACCGGTGGTTGCCCATGACGGCGCGTTCATGCGCGGGCGGGTCACCGCCGGCATGTACCGGGCTATGGGGATCACCGATGCTACCGGCCAAAGCCCCGGTGAATGTGCCGAGATTGCGCTTTCCCTTGGCCTCGATAAGGACCGGCGCGAGGATATGGAGGTGCGCATTACAGGGGCCGGCGAGGCCTTGTTCGAGCACGACGCGGCAGTGCGGGAGTTCGAGCGCTTTCTGGTTGATGTTTTCGAGCAAACCCGCCACTAGTTGGTCCGTGCCACGAACTAATAGGTCCATCCCTTGAACGATAGTGCCAACGAACGCCGCCAGAAACGCAGCGAGCTGACCACCGTCGGGATGGTTTCCCTTGGCCATTTTTACAGCCATTTTTATGTGCTTTCGATCCCGTCGATCCTGCCGCTGGTGCGCGCGGACTTCGGTGTATCCAACCTGTCGGTTGGCGCAATCATCATCTCCTACGCCATATTCTCCGCCTTTTGCCAATATCCCATGGGGGTGTTTTCGGACCGCTACGGGGCGACGCCATTCTTTATCGGCGGCCTGGCGTGCCTTTCGCTCGGCGTTTTCACCATGAGTTTTGCGCCTTCCATCTGGTTTCTGGTGGCCGTCGCGGCCTTCAACGGCATGGCTGA
Source organism: Rhodospirillaceae bacterium (assembly GCA_018674495.1). Lineage (GTDB taxonomy): Bacteria > Pseudomonadota > Alphaproteobacteria > Rhodospirillales > UBA2165. The sequence continues at coordinate 36,750 of JABHAA010000100.1, read as the reverse complement.
CAGCGTCTTCCATCCGGCCGATTACACCATTATTACCGCCAGGGTGCGGCCCGCCTGGCTGGGGCGCAGCTATGCCATCCATACGACAACCGGCTTTTTGGGATTTGCAGCGGCGCCGATTGTGATGAGCTTTCTGGTCGCCCATTGGGATTGGCGAACGGCCCTGGCGGCTGTCGGCCTCACCGGATTTGGCTATGCGGTATTGTGTTTCCTGTCGCAGAGAATGCTGCGCGGCGTTACGTATCAGCCCGCCCGGTCGGCCTCGGGGACGCAGGCCAGCGCGCTGAAATTCCTGACCTCGCCGACGCTCATTCTTATGTTTCTGTTTTACAGCGCCACGTCCTTGTCCGGTAACGGTATCCAAAGTTTCGGCAATGCTGCGCTGATCGATTTGTTTGATATCGAACTGGTGCTCGCCAACACGGCGCTGGCTGCCTATCTTTGGGGTATCACCTTCGGCGTTCTTGGCGGCGGCATCGTCGCCGATAGGATGGAGCGTTTCGATATTGTCGCCAGCGGCGGTTATCTTATTGCCGCAACCTTGCTGGTTTTGATCGGTCTTGGCATCCTGTCGTTTATATCGGTCACCATCGCGCTATTCTTTGCCGGCTTCATGATTGGCGTGGTTATGCCGGCACGCGATATTATGGTGAAATCGATCACGCCGCCAGGTTCCACCGGCAAGGCATTCGGCTTCGTTTCCACTGGTTTCAGCGTCGGCGGCACGCTTGGTCCAATTATCTTTGCTTCGATGATGGATGCTGGCCTACCGCAGGCGATATTCTTTTCTTCCGCCGTTCTGATGATGCTCAATATCGCGCTGGCGGTAGCCGCCTCTAACGCCGGGCGGCGCATGATCGCAGCGCAGCCGGCGGAGTAAAATTCTCCGCCGTTACCAGTCGTTGCGCAGCTCGCGCAATTTCAAAAACACCGTCTTTTCGTCCGGCTGATCGGGCAGATCGGGGAACGAGGACCGCAATTGTTCGATAACAGATGCGCTTTGCAGCCGGAAAAACGTGTTGATTTCCCGCTCCAATCCCAGCGTCGTGATCATCGCCTCGTGGGTGTTCTGGTTCTCTACATCGGCCTTCAAAGCCAAGGCGCGCGCATTGTCCGGCTCCCGGTCCAAGGTGAAGCCCAAATTGTTGCTGATATAGTCGTGCCCAGGATAGATCAGCGTATCGTCGCCGAGCTTGGATAGCTGTGCATCGAATGTGGCGTGAAGGGCATCGGGATGGCCGCCGCCCCGGCAATGGCCGGCGCCGGCGTTAAACAAAGTGTCGCCGCAAAACAGCGCCGGCTGATCGGTGCGCGACAGAAGGCACACATGGCTCATGGTGTGGCCGGGGGTGTCGAGGACTTCAAGCTCCACCGATCTGCCGACGCGGACCACGTCGCCGGCGGCAAGCCCGGTATCCATGCCGCCGATTTCATCGGAGGCGCCCGCATGGGCCAGAACCTTGGCGCCGGTCGCCGCCACCACGCCGTCGTTACCGCCGATATGGTCGTGATGGTGATGGGTGTTCAGAACTTGGGTGATCTTCCAGCCCTTTTCCTTGGCGGCGGCCAGGCATTGGTCATACTCCAACGGATCGACGGCCAGCGCCTCGCCGCTATCAGGGCAGGCGATCAGATAATTGAAATTGCGGTACTTGTTCTCGGTCCAGATTTGTTCGACTAGCACGGCGGCTCTCCCTGAAGTTAGGCTTGGCGCATTGTAATCAACCCGCCGCTAGCCGTCACTCGCTATCGGTGATGGTCATTGTTGCCGGCGATGCGCCGCGCTAGTTTGGCTACATGAGCAAAATTACCATACAAACTTTTCGCGAGGGCGTTGCTGAATTGGCGCGGCGCGATCCGGATATGGCGCGGCTTTCTGAAGCGGCGGATTTGCCGGGCCTGCGATCTCGGACCACTGGTTATGGCACCATTCTCAAGATCATTTCCGGGCAACAGGTTTCGACCGCCGCGGCGCGTGCCATCAATGGCCGCATGGAGGCGGTGGCCAATCCCATGACGCCGGAGATATTCGCAAAGCTCACCGATGATGATTTGCGCGCCATCGGCTTCTCGCGCCAGAAAATGTCCTATGGCCGGGCCATTGCCGAGGCGGTCCTCGGCGGTGAATTTTCCTTCCGCCGGGTGGCGCGGATGGACGACGAGGCGGCAATCGCCGAGATGATCAAGCTGCGCGGCGTCGGCCGCTGGACGGCTGAGGTGTATTTGTTATTCGCCTTGCGCCGCCCCGATATCTGGCCGGTGGATGACCTCGGCATTGTCATCGGCATGCAGGGCTTGAAGGGCCTCAATGAGCGCCCGGGCAAGCAAGCCATGATCGAATATGGCGAAGCGTGGAGGCCCTTGCGCAGCGTCGCGGCGCGCATGCTCTGGCACCAGGTGGATTGCCAACGCCGGGGTTTGATCTGATGGCCGAGGTGCAGCTTTTCTCCGACACCAAGACGCGCCCTTCCAAGGCCATGCTCGAAGCCATGATGCGTGCCGAGACCGGCGATGAACAGGCCGGCGAGGACCCGACCACCAACGCGTTGTGTGAGCGGGTGGCGGATATGCTGGGCAAGGAAGCGGCAATGTTTCTGCCGTCCGGCACCATGTGCAACCAGATTGCCCTTGCCGTCCATTGCCGCCTCGGCGACGAGGTGATTTGCGAGGCGACATCGCACATCGTTAATTTCGAAGTGGGCGGTGCCGCCGCTATCGCCGGTGCCATGATCAACGCTATCCACGGCACGCGGGGTATGTTCGAGGCCGATCAACTGCGCGGCGCCTTGCGCCCGGCCATGCGCCACGTGCCCAAACCCAGGTTGGTCGCCGTCGAGCAGACAGCGAATTTGGGCGGCGGCAGCGTCTGGCCGCTGTCCCGGCTGGCCGAGGTCGCCGATGCGGCCCGAGATGCGGGGCTTGCGGTACACATGGACGGTGCCCGGCTGCTCAATGCCGTGGTCGCCTCCAAAGTACCGGCTGCCGATTACGCCGCCGTGGCAGACAGCGTCTGGATCGATCTCTCCAAAGGGCTCGGCTGTCCGGTTGGCGCGGTGATGGCCGGCTCTACCGCTTTCATAGAAGATGCCTGGATATGGAAACAGAGGCTGGGCGGCTCCATGCGGCAATCGGGCGTGCTCGCTGCCGCCGGGCTCTATGCCCTCGATAACAATGTGGAGAGGCTGGCCGATGATCACGCCAATGCCCGCCGCTTCGCCGAACTGGCCACCGAAATTCCGGGCATCGCCGTGGACGCGGCATCGGTGGAAACCAACATTGTGTTTCTCGATGTGTCGGCGGTCGGCATTTCGGCGCCGGAAATATCGGAGCGGCTGGCCGCCCGCAGCGTCCGCATTGGTGCCATGGGCCCTGACAGTATTCGCGCCGTCACCCATCTGGATGTGGATAGGGCCGGGGTGGAAAAGGCGGCAGAAGCGCTCCGCGCCGTGCTTTAGAGCGCTCTGCATTCTCGGCTCCATCCGTGGGTCCGCCGACCTCGATTATTGATATAAGATATTATTACATAACGATAATACGAATTGGGTTCGTTTCGTAGTTCCCCCGATGTGACGATTTAAATGGGGTTGAAGGGGGCGCGGAAGTACTTCGGTCTGTGCTCTAATCGATTTGGAATTCCAGCGCGGCGTGGGCCTGGCGTAGGGCTGCTTCAACTGTATCTGGGTCTGCCGCCACCGCAAAAATGAATCCTAGATAGCGAAACCCTTCCGGCCACGGGATCACATCGCCGCCAATGGGGATGGAGATGGTGACCTCGGTGACATGCAATGTGGCGCGGGCCGCTTCCAAGCCGTCAATTTGGCGCAAGGTGCCGCCATTGGGTATGGGGATCATCATTACGCCGGATGCCTCGTCGCTCAGGTCCGCCTCGAAGTGCCGCCCGAGGGCATGGCGAACCACAATCTCCTCCAGGCTTTGACCGGACGTGAAGTTCAGGGACCGCCCGCAATGGCCGCCGATGGTGCGCGGTGCCAGCTCGATCAATAGGGGCCCTTGGTTGTCACCGCTGTCGGCATCCAGATCGAGGCGCAGCTCTGCATGCACCGGGCCTTCCGTCAGGCCGAGCGCGCCCGCCGCACTTTGCACGGCGCGCAGGATATCGGCCTGGCGTTCTTCGGACAGGCGCGGCGGCGTCAGATAAATGGTTTCTTCAAAATAGGGCCCGTCTAGGGGATCGGGCTTTTCGAACAAAGCCAGCTTGGTCAGCCGGCCATCTTCCAAAATGCCTTCCAGGGCAAACTCGGCGCCGGGGATGAAGGCCTCGGCGATAATGTCTTTGTCCAGCGCCGGTGCGCCATCAGCCCCCGGCGCATCAAGAATGTCGCGGATTCGCCGGATGGCTTCTTCCGCTTCGCCGGAATTGTTGGCGCGCATGACGCCCCGGCTGGCCGACAGCCCGGTTGGTTTCAAAACACAGGGGTAGGGAAGGCCGTGCAGCCCTTCCGCCGCCGTCGCGGCCGCCGGGATATGTTTGAATTCCGGCACCGGCAATCCGGCGTCTTTCAGTGTGCGCCGAAATTCCAGCTTGTTGATTGCAGCGGCCACCACATCAACTTCATTGCCTTTGAGCCCCAGGGCTTTGGCCGCGCGCGCCGCCAGCGTCAAGGTGACCTCGTCAACGCCGATCACCCCATCGACCGGGAATTGTTCGCAATGGGCCATGACCTGGCGAAGCCCGGTTTCGGGATCGGCGAAATCCACCACGAAGGTTGCGCCCTTGGGCAACGCCTCCAGGGTTTGGTCGGTGCCGATAATCACTTCGGCGTTCTCTTTGCGCGCCGCTGCCATAAAATCGGCAACCCGATAAGAATGTGTCGGTATCAGAAGCAGGATGCGCAACTGCCGGGGCCTACAGGCGGGCGCGCTGCAATTCGGTGGGCTCGGCGCAGCAATACCAGGGCTCGCTCATTTGCGGAATTTCCGGGCCGCTTGCATCCAAATTTATGGGCGCGGCGGCGTCGCCTAAGGCTTCGTGGGTCAGACGCCAAAGGCGCGCAAATATTTCGGCTCGGCTGAGGCCTTGCGCCTCGGCGCTCTCCACCTCGGCTGCTAAGGTGCGTTGCAGCGTATCGACTGCCGGGTCCGGGTTGTGCCACGGGTGGCTCAACTTCTCCGGCGCAAAGCTCGCCCAGTGCAAATCGGGATGATCCAGCAGCAACGAGCCCGCCGGCACCAAAAGCCGGATCACCAGTTGTATCGGCGCCACTTGCTCGGTCAGCCCCAGTTCCAGTACCAATTGCAAAAGATCCCGGTAACCGGTGAGGCTGGTCCAGGGGGTAAATGGAACGAAGGTGGGTGACAGGACCAGCCCGGCTTCGCGCGCCAGTTTGGCAGCGAGGATAAAGTCGGCGCGGCTGTGACCTTTGTCGAGAATTTCTAGGATATGATCGTCGGTTGCCTCCACCGCTGTGGTGACGAACAGGCAGCCGCTATCTCGCAGCCAGGCCAGCCGGTGTTGCTGGCTAAGCAGATGTTCGATCTTGATGGTGGCATCGAATGTGATTTCGGGGAATTCCGCATGAAAAGCGTCGATTACCCGTTCCGCGTGGCCCGGTCCGTTGAAAAAATCCGGATCGCCGAAGGAGATATGCTGGGCGCCTTTCGCCACTTGACTGCGGATATCGGCCAGGACCACATCCACCGGTACGGTGCGGAAGCGCCCGCCATATATGGGCACCACCGGGCAATGACGGCAGAGATGTTTGCAGCCCCGGCTGGCCTCGGTATAGCCGACGATGCGCGTCTCAGGCCCGATCTTGAGGCTTGCATATTGGTCAAGGCCCGGCAGCCCGCTCCGATCCGGCGTTCGATGCGCCAGCTTGTCCATGGACACCATGACCGCTTCGATTTTTCGATTATCGGCATCCGCCAGCCGCCGGTAGAGGCTGGTAATGTCCGCCTCGAACTCACCGCCGATGATCGAGCAGGGGGCAAAGTCACCTAAGATATCCGCGTTGGGCGGACCATAAAGACCGAAAAAGCAAATATGAGCTGATCCGTTGAGGGCGCGGATGCGCGGCAACAATTCCAGGGCGAGGCGGGTTGCCGTATGCATGGCAAGATGGATACAGATTAGCTCCGAGGCGCGCACCGCGTCTTCAGCCAGTGGGCTAACCGCCGTGTCGTTGCAGGTTACCCCGGCGCCTTCGTCGCCCAACCAGGCAGCCAGCGACGCCAGCCCAAACGGCTGATGGCCAAGATCATAAGTAGAGATCAGTGTGACGTTCACAGGCTTCGCTAGCGTCCGAACGGCTGTCTATTTTCCTTGGGCGTAGTACGGGTTGTCGCCACCAGCGTGGTCGGTGACGTCGAGCACTTGCAGGATCGCCGGTACCGCGCTTTTGATCTCCACCTCGATGCCCTGTTTCAAGGTGACATCGGCCATGCCGCAGCCCTGGCAGCCGCCTTCGAGGCGGATATAGGCGGTGTCCGATTTAACGTCGATCAGCGCAATATGACCGCCGTGGGAGGCGACAGACGGGTTAATACGCTCGTCCAGCACGGCTTGAACCGCGAGCCCATGGGGCGTGTCCAGCCCTGGTTTCGGAATTGCTTCGCGGAAATCCTTGACCAGTTTTACTTCTGGTACGTAATGGGCGAGCACGTTGGACATGCCGCTGGCCAGTGCCATGGTCGGGCCGACGAATTCCACAAAGACGGTGCCGTCCTTGAAGCCTTTGTAAATCACGTCGCCGCCCATTTGCTCGGCAGCCGGGCGCACCCGGCTTTCCATCAATTCGACCACCTGATCGATGATCTCGCGGTCGTCCTCGGAATCTTCGAACGGATAGTCTTCCTGCTCGCCGTCCGCGGTTTGGTCCGATGGCGCGCCGGGGACGCCAAGAACGGCTTCCTCGCCGGAGGTGTAATGGTCCATGATGGCGCCTAGGATCAGCGGCTTCAGCATCTGCCAGTCGGCGCCGTCTTCGCGGGCGACGGTGAGAAACTCATCGTACAAGATCACCCCATCGACGCCGTCCACCTGGAACAGGCGGGTCGCCAGCGGCGAACGCTCGGCAGCTTCTTCATCGGGGAATTCGGCGACGCCGGATGCGATCACGGTCTCGCCCGGAAAAAATTTCATGCGCAGGGGATCGGGCATTGCTTCGGTTTGAATAAACATTTTATCGCTCCGGCTGGCCCAAAGGCCGCGTTGGATTATTGAGAATGATTGTCATCTATATTCAATGTAGTTGATTTGATACAAAAAATCCAGTCCCCGGTATGGTAATTTCCCGCCGGCTTGGGGGCACGTCATTTTTTTATTGCGTTCACGATTGTTTGGGTTATACCGGCGCGCCGGGCCTAGCCGCCTGCGCTTATCGAGGACGCCCAATGACGCCAAAAATGGAAGAATTCATTGCCCGCTTCCGGCCCGAAACGCCCTGTCTATTGTTCGATTTGGATCTATTGGCGGACAATTACCGGCGACTTGCGGCGGCGTTGCCGATGGCCGAGATATACTATGCGGTGAAGGCTAATCCGGCGGCGCCGGTGTTGCAAACCCTGGCCACGCTCGGCTCCAACTTCGATGCGGCGTCGCTGGCGGAGATCGACCGCTGCCTTGCCGCCGGCGCCGATGCCAGCCGAATCGCCTTCGGCAACACAATCAAGAAGCAAAGCGACATTGCGGCGGCATTTGCCTTAGGAATCCGCGTCTTCACGTTCGATTGCGCCGAGGAATTGGAGAAACTGGCCATCGCCGCCCCTGGCGCCAGTGTGATTTGCCGCATATTCGTCGACAATGACGGCGCCCGCTGGCCGCTCGGCGCTAAGTTCGGATGCGCCGCCGGGGCTGCCTCGGATTTGTTGGTGAAGGCGCAAGGCTCCGGTTTGGCTCCCCTCGGCGTTGCCTTTCATGTGGGCTCCCAACAGACCGATCTGGCCAGTTGGGATATGGCCATCGGCCAGGCGGCGATGATCTTCACCGAATTGCGCGAGCGCGGCATTGAATTGGCGACGCTGAATATCGGCGGCGGCGTGCCGGTTGCCTATGCCCAGGAGGTGCCCGAAGAAGCCGCCGCGATTACCGCTATTCAACAATCGTTGGCCCGCCATTTCGGCAACCGGATGCCGGCGATCATGGCAGAGCCGGGCCGCTGCCTTGCCGCCACCGCCGGCATGGTGCGTTCCGAGGTGGTACTGGCGACGCAGCGAGACGGCCAGGATGTTCGCTGGGTTTATCTGGATATCGGCAAGTTCGGCGGCCTCGCAGAAACCATCGACGAGGCCATTCAATATCCCATCGTTACTGAGCGGGACGGCGGCAATCCGGTTCCGACGGTGCTCGCCGGTCCCACTTGCGATGGCGCCGATGTATTATATCAAATCGCCGGTTATCAATTGCCGGCGGAACTGGGTGCCGGTGATTGGGTAGAATTTCGCCATGCCGGCGCTTATACGGCCAGCTATTCCTCGGTGGGCTTCAACGGGTTCGGGCCGCTCAAGGAATATTATCTATAGCCGAAAGACGCCGCCCAGAAAAAGCCGCAGCCAATAAAGCCGATTATCAGTAGTGGGCCAAATATCTGCCAGCGCCTCGCCAGCGAGATCAATTCCGCCATGCCGTCATCCTTCCGATGTTGCGCCCGAGCATAACCAGAAATGCGGCAGAAATTAGATTGGGTTGCGTCGATACTGTGACGCCGTCAGGTGCCGGGTGCGGTCCGGCAGATGCCCAGCTTCATCAGCCAGACCAAAGTGCGCTGCAAGACGTCGGCGTTCACGTGCGGCATGGCGCCTAAGATATCGGCGACGCTGGCGCCCGGATTGGCTTCCAGGTGGCCGATCAAAAACGGCAATTCCTCCAACTCCATGAGCGAGCCGGAATAGACCAGCCCGGCTTTCAGCTTGATGCGCTGAAACGCTTCGTTCCAATCGAGGCCGGTCAGCTGCACCAGATCGCCCTCGCCGAGGGCCTGGCTGGCGAAGCCGGAAAACATGGCGAACGGATCTGGGTGCGAGGGGTGGAAAGCCTGGCCGTCTTGGCGTTCGCCAAGCACGGTTTCCGACACGCGGGCTTGCGACAATTCGTCCCACAAATTTTCGTAAAGACCGATGACGCGTGCCCAGTCGTAGGTTTCGCGGGCCCGTTTTTTCGCCGCCTCGGCCATTGTTCGGCGGGCGCCGTCGTCATTGACCAACTGATAGAGCGCTTGTCCGAGCGCACCCACATCCACCGATGTGGATTGGGACTGGGCGCCTAGATAGTCACCATAGGTGTTTTGCCGGGTGAAATAACGGTAGGCGATATCATCGCCGGTGCCGGGCGGCGCCATGGTTGTCGGGATACAGTAGCCGTCGATGCCGTCGCGAATCGATTCTCGATAGCCGTTCCAGTCGCTGACGATCGAGGGCAGTCCCGCCGCCATGGCTTCCACCGGCGTCAGCCCGAAGCTTTCCTGGATATTGTCCGAAAGCGAGCAGAAAATATCTGCCGCCGCCCAGACACCGTCGGGGAAATCTTCGTCGCCGTGGCGGATGATCTGCAATTTGGCCACGTCGAGGATTGCATTGGCGGCCTCCATGAAGGCGTCTTCGTTCACGTCGTCGTTGAAATAGCCGTTAAGCAGGACGCGCACCGGGCGCGACGAGCGTTTGGCGGTCTCCTCGGCGGCGATGAATAGGGCCAGCGGGTTGGCTTTGGCCACATAATTCAAGCGGCCCACATAAAGAATGGCAATTTCGTTGTCGCTGAGAGCCAGGGCCCGGCGCTGGGATTGGCGCTTCGCCTCGCCGGTGACGGTGGCCATGCGGGCTGTATCGACGCCCAGCGGAATAACGGGAAGTTGGACCGGGCACGATAGATCGGCGCCGAAGCGGGCGCCCAGATATTCTCCCCAGCCGTCGATGATGTGCGCGACTGCGGAACGGATGGCAGCGGAAGGGCATATGAGCGCGTCCCAGCTTTGCAAGGGCGCCGCCAAATAATCACCAATCGCCTGCATGGCGTTCGTCGATGCGCTGGCGTGGGCAATACCGATCAGCGAATAGCGGCGCTGGCTATGGTAGCGGCGCAACCACGCCTGGCTGACCAGATCGGGATCATAGCGCACCAGGGCACCCGACGCTTCGATCGCAGTGGCATCGTGGCGGTCAAGGGCGGTGCAGCGGGACGCAGCGATGTTTTCTTCGGCGGCGAAATTGGTGAACTCGGTAAAGGCCTTGTCGTTCGGGCAGAGGCACGCAAATTGATTTTGCCCGGCGTGCCGGAAAAAGCCGCGCAGGAATTCCCGCGTCGCCACATCGATACCAAGGGGGCCTGCGCCGGTGTCAGGCAATCCGCTGAAATCTATTATCGCCGGCATGGCGCTGCTAGGTGAAGGCTTTGAAAGTGATCATGGTAAAGGTGTCTTTGATGCCGGGCACTGTCTGGATGCGTTCAGTAACGAAATGGCCGGCATCCTCGCCGTCATCCAGATAGCATTTGAGTAAAAGATCGAATTGACCGGATGTGGAATGAACCTCGGAGACCTGTTCGACGGTCTCGATGGCCACCTCGGCAACTTTATAAGCCTGTCCGAGATCGCACTTAACCTGAATGAAGATGGTTTGCATCTGACGCCCCGATTTATCCGGATGTGATCGTTGAAGATCGAAGCTTACACGAAATTGGCTAGCCGCCGAAAGGCAAACCGTCAGGATTTAACCGGGTTGGCCAGGAACGCCGGCATGTGATCGCCCATGCCGGTCACCGGTTTGCCGGGCGCGGCTTCTTCCTTGGCGTCTTGCTGGGACTTGCGCGCGGCTTTGGGTTTGGCGCGTCTCTTGGGTGCTTCCGAGGCGGGTGCTTCCGAGGCGGGCGCCTCTGATACTGGCGCTTCCGAGGCGGTCACTTCCGATACCGGCGCTTCCGAGGCGGGTGCCTCTGATACTGGCGCGTCCGAGGAGGGCGCTTCCGATACCGGCGCGGCGATTTTTTCCGGCTCCGCATCCGGCGTGGCTTCCTCGGCGGGGCTTATCCGGGGCGTCTCTTTGGCGGCATTGGTCTTGCCCGATTTCAGCAGCGGGATCGGTTTGCCAATCAGCCGTTCGATGGCATCGATATATTTCCGGTCTTCGCGCCAGGCGAGGGTGAAGGCTCGTCCATCGCGCCCGGCACGCCCGGTGCGGCCAATACGGTGCACGTAATCTTCCGCATGCATGGGCACATCGAAATTAAACACATGGCTTAGATCGTCGATATCCAGCCCTCTGGCGGCAACATCGCTGCATACCAGGATGGCAATCTCGCCGGCCTTGAATTTGTTCATGGTTTCGGTGCGCGCTGGCTGGCTCAAATCGCCATGCAGCCGTGCCGCGTCGTGCCCGTGTTTGACCAGCGATTTGTGCAAGATGTCCACGTCGCGCTTGCGATTGCAGAAAACCAGCGCGTTACGCACTTTGTCTTCGACGATCAGTTTGCGTAACGCATCGCGCTTTTTCTTAGCCAGCCCGTCCATATCGCGCTTGTTACTGTGATCGATCATGACCAGGCTTTGGGCGATTTTTTCAGCCGGTGTTGCCGGCGGCGCGACGGTGATTTCCCTCGGGTTCATCAAAAACACGTCGGCAAGCCGTTTGATCTCCGGCGGCATGGTGGCCGAGAAAAACAAAGTCTGGCGAATTTTAGGGATTAAGGAAACGATCTTTTCCACATCCGGGATAAAGCCCATATCGAGCATCCGGTCAGCTTCATCGATGACCAGTATTTTCACATCGTTGAGGATCATGCCACCGCGATCGAACAGATCGAGCAGCCGGCCCGGCGTGGCGATCAGCACATCGACGCCGCGGTCCAATATCTTGACCTGCTCGCCCATGGATTCGCCGCCGATAATCAGCGCCTTGGCGAGGGACGTATATTTGCCATAAACATCGAAATTTTCCGCCACTTGTGTTGCAAGTTCGCGGGTTGGTTCCAGGATCAGGGTCCTCGGCATGCGCGCGCGGGCGCGGCCTGATGCCAGGATGTCGATCATCGGAAGGGTAAAAGAAGCCGTCTTTCCGGTACCTGTTTGGGCGCAACCTAGGATGTCGCGGCCCATCAATACATGGGGGATGGCTTTTTCTTGAATGGGGGTTGGTTCGGTATAGCCGGCGTCGTTAACCGCCTTTAGAACCTCGTTACTCAGACCGAGGTCATCGAAAATCATACGGTAATATCCAATTTGAAAATGTTGCCGGTTACGCGCATTGGTGCGCCCAGTTGCGTTGGAAATAGGCATTCGGTGGCATTTTGTCAATTGTTTACACGGGCGAAGCCTGATTTATTGACTGGCAACCGTTGATAATTTTCGATTTCGGTGTTTGCGGTGCCGGATACTTAGTCTATTTTCTGGATTGGGTTTCAAAAACCGGAATTCGTAGCGGCGTTCGCATCCCGTTAACTAACTTTGGTCATTTATCGTAGGATTGGGTAAATTGCCGATCTCACCGGTGCGAGGGGGACAGAAGGGAATTATGCAGCTAGTCAATAAATCGAAGGCCGCGGGTTTGCGGCGGACTACCAAATACTTGGGCGCGAAGCGTGCGCCCCTGGCCCTTGCCGTGCTCGCCTTTACCCTGGCTGCCTGCGCCGACGTGCCGGACGCCGCCAATCCTGTCGAATGGTATAAGAGCGCGAAAGGTGTTTTGACGGGCGAAAGCTCGGATAAATCCGGCGAAGCCGGCGATCCATCCAACCGGCTGGTCGCCGACCGGGACAAGCCAGCGCCGGGCGCCGAGGAGACAACTCCTAGTCTTTCCACTGTACCGCCGCGCCCAGCGGCGCCGGCCCGGTTTAACCGGGATAATATTTCCAGCGGGCTGGTCGCCGACCGGGAAAGCGCGCGCCGCTATTCCAACGAAGTGATCCGCCGCCAAGGCGAAGCCGGTTCGGTCGTTCGGCGCACGCCGCCACCGCCCGCACCAACGCCGGCCGCCGCGCCCGCGCCCAAACCGGCGCCTGAGCCCGCCGCATCCGCACCAGCGCCCGCAAAGCCGGCTCCGGCGGTCGTCTCGACGCCCGTTCAGCAGCAAGCCACCGCACCGGCGCCCGATCCAATTCCGGCGCCGCCCCGCCTGCGTAGCGTGACCCAGGCAGCGGCTATGGCGCGCACCGCCGCCCAACCGCCGGCCCTGCCCAATATCGATATTCCAGCAGTAACGCCCAATGCGCCGCAACTGGCGGCGGTGCGGCCATATATTCCGCCGCGCGGCGTCGAAGATTTGGGCACCGTGATTATTTCCGGCTCCGGTCAGGTAAGCAGCGCTGCCGCCAACCCACGCCCGGCGCCGTCCAGATCGGCGATTCGGCCAAGAGCAACACCGCCGCCATCGGCGGCTTCGAGGCCGGCTTTTCAGGCAGCCCCGCTGACCGGTGGCAGTGGCACCTATCAGGTGGCGACCATACAATTTTTAGATGGATCGTCGAAAATCGGCGCGGCTGAGCGCAGAATCCTTCGCCAAGTCGCAGCCCAGCACAAGAAAACCGGCGGCACGATCCGCGTCGTCGGCCATGCCAGCAGCCGCACCCGGTCCACGAATGTCGCCAAGCACAAATTGATCAATTTGCGGGTGTCGGCGGCGCGTGCCGATTCGATTGCCAAGGAATTGGTGAAATTCGGAACCAAGACCAGTGACATAGCCATCGGCGCGGTTTCCGATTCGGAACCGAAGTATTATGAATATATGCCGTCCGGTGAGGCCGGAAACCGGCGCGCCGAAATTTTTATTGATTTTTAAATCGCGCCGATAGAGTTACCCGCACGGCCTATATCTGTTAGGCTTTGCCGGCATTCAATTTTGCGCGCACTTTGGATAGTTACGAACGATGCAACAGGAATTCCATCGGATTAAACGGCTGCCGCCGTACGTCTTCAACGAAGTGAACGCGATGAAGGCCAAGGCGCGCGCCGCCGGCGAGGACATTATCGATTTCGGCATGGGCAATCCTGACAGTCCTACGCCGCCACATATTGTCGAAAAGCTGGTGGAAACGGTCGCTGATCCGCGCACCCACCGCTATTCGGCATCGCGCGGTATTCCGGGCTTGCGCAAAGCCATCGCCGCCTATTACGAGCGCCGCTTCGGCGTCGAAATTGATCCCGAAAGCGAAGCCATCGTCACCTTGGGCTCCAAGGAAGGGCTGGCCAATCTGGCCTCGGCGATCACCAGCCCCGGCGATGTGATTTTGGTTCCCAACCCGTCTTATCCGATCCACCAATTCGGTTTCATCATCGCCGATGGCGCGGTGCGCAATATTCCGGTAATCCCGGACGAGGATTTTTTCACCGCCTTGGACATCGCCGTAACCCAAAGCGTGCCGAAGCCGACGGCGGTGGTGCTCAACTACCCCAATAATCCAACCACGGCGATGGCCGATTTGGACTTCTATGAGCGGGTGGTGGATTATTGCCGCCATCACAAGATCTATATTCTGTCCGATCTGGCCTATGCGGAGGTGTATTTCGATGGCCCGCCGCCGCCGTCCATCCTGCAGGTGAAGGGCGCCAGGGACGTCGCCGTGGAATTCACATCCATGAGCAAGACCTATTCCATGCCCGGCTGGCGCATCGGTTTCGCTACCGGCAACAAGAATTTGATCTCGGCCCTATCGCGGATCAAATCCTATCTCGATTACGGCGCCTTCACGCCCATCCAGGTGGCCGCCACCGCCGCCCTCAATGGGCCGCAGGATTGCGTCGATCAGATGCGCCAATTGTACCGGGAACGGCGCGACGTGCTGATCGACAGTATGAGCCAGGCCGGCTGGGAAATCCCGTCGCCGCCATCGACCATGTTTGCCTGGGCGCCGGTGCCGCCGGCCTTCAGTGATCTCGGCTCCAACGAATTTGCCAAGCTGTTGCTGCGCGAAGCCATGGTCGCGGTTTCGCCCGGCATTGCCTTTGGCGAGCATGGCGACGGCCATGTGCGTATCTCGCTGGTTGAAAACCGCCAGCGCATCCGCCAGGCAGCGCGCAACGTCAAAGCCTTCTTCGGGCGCTACGAGCAGGCGGCCGCCGGAACGGAGCCGCGCCAGGCGGTCGTGTCTTGAGCGAACCCGGCGGAGCCGCGCCGCTTAAGATAGGCATCGCCGGCCTGGGCACGGTCGGCGCCGGAACCCAGAAAATCCTCGTGGAAAACCGCGATATCCTGACTGCCCGCTGTGACCGGGAGCTGGTTGTCACGGCGGTCAGCGCGCGCGACAAATCCAAGGACCGGGGTATCGATCTGGCCGGCATCCATTGGTGCGATGACGCGGCCGAACTGGCGCTACGCGATGATGTAGATGTGGTTGCTGAATTGATCGGCGGCGAGGACGGTATCGCCAAATCCCTGGTCAAGGCGGCCATTCAAAACGGCAAGCATGTGGTGACCGCCAACAAGGCCTTACTGGCTCATCACGGGACAACCCTGGCCCTGGCCGCCGAGGCGGGGGGCGTTACTCTAGCCTTCGAGGCTGCCGTCGCCGGCGGCATTCCCATCGTAAAGGCCATGCGCGAAGGCCTTGCCGCCAATCAAATCTCCCGGGTCTATGGCATCTTGAACGGCACCTGCAATTACATCCTGTCCGAGATGCGCGAAACCGGGCGCGATTTTGCCGACGTGCTGGCCGAAGCCCAAGACTTGGGTTATGCCGAGGCCGATCCGGCCTTTGATATCGACGGCGTCGACGCGGCCCACAAATTGGCTCTACTGACCGCCCTGGCGTTCGGCTGCGAGGTGGACTTCGGCGCTGTCCATGTGGAAGGCATCCGTGCCATCTCGCCCTTGGACATCCGCTTTGCCGAGGAGCTTGGCTACCGCATTAAATTGCTCGGCCTGGCATCCCGGACGGAGCGCGGCATCGAGCAACGCGTGCATCCTTCCATGGTGCCCATGGGCGCGCCCATTGCCCATGTGGAAGATGTTTTCAACGCCGTGGTCGCCGACGGTGATTTTGTGGACACAACGCTTTTTCAGGGGCGCGGCGCCGGTGCCGGTCCGACCGCGTCGGCGGTGGTCGCTGATCTGATCGATATCGCCCGTGGCCATAAATCGCCCACTTTCGCTGTGCCGGCGACAGCGCTAACGCCCTTTAAGGCGGCGCCCATGGCGGGCCATGTTGGATGTTATTACGTGCGCCTCATGGTGGTCGATAAGCCCGGCGTATTTGCCGAAATTGCCGGCGCTTTGCACGATCATCATGTGTCCATGGAATCGATTTTGCAGCATGGCCGCGATCCCGGCGAAGCGGTTCCGGTTGTTCTGACTACCCACGAAACCGAAGAAGCGGCGATGCTGGCCACCTTGGGAGCAATCGAAAAATCCAACGCGGTGGTTGAAACACCGATGCTGATTAGAATAGAAGCGTTATAGAGCCGAATGGCAAATTAAAGGGGCGTGATAGAATGAGTGAAGAAACGACGAAAATGGATCGTAACCTGGCGTTGGAGGCGGTGCGTGTTACCGAAGCCGCTGCCTTGGCGGCATCCCGGCTGATGGGCCGGGGCGATGAAAAGGCGGCCGATCAGGCAGCGGTGGATGCTATGCGCCGGGCCCTCAACAGCCTGCATATCCAAGGCACGGTGCGCATCGGCGAGGGCGAACGCGACGAAGCGCCAATGTTGTTTATCGGCGAAGAGGTTGGCGTTGGCGACGGCCTGGCCATCGATATCGCTTTGGATCCCCTGGAAGGCACGACGCTGACCGCCAAGGGCGGACCCAACGCGCTGGCGGTGATCGCCATGGCTGAGGCCGGCGGCTTTCTCAATGCGCCCGACACCTACATGGATAAAATCGCCGTCGGCAAGGGATTGCCCGATGGAGTGGTCGATTTGGATGAGGACCCAGCGACAAATTTGAAGTCGCTGGCGGCGGCCAAAAAGGTCGAGGTGGGTGATCTGGTTGCCTGTATTCTTGACCGGCCACGCCACGACGAGCTGATTGCCAAATCTCGCGAAGCCGGCGCCCGCATCATGCTGATCGGCGACGGCGATGTTTCCGGCGTCATTGCCACCTCCGAGGTGGAGGCCGGCGTTGATATCTATATGGGCGTTGGCGGCGCACCAGAAGGCGTGCTGGCTGCCGCCGCTTTGCGCTGCATCGGCGGGCAGATGCAGGGCCGGCTGGTGTTCCGCAACGACGACGAGCGGGGCCGGGGTGCGCGCCTTGGCATTACCGAGTTTGACCGCAAATACAATCTGCACGAACTGGCCGGCGGCGAGGTGATGTTCGCCGCCACCGGTGTGACCTCGGGCGCTATGTTGCGCGGCGTGCGCCGCTTCCGGGGCGGCGCCTCCACCCATTCGCTGGTCATGCGCTCCAAATCGGGCACCGTCCGATATATCGAGGCGAGCCACAACTTCGATCAAAAAACCGGGTTCGATCCGGTCGACGGTTAGTGGCCTGTGTCATCTGATTTGCACCCCTACGACGGCGTTGCAAGGTTTCCGGCGAGGAGCGCGCCGCGCCGTGGTGCCAATCCACCACCAGGAGTGCGCGACGATGACCGGGAGCCTTGCAACGCCGCCCTCTGGGTCATTTTTCCCGTTCCCTCGGGGTGCCGAAAGGGCTTGCCGATGGGCCCGCATCGACTGCACCCTTTCTCCTTCCGAGGAAACGGGAAAATAGATCGTAGGGGTACAAATCAGATGACACAGGCCACTTGAGCCGTGGCCGAGGCGCCCCGGCAAGAATTCGTCTTCGGCGTCGCCCGTTCGTTTTCGGGCAAAGAGTGGCGCTTGCGGGATGGCGACGACCGCCTCGGTCTGGCCTTGTCACAGCAATTGGGCCTTGCCGAGATTGTCGGGCGTCTGCTGTCCCAGCGGGGCGTCGATGCGGGGGGCGCGACAAGCTATCTCGATCCCAAGCTATCCGGTCTGTTGCCCGATCCATCCCACTTGAAAGATATGGACGTGGCCGCGCACCGCCTTGCCGACGCGGTCGTGGCCGGTGAAGGCATTGCTGTATTCGGTGACTACGATGTAGATGGCGCCACCTCATCGGCGCTGCTGGAGCGATATTTTCGGGCCATCGGCGTCGCCATCCAGGTTTATATTCCGGACCGCATGCGCGAGGGCTATGGCCCCAACATCGCCGCCTTGGAAAAATTAAAGGCCGGCGGTGCCAAGGTTGTGATCACCGTTGATTGCGGCACCACCGCGTACGATCCCCTGGCCGAGGCAGGCGCCATCGGGCTGGATGTCATCGTCGCCGATCACCATGTGGCCGAGGCTGGCCTGCCGGAAGCGAAAGCGGTGGTCAATCCAAACCGCCTGGACGATGATAGCCCGCACGGCCAACTGGCCGCGGTCGGCGTAACCTTTCTGCTCGCCATTGCCCTCAACCGCCAGCTTCGTGAGCGCGGCTTTTTCGAGGCGGGCGGACGGACCGAACCCGATCTTCTTGGATTTCTGGATCTGGTCGCCCTCGGCACCGTTGCCGACGTGGTGCCGCTCACCGGCGTCAACCGGGCGCTGGTGGTGCAGGGGCTTAAAATCCTCGCCAAGCGGCGCAACCCCGGCCTGGTGGCGCTGGCCGACGGCGCCGGCATTGACGAGACTCCCAGCGCCTATCATCTGGGCTTTGTGCTCGGCCCCCGTGTCAATGCCGGCGGGCGCGTCGGCGAGGCTGGGCTCGGCGCCCGCCTGCTGGCTACCGAAGACGCCGGTGAAGCCCGCGAGATCGCCGCCCGGCTGGAAACCTGCAACGCCGAGCGGCGCACCATCGAAGACGGTATCTTAGCCGCAGCCATTGCATCTTGCGAAGAAGACGAAGGCTCCGGTGCCGTGGCGTTTGCCGCCGGTGAGGGCTGGCACGCCGGCGTTATCGGCATTATCGCCAGCCGCCTGAAAGACCGCTACAACCGGCCTGCCTGCGTGGTGTCCATTGGCGACGAGACCTGCGTCGGATCGGCCCGCTCGATCCCAGGCTTTGATCTTGGCGCCGCTGTCATCGCGGCCCGCCAATCGGGCTTGCTGATCAATGGCGGCGGTCACGCCATGGCAGCCGGAATAACCTGCGCACCGGACAAGTTGGCGGAATTTCGTGCCTTCCTGGAGGAGCGCGTCGCCCGCCATATTGCCAGCACGGGCTTCGTTCCTTCGCTCACCGTCGATGGCGTGCTTAATGCCGGCGGCGCAACTTTGGAGCTGATCGCCGACGTACAAAAGCTTGGCCCCTTCGGCAGCGGCAACGCGGAGCCGCGCTTCGCCTTTTCCGGGTTGCGCGTTGCCAAGTCGGATGTGGTCGGCAAGGACCATGTGCGCTGCTATTTGAATGATGCGGGCGGTGCGCGGCTAACTGCCATTGCCTTTCGCGCCGCCGACAGCGAAATGGGCAAGGCGCTTCTCGACCGCAGCGGCGTGCCCCTCAATCTGGTGGGGCGCTTGCGCGAAAACATCTGGCAGGGTCGCTCGTCGGTGCAATTGCTTATCGATGATGCCGCTCATGGCTGATAAGCCATCCTCCACAATGGCTGATAAGCCATCCTCCACATTTGTGGTCATCGCCATCTGTGCCACCCAGGTGATGACCATGATGGGCCTGTTCACCTTTCCCGCCCTGCTGCCCGAATTTTCCGAAATCTGGAAATTAAGCAATACCGAGGCGGGTTGGATTTCGGGCATCGTGCTCGGCGCCTATGCGATCACGGTGCCGGTGCTGGTGGCGCTGACCGACCGCATCGATGCGCGCCTGATCCATATGGCGGGCACCTTCCTTACGACTCTTTCTCTGGCCGGGTTCGCGCTATTCGCCGAAGGTTTCTGGTCGGCGTTTGCCTTACGGTCGTTGGCCGGGGTTGCCCTGGCGGCCACCTACATGCCTGGCCTGCGCATGCTGGTGGATCGCTATCAGGGTGGACGCCAAGCCCGCATGGTGGCCTTTTATACGGCCAGCTTCAGCCTCGGCTCGGCGTTGTCGTTTTACCTGGCCGGCGTCATCGGTGGGGCTTTGGGCTGGCAATGGGCCTTTGGCGCTGCCGCCATTGGTGCTGCCGGGGCGTTTCTGGTGATTCTCCTGGTGGTCAAGCCGAGCCCGCCGGAGGAAGCCGCCGACGACACCGCGCTCATGGATTTCCGCCCGATTTTGCGCAACCGGGAGGTGCTCGGCTACATCATTGCCTATGGCGCCCATTCGTGGGAGCTATTCGCCATGCGCGCCTGGCTGGTGGCGTTCTTAGCGTTCTCGTTGAGTTTGGCGCCGGGTAGCCGGGGTTTTTGGCCGAGCCCCACCGACGTGGCCGCCATCGGTGCCGTCATTGCCGTCTTCGCCAGTATCTTTGGCAACGAGGCGGCGGGCCGCTTTGGCCGTCGCCGGGTGGTGTCCGGCTATTTGCTGGTCTCGGCGATCATGGCGTCGTTCCTGGGTTTCCTGGCGGGTGCTCCCTATTGGGCCTTAGTATTGCTGACCCTTCTATACGCAGCCCTGATCCAATTGGACTCGGCGGCCCTGACGGCGGGCGCCATCGAAGAATCGGAGCCCGGCCGGCGCGGCGCCACCTTGGGCGTGCATTCCTTCGTCGGCTTCATGGGCGCCGCCGCCGGTCCGTTGGCGGTGGGCATTGTGCTCGACGTTTCCGGCGGAGGCGGGGGCGGCGGCGGCGTTATCGGCGGCGATGCATTTACCTGGGGTTTGGGCTTCATCGCCATGGGTTTGGTCGGCTTCATGGGCCCGGTGGCGCTGGCCCTTTTGCGCGGCAAAGCAACCGGTTAGCTTGGCATTGCCGATTGGGTCTTGATTTCCACCGACGCTCCGGTTATTCCACCGCCTCGGCAACGTGACCCCTTCGTCTAGCCAGGTCTAGGACACCAGATTTTCATTCTGGCAACACGGGTTCGAATCCCGTAGGGGTCACCAACTTTCTGCCATCACCAATGTTTGATCTGGCGCCGCTACCAACCCGCCGCTCGGCCCTTTAAACTGTATCCCCTATGCCCAAACACCCAAACGGTCTAGAACCATGGTGCAACGCATAATCTTGTCTGCTCTAGCCCTGCTGCTTCTGTTTTCCCAGCCGGCGGCGGCGGCGGATTTCGAAGTGGGCATGGCGGCCTATAACGCCAAGGACTATCGGGCCGCATTTGGCGAATGGAAGCCCCTTGCCGAACAGGGCCACGCGGAAGCGCAATTCAATCTTGGAATTTTATACGCCGAGGGCCAGGGCGTCGCTGCCGACAAAAATGAAGGCATCCGGTGGTGGCGAAGGGCGGCTGAGTTGGGCAATGTGGATTCGCAAATCTATCTGGGCGCCATGTATTACGATGGCCTCGATTTGGCCAAGGATTATCCCCGTTCCTATATGTGGTTCAAGATCGCTGCCGACAGCGGTGACCAGCAGGCGTCGAATTTACGCCGCGTGGTCGCCGATTTCATGACCTCCGCCCAGAAAACCAAAGCAAGGCGGCTGGTGCAGGAATGCCGGGCGAAGAATTTTAAAGGGTGTTGAGCCAGCCCGGCCTATATCGACCGGGCTGAGCGCATCGGATTTTTAAAGATAGTTCTGGCGAACGATATCGACTTGCTTTTTGCAGCCTTTTTTCTTGCCCTTATTAAACAATTTCATGCCGTGTCGGAGCGAGGCTTCGGCCTTTTCCCGCTGGCCGGTCGGCATGTCGGCGTTGCTTAATTTTTTTTCTGTCTTGGCAATCTCGGCGGCACAGTCGTATTTGTGAATCTTGGCGTCAGCCGTCTGGATATTGAACCCGAAGGCAATGATCAGGGCGGCTAAGACGAGTACTGGTAGTTTGTATATTCTGAATTCTCCCCTATTTGTACCATGTATAAGTTGTATAATCCTCGCGTCTGTTACTAACTAATGCTGGTTTGGTTATCAAGGCAATATTCCGACTGCCGCACCAGCCGGTTTGATGGCCTCTGCCTATTCTGAATGCTGATGGGAGAACGCAAAATCGGTGCGCAGCGCCGCATTTCAGCACCGCTCATGGCCGTCTGTAGCTAAACCTCAAGCCGCCGACGAATAATCCCGGACAATCAAATATGCTGGCCCGAATAGGGGTTGCTCGCATCCGGCGACGAAAGCAAGGCGAAGGTGGGTGCGTTTGGGCAAAAGCCGTTGCCGCCTTTCACTTCATCGCCAAGCCACCGTTCACAATGGCCCTCCGACCGGCAGGTCTGGCATTGCTTGCGTACCGTTTTCATGACGGCCTTGGTGGCTGGGTCATGGCGGTTGGCAATAGCCGGGCTCAGGCCAAAGCGCAACATCATCTTGCCCATGCGCCGCGCCGCGCCGGCCAGCTCGGAACGCCGGTACAATAGGTAGATACCCATATTTACAGCCACCAGAACGATGGCCAAACCGATCTCAAAATATGTTGGATACATTGCCTTCACCTCTCATCGCATTGCCTGGAGGAGGGAGTGGCATGCACCAATTCGTAGCCATTCGCATTGACCGGTATCAAGACCCAACCCTCTGTGCGATAATCCCGGCAACAAAAAGTAGCACCTGGGAGGGAGCATGCGTCCCCTGCGATCACTTCGAAGGCACGGACTTGCCGTAGCAACGCTACTGCTGGCGGGCTGTGTGACCCAGGTGCCGCAGAACCAGAGCCAGCTACAGGCCATATTCCAAACTGACAAAACCCTTTGCGGGCTGGCTATCGGGTCGGTGGCGCCGGAGTGGCGCGAGCCGGGCTCCTTCTATGCCGTCGGCGCCCAGCGCCGGGGTTTGTCGGAAATTGCATGCGCGCGCCTGACCGGGCGCTTTACCAAGGCGCAGATCGCCGCCTTTCACAGCGCGCCCAAAGGCGGGCGCGGCGTTGCCATCATGCGGGCGCAACCACAAATTCCTAAGCCCTCCCGCACCGCCGGGCCGGCGCCGGAACTGCGCCCGCCTTTAGAGGAGCGCGCCGGCGTGCCACCGATAGTGAGTGGCCAGAGCCGGGCGCCACCCGCTCAAAAACGATCGCATGGCAGCGCCGGTTCGGGATCGGGCTTTTTTGTCTCAGGCCTGGGTCATGTGATCACCAACGCCCATATTCTCGACAAATGCCGCCGCATTACGGTGGGTGACAATGGTGATAACCAGACGCCAGCAGCGCTGATCAACAGTGACCGGCGGAGCGATCTGGCGTTGCTGAAGCTGGGCTCGCTGGAGACCGCGTCGGTGGGTGCCAAATCCCTGATCCGCAAATTGGGGCTCAAAATCGTGCCGCTGGCCGCGCACGGCCTGTTGCGCGCCAAGGACGTGGAACTGGGCGAGGATGTGCTGGTTGGCGGCTTTCCCTTCGGCGATTATTTTTCGTCCAGCGTCAAGGTTACCAAAGGCATTGTATCGTCGGTGCGCGGCATCGGCGATGACGCCGGCCAGTTCCAGATGGACGCCGCCGTGCAGGCCGGCAATTCCGGCGGGCCGATCTATGACGAGAACGGCAATATTGTCGGTGTGGTCATCGCCCAGTTGAACAAATTGCGGGTCGCCAAGGCCATTGGCTCGCTCCCGGAAAATGTGAATTTCGGCATCAAGGCATCCACCGTGCGCCAGTTCCTGCCCGCCAGCGGGCTGCCGTCGAAATGGGCGTCGCGGGACAAGAGAATATCAACCAAAGCGCTGGCCGCCATCGCCCAAAAGCAGACCCTCATGGTGCAGTGCCACCAGTAATTTATTGCTTGAATTTGTGCTTCCGCCGCCCGATTTCAAGGACATGACCGATACCAACGATAGGCCGGAGAACGAAGCCTGGCTGTTCAATGCCCTTGTGGATCTAGAAGACCAGGACTTGCTCGGCGATTTCTGCCGCCATGTGAGCCTGGCTATTCCGGTGGCATCCGAGGTCATTGCCGAAGGCGTATGGCCGCTGATTCGTGGCAAGTATGACCTCGGCGATGGCCGTTACGATGTTGCCCGGGCGGGCAGGGATCTTCTGGGATTCAGGCCCCTCAGCCCGCCACGATAACCGACAGTCCCATTTTCCGTCTCCCCGATGGTTGTATTCTTTGACCGGAATTTTAGTGGGTTTGGGATGGATGGCAATGTTCTTACTTGGGATCCAGTTTAGAAGCGGGACAGAGGCGGAGCCCAAAGCCACCCAACGATTTCGTCCCAGCGAAGCGGGAGATTGGGATGAGGGCGCCGAATTTCCCAGCCGTCCAACGCTCGAGGCCTTAGAGATCAATTAATACCTACTATATATAGTTATCCACAGAAATTTTGATACCAGGGCTTGACAGGGCACGGAAGGCGACTAAATTATTTACATGCGCATCGTTGGGTGCGCAGTTCGTTGTTACAACCGTCAAGGCTGACGGCCAGTGCGATTGTGAATTTGATGGATATCTGAATTATCAGGTTCCTCCATTGAAGGATAGCTGGTTTCGTAGCCACGAAGGCGCAAAGCGTCCTAGTGACAATGTAACATACGCAGTTCGAAGATCGTCACGCGTTAAAGAGTGGAAACGCCCGCTCGCAAAACAGTCAGGGTGACAACATTTCCGTAGCGTGAGCGGAGTTGTCACCCTTCTCGATTTTGGGGTGTCGAATGGATTCGTGGAAGCCTTCACAAAAAGATCAAAAACAATACCCTCACTTTGACGCACCGCTTTCGCTTCGAGAATTGGGACGTATAGCTAATAATCCCGACCGAGTAGCTCGCAATCCATTTTTTCCGTTCTTAAGGTACTACGATGCCTATCGTCCCTTCAGGCTGACTGGACGAGATGTAAAGTCCCGTGAAATTCGATTTGGCGCACGCCGTGATGCTGCTATTTTCAGTCGATACAGGCACGATCTGTCACAGCGTTACGAAAGGCTCATATCAAAAATAGGTATTTCGGAATGCGTTCTTGCATATCGCCATATTCCAGCTAAGCCGGGTTCGTCGTCAGGTAGGTGCAACATCCACCACGCCTTCGATGCGTTTGATCGGATAGAAAATTTTGATGAATGTTGCGCGATTGTATTAGACATCAGCAAGTATTTTGAAAGTATCGATCATGCACGTCTAGAAAATATCTGGTGTAGATTGTTGGGTGTCGCATCCCTTCCGCCCGATCACTTAGCGGTATTCAAGGCCATCACCCAGTATAGCGTCGTGGACTATCGAAAAGCTTACGAAGCACTTGGCTATTTTGGAATCAAGTCGTCAGGAATCCCAGGTTATTTGGTCACTCGAAAAAATATGCCAAAGCAACTTTGCTCGATGCAAGATTTTAAGAAAAAGATATGTGGAAAGGCTGGTGGTTATCAAAATTTGATTGAAAAAAACAAATCAAATTTTGGTATTCCACAAGGTGCCCCGCTTTCCGATCTATTGGCAAATGCATATTTGATCGATTTCGATGTCGAGATGAAGCGGTACGCAAATACCCAAGGTGGATTTTATATGCGTTATTCAGACGACATTTTATTTATTGTCCCTGGCGGCGCAATCCAAGGCGAGGACATCATGCGCCATGTTCGAACACGTATCTCCGCGTACGGGGATCAGCTCAACATCAAGGAAACCAAATGCTTCATTGAGAAGTTTAAATGGGCTACAGATGGAATGGAACACCGCCATGTTTATCCGACCGACAAACGTAGCAACGGTTTGAGCTTTCTGGGTTTTCGATTTGATGGAAAGAGGGTGTATCTAAGAGATCAAACTTTGAGTAATTTCCAACGAAATATAGCCCGTGCCGTTAAGAGAGAGGTTTATGGTCTCGTAAAACGGTTTCCCGGCAAGAATTTGGCATTCCTAAAAAACCAATTGAATTCCGACAAAATCATAGAGAAATTTGGAAGGGTTAGAGAGTTTGAACCGAAAGGAGACAAGCGAGACTGGACATTTTGGACCTATGTAAAAAGGGCCCACAAAGTGTTCGGGATAAAGTCTAAAATATACGGACAAGTGAGCGAATATAGGAACGATATACGGAAACGTGCCGAATTGTCGCTACTTGAAGCTTTTGTTAAATTTAATGAAAACTGACATTTAGGGACTTGCCGCGACAAAATATATATCGCGGTCTAAATTTTAGAACTCCTAGGTATTTGTCCAACTGATCAAATTGAATTTTGAAAAAGGAGTGCGCACATTGCCTAACGGACTGATTATAGCGATCTTGGGTGGGTTCATAGGAGGTGTTTTGGGCGTCATTGGAACGGTTTTTAGTTCCTACTGGGGCCCCCGCAAACTTGAAGAATGGAAAGAATTAAGAATCGCTGAGAAATGGGACCAGCCAAGAAAACACCTTCTATTGAATATGCTCAATCACCCAGATATGAACATGCGTTCTATCGAAACTCTCTGCCGAGCCTCAGGTACCTCACCGGATGAATGCAGAAGGTTATTGGTTGAAATTGATGCAAGAGGAATTCGATTGAGAGGGAATCGTGAAGGTTGGGTGTTAATTAAAAACAAGCCATTAGAACAACCGACCGAAGATGATGATGTTGAGGAATAACCCCCAGCCAACGCGTTGCCCAACCTCACGCCCGCGTGGCCGACCATGCCACCCCCACGCGAGCTGCGCCCATTTCAGCTCGACAACCGCTTCCGCATGGTCCCCTTGGCCCAGAACAATAATCCCAGCGATAGCACGATGATATAGCTCGCGTCCCAGACCGAAGTCATGGTCGCTTCGCCGGCGAAGGCGGCGCGGGTGAGGCGAACTGGGTGCAGGAGTGGCAAGACCTCTGCGACGTTTAGCCAGACGCCCGATAGCCGCTCGTCGATGGGGAAGAAGATGCTGGAGAACAGGAACAGGGGCGTCAGGAAAAGCGTGAAATAGAAGCTGAACAGCTCGATCCTCGGCATGCGCAAGGTGACCGCGATGCCGATGGAAGCGAACATCAGACCGGTCAGCGGGATCACCAATACGGCAAGCAGGGCCGAGACGCCCGGGATCAAGCCAAAGACGCCGGCGACGATAAAAAAGCCACCGCCATAGATGGAGGCCCGGGTGATCGCCCACAGCACCTCGCCGATCAATATGTCATCGGGCGACACCGGCGTGGTGACGATGACCGAGTAGGACTTTTCGTACATCAGACGCACATAGACGTTGTAGGTCACTTCAAAGGACGCACCGTGCATGGCCGAGACGCAGATCAGGCCAGGCACCAGAAACTCCACATAGCTGACGCCGCCCATCTCGGTGATATAGGCGCCGACGCCGATGCCGATGGCGGTCAGGTAAAACACCGGCTCGAAAAAATTGGGTAGCAGGTTCACTTTCCAGGTGCGTCGATAGAGGCTGGCATTGCGCCGCCAGACTGAAAGAGTATGCCGCGCCGACAAGCTCATCAGCCGTCCTCCAAATGGGTGCCGGTGACGGCCAGGAACACGTCTTCCAGGTTGGCCGGGCGTTGAATGGCGGCGCGCCGGTTGCCGCCGTCCAGTTTTTGCAGTCTGGTTAGAATTTGTTCCGTGTCTTTGGCGAAGACCATAAGCCGGGTGCCGGTACGCAGCTTGACCAGTTCACTGGCGCCCTCCAACAAGCGTTGCTCTTCTTCGGAGCTGCAATCGAATTCGAGAGCGTTGGGGTAGAGCTCGTCTTCGATCAATTGCCGGGGCGCGCCTTGGCGGATTGCCTTGCCGCCATTGATGATCATCACCTGATCGCAGAGCCGTTCGGCTTCGTCCATGTAATGGGTGGTCAGCAAGATGGTTTTGCCGTCGCCCTTGAGGCCGCGAATTTTCGACCAGAGGGCGTGGCGGACGGCGGGATCGAGTCCGGTGGTCGGCTCGTCCAGAATCAACAGCTCGGGCGCATTAATGAGCGACATGGCAATAGACAGGCGCCGCTTGAAGCCGCCGGATAATTTGAGGACTTTCTTGTCCGCATCGGCGCCGATCTCTAGGAACTCCAGCAATTCCGCCACCCGCTGGGCCAGCAGTGCCTCGCCGATCAAATGATGGCGGCCATGGATGAACAAATTATCCCGGCTCGACATATTTTCCATCATCACATTGTCCTGCAAGGTGACGCCGAGGCGGGCGCGCACGGCCCTGGTATTGCGGCCCACATCCATGCCGAAAATTTTAATCTGCCCCTGGCTCGGCTCCGAGACCCCATAGAGCATGCGCAAGGTGGTGGTCTTGCCGGCGCCGTTGGGGCCCAGCAGGCCAAAGCAGATGCCGGGCGGAACCGTCAGGTTCAGTCCTGAGACCGCCTCGATACCGTCGAAGGTCTTGGTCACGCCTCGGGCTTCGATGATGGGTTGGGTATCGTTTGGTGTTTTTTGCATGTGCCTTAAGACTATGGGATGGGGCGGCCCTTGCACAATCCTTCCCGGCCCAATTATCATGCTGATGTGAACCAATTGGGAGTGCAAAATATGGATGATCTAACCAAATTGGCCGGGCCGGCGCCCGGTTTTGTCAAATTTCCGGACTATGAAGTGACCGTGGAGCCGGCCGGCGCGCGCATCCGCGTTATGCTGGGCGGCACCGCCATCGCCGATTCCGCCAACGCCTTGGTCCAGCTCGAAACCGATCACAAGGCCGTCTATTATTTCCCGCGGGAAGACGTGCGTATGGGTCTACTGGAAGCCACCGATCACGACAGCTTCTGACCGTTCAAGGGACATCCGTCCTACTACTCCGTGAGGGTAGCTGATCGTTTCGAAGAAAATCTGGTGTGGTCCTACGAGACGCCCTTCGATGAGGGCGAAGAATATGCCGGCTACCTTGCTTTCTATTGGGGCCGTGTGGATCAATGGCTGGTCGATGATGCGGAAGTGACCGAGCATCCGCAAAACCCGTAAAGAAGGCTAAGCCAATGAATACCAATTCCCTGGCGCCGGACCTGATTGTCCATAACGGTAAGGTGGTCACGGTGGACGCCGGCTTTACCATTGCCGACGGCCTGGCCGTCAAAGACCTACGCATCATTGCTGTCGGCGCTGGCGCCCAGTTGCTTGGCACGGCGGACGCCCGCACCGAGATTATCGATCTCGGTGGGCGTACCGTGGTGCCGGGTTTTTTCGACGGCCACGCCCATATGGACCGGGAAGGGCTGAGCGAGATTTATCCCAGCCTCAAGGGCGCCAAATCCATTGATGATATTTTGCAGATCATCGAAGCCGAGGTGGCCGATGCGGCGCCCGGCGAATGGATTGTCACCATGCCGCTCGGCGCGCCGCCCAATTATTTGGGGGCAGCCTCGGAACTCACGGATGGCCGTTTTCCCAACCGCCATGATTTGGACAAGGTGGCGCCGGACAATCCGGTCTATATCCGCCCCGTCTGGGGCTATTGGCGCCACGATATGGCCGAGCCGTTGGTGTCGGTGGCCAACACAAAGGCGCTGATTGCAGCCGGTATTACCCGGGGCACGCCGGAGCCCTGCGCGACGGTGGTTTTCGACAAGGATGCCAGCGGCGATCCCAGCGGTGTATTTTTTGAAGACACTTTGCAGCCGATCATCGAGCTGACCTTCATGCGCGGTATGCGCCGCTTCACGCCGGAAGAGCGTTCCCGCGGCCTCAAACGCTCTTTGGAAGTCTACCAGTCTTTCGCCACCACATCGGTTTTCGAAGGCCATGGCCTCGCCGCCGAGATTATCGACGCCTACAAACAGGTGTCGGCGGACGGCAACCTCACCATGCGCGCCGACGTGCCCTTAAGCCCGTCCTGGGATACGGTCGCCGGCGTCGATCCCGGCGCTCTGTTCGATACCTGGGCCGGCTGGCTGGCCCGGGATGGGCTCGGCGACAGCCATCTTCGGGTATCCGGCCTGTTCGTGCTGGCAGGCGCGCCGGAAGGCTCGGTGCTGAACCTGGAGGACCAATTGCGCGCCGAGATCAGCCCCTATACGGGATGGGCCAGCCGCTATTACGATCACGCCTTGCCGCGCCAGCAACTGATCGACGTGATGGTCGAGGCGGCGAGGCGCGACATCCGTATCGCCACCATCACACCGCCCATGCTCGGCGTCATGGATGAGGTCAACAAGATCGTGCCGATCCGCGACAAGCGCTGGGTGCTCGGCCATATCGGTATCTTGAGCCCCGACGATGTCAGCCGTATCCGTGATCTGGGCCTGGCGACGACAACCCATACCAACCGCGCGATCTATTCCATCGGCTCGAAATTGCGCGATGGCATGGCGCCCGAGCGTGAAACCGATATCATGCCTTTGCGGCGTATGACCGAGGCCGGCGCCCATTTCGCCCTGGCCACCGACAATCTGCCGGTCTCGTTGTTCCATCCCTATTGGCAGGTGGTGTCGCGCATCGACCGGGCGACCGGCGAGCGTATCGCCGAAGACCAGAAGCTCAGCCGCGAAGAAGGCTTGCGCGCCCTCACCATGGGCGGCGCCTATTTGTGTATGTCGGAAAATGACCGCGGCTCGTTGGAGGTCGGCAAGCTCGCCGATTTCGCCGTCCTCAGCGCCGATCCGCTCACCGTGGACGAGGATGATCTAAAAGATATTCATTCCCTGCGCACCGTCGTCGGCGGCAAAACGGTCTATGAGCGGGGCGATAATGCCAATAGCGACGGCTGAGCTAGCCCCATAACCGTTCCGTCGCGATGTGGGCGCCTTCGGCCATGGCCCGAAATTTCGCCCATACCACCGAAGGGAATACCGCTTTGCGCCCGGCATAGGTGGAAAAGCCGCAATCGGCGCCGGCAATGATGCGTTCGCGCCCGACGATATCGGCGTAGCGGCCCAGGCGCTGGGCAATCAGCACTGGATGCTCAACAAAGTTGCTGGTGGAATCGATAACGCCGGGTACCAAAATTTTGTCGTCCGGAATTTTGGCCGCCTGCCAATCTTCCCATTCATGCTCGTGGCGGGGATTAGCGCCTTCGAACAACAACGCTTGCGGACGCGCCCGACCCAATAGGTTTATCAGCTTTGAGACCGGCAGATCGTGGGTGTGCGGGCCTGAATAATTGAGCCAGCAGATATGCATGCGCAATGCATCGGCGGGAATATCGCTGGTTGCGGCGTTCAGCGCCTCGATATTTTTTTCCGCCATAACCAGAAATTCTGCCTCGCTCAGATCCTGGTGATCCGTATGCCGGCTGCCGGCTAGGTCCGGGCAATCCAGCTGCAAAACGAAGCCGGCCTTATGGATGGCGTTGTATTCGGGCCGCATGGCCTCCACCAAGACTTCCAAGTATTCATCGTTGCTGGAATAGTAGCTGTTGGGAACGTAGGTGCGGAGGCAGCCGGGCGAAGCGGCGTTCATGAATACGTCGTGGGGCTTGGCGGCATCGGCGGCAGCCCGCAGATTGGCCACATCCCGCTCCAGCGGCGCCAAATCCGCATGCGCAACGGGGGCGTTGCAGACGGTCGATTGAAGGAGCTCCGGGCCGCCGCCGCCGAGGCTGCTGGTGCCCAACTCGGGAAAATCCTGCATATCCCGCGGCGGTTTGCGCCCGGGAACGCCGGTGCCGTCGGTGGCGCCCAGCCCGCTCAACCGGTGCTTGGCGTAGACGTGATAGGCCATCTTGCCGACCTCGCCATCGCACACCACATCGAGCCCGGCGGCAACCTGATCCTTGACGCTTGCCGCCACCGCCTCGGTGGTGCGTGCCCAAAGGGCGGTGTCGTCCACCGATTCGCCCCGGTCTTCGCGGCCCAGCATTTCGATCAGATCATCGGGCCGGGGTAGGCTGCCCACATGAGTGGTAAGGATGCGCTCGGTGCTGCGTTGCATAAATTCCCTCCTGAATACCCGCCGATTATGGACGCTGGGTATTGGCTTGCAAACGTCTATCCTTGCATTAGCGCCCCTGGAACCGGAAAATAAGGACATGGTTCTAAATCTGGCACCAAAAGCATTTGCACTGGTGGCATTCCTGGCGCTAGGGACTAATCCTTTGTCGGCGGCAGAGAAATTTATCGTCGTGGCTTCGACCACGTCGACGGTGAATTCTGGATTGTTCGAAAATATCCTGCCCAAGTTCACCAAAGATACCGGCATAGAGGTGCGCGTTGTCGGCGTCGGCACCGGCCAGGCGATCCGGGTTGCCGAGCGCGGCGATGCCGACGTTCTGTTCGTGCACCACAAGAAATCTGAGTTGGCGTTCGTTGCCAAGGGCTTCGGCGTCGCCCGCTTCGATGTCATGTATAATGATTTCGTGGTGGTCGGGCCAAGCCTTGATGCAGCTGCCGCCGCCAAGGCGATTTCTGTCGCCGATGTCTACCGCCGCATCGCCGCCGCCAAGTCGACGTTCCTGTCCCGGGGCGATGACAGTGGCACCCACAAAAAGAGCCTGGAGATTTGGAAGCAGGCGGCTATTGATGTGAAGAAATTCAGCGGCAAATGGTACCGGGAAGCTGGCTCCGGCATGGGCGCGACCCTCAATATCGCGGTTTCCATGAACGGCTATACGCTGACCGACCGGTCCACCTGGCAGGCCTTCAAGAACAAGGGCGCGCTAAAATTGTTGTTCGAGGGTGATCCGGGTTTGCGCAATCAATACGGCATCATTCTGGTCAATCCTGAACGGCACAAGCACATCAAGATGGGGCTGGCTTCTACCTTCATCGATTGGGTCCTGTCGGAGCCCGGCCAGGCGGCGATCAACCGCTACCGATTGGCCGGCAGGCAGACCTTTTTCGCCAATGCCCGGGTTACCGGCAAGCTAAATTAGGGGGAGTTACGCCTATGAGCCTCGATACCATACCCGTTGTTGATCTGGCGCCGCTGATTTCCGGCGAAGAAGGCGCGCAAGCCAAAGCCGCGGCAGAGGTCAAGGCGGCCTGCGACAGCGTTGCCTTTTTCTTCGTCAAGAACCATGGCGTACCCCAGGAAATGCTAGACGGCATTATCGAGGAAAGCGCCCGCTTCCACGCCCAGCCGGAAGAGGAAAAATTGAAGGTCAGGGTGGGCAAAGATATCCTCGGATACAATCCGCCCGGCGGCCAGATACAGCGCACCTCGATCTACAACAAGAATACAAGGCGGGAGACCAGCGCGTCGTACTATTGCCGGCGGCAACTGGCCGATGATCACCCCGATCAAATTGCCGGTGAGGTTTGGACCCATGAAAATCGGTGGCCGGAAAATTTGCCGGGGTTCCGTGAAAAC
Organism: Rhodospirillaceae bacterium; assembly: GCA_018674495.1. Lineage (GTDB taxonomy): Bacteria > Pseudomonadota > Alphaproteobacteria > Rhodospirillales > UBA2165. The sequence goes on along the minus strand of JABHAA010000100.1, from coordinate 3,797 downwards.
GTGCAGGCCTATTTCGATGCGTTGGATGGCCTGGTGCATCATATTTTACCGCTGTTTTCCATCAGCCTTGGCATGGGTCCTGATTTTCTGAACCAGCACGCGGCGTTTTCGCCCGCCAATCCCAATTTGCGCCTGTTGGAATATGTGCCCCAGGAGCCGGATCAGGACAATTTGTTCGGTATCGGCCCGCACTCTGATTTTAGCTGTATCACGATCCTCAATCAGGGCCCATCCCGGGGGCTGGATATCCTGCTGCCCGATGGCGAATGGGTGGCGGCGCCGATGCTGCCCGGCCATCTGCTAGTCAACACCGGCGCTTTTTTGACGCGTTGGTGCAACGATGCCATTCCGGCGACGCCGCACCGGGTGATCAACGAAACCGGCAAGTTGCGCCATTCGGTGGCCTTTTTTGTGGCCACCCGCTCCGACGTGGTTGTTGAATGCATGCCAAGCTGCCAGGGGCCGGACAATCCGGCCAAGTATGAGCCGACCAATTACGCCGACTACATCGCCGCCATCCGCAAAGTGACTTACGATATCGCCGACTAAGACGCCGCCGAATAGGGGCCGCTAGCCGCCGCCATCGCTATCACCGCAGCGCGTGTTGTGTTCCCGAAAAATCGGGTGTGCGGGGGCTGAAACCCGGCGGTATAATGCCCGCCGGCCCACGCCGGTGAAGGGAAAATTCATGATAGAGAAAATCGCGGTGTTCGGCACCGGCGCTAACGGTAGCTGCATCGCTGCCAATCTGATCGATGCTGGTCTGGATGTCACCTTGATCGATCAATGGCCGGAGCATGTGAACGCCATGCGCGAAGCTGGGCTCCTGATCCGGATGCCGGAGGAGGAACTGCAAGTAGAGGTGGGCGCTCATCATCTTTGCGATGTGGCTGGCTTTACCGAGCCTTTTGATCTGATCATCATCGCGGTGAAGGCTTATGATACGCGCTGGACGGCCATGCTGGCGGCGCCGCATCTGGCCGAAGGCGGGCTGATGATCGGCATTCAGAACGCCATGACCGCCGGTGATATCCTCGGCATTGTGGGGCCGCAAAGGACCCTCGGCTGCGTTATCGAATTGTCGTCCGAGATATTCACGCCGGGCCTTGTGCAGCGCAACACGCCGCCGGCCAAAACCTGGTTGGGGCTCGGCTGCCTCGACGGCGGGCCCAAAGAGCGGCTCGAAGAGGTCCAGGAAATTTTGGGCCATGTGGGTACCGCCGCAATATCCGATGACATCCTGTCGGCGAAATGGATGAAGCTGGTGGTCAATACAATGTGCCTGGGGCCCATGGCCATGCTCGGCCTGACCCAGCAAGAGGCCGCCAAACTTCCGGGGATGCGCGATCTGGCAGTGCGTATCGGTACCGAGGCCTTGGCCGCCGGTCAGACCCGAGGCCACAAGATCGAACCCATATTCGGGCTCAAACCGGAAGACGTGGCCGATACCAACCGCTTACTGGAAAAGCTGCTCGACAAATTGTTCGGCGATATTGGCCCCAAGGCCCGCGATTGCGTCCTGCAAGATCATCTCAAGGGCCGCTACTCTGAGGTCGATCAAATCAACGGCCTGGTTGTCCAAGATGCAAGGGAGCGCGGCGCATCGGCAACCGCCAACGCGGTCATTGTCGAGATCACGGGGCGTATTCGCGCCGGCGAATTGCAGCCCAGTCCGAACAATCTGGAATTAGCCCTCGAAATGCTCGGCTAGGAGGCTCCGCTTTCCGCCGCCAATCGTCTGCGGGCTCGTTAGGTTTCGGCCGCCAATCGTCTGCGGCCATGGGCGAACATGAGCATCACCAGGACGAGCGCCAGCACCGGGAAAATGGTGCCGGTCATATAGACCCAGCGCATGGCTGGGCCGAGGATTTCCGGCGCCGCGTCGTCGGTAAAGCCTGCGGTCGCGGCAACCAGCCCGGCCAGGGCGGCGCCGAAGGAATAGCCGACGGTACGGATCGTTTGCACCGATGCGCCGGCCCGTGCCTTTTCGGCTTGCGGCGCGGCGGCGATGGCGCGCTGGATCAGCGGATTATTGATGAAGCCCATGCCGGTGCCGGTCACCACGAACATGGCGGCAATTGCCCAGACCGGGCCGCTCTCGACCAACAGGGCCAGCCCGATCAGGCCGAGCAGAAGAAGGCTCATGCCGGCAACGATAGCCACCGACTCCTTGCGGCCCCTCCACGAAGCGACGACGAAGGCGACGGATGACCAGGCCATAGAATTAATGACATGGATATAGGCGGCGACGAGTGGCGTCACATAATGCAGCTTCTGTAGATAGAGAGTGATGTAGAGATTGATGAAGACCATGGTCACGGTGCTCAGCATCATCACCCAGAAGGTGGCGCCCATTTCGGTGCCGAGGTTTACCGCCTGGCGCGGAAACAGGCTCTGCTCTGCTTTTGCGTCCCGGCGAAAGGCAATAATGGCGCCGATGATCGAGCCGACGATGAGGATGGCGCGCGCCCAATTATCATTGAATTGGGTGGTGGCGCTTATACCCAGCACAGAGCCGGCGAGAAGGGCGAGGCGGGTGATTGGGAAGCGTACCTTGCCATGGCTCGCCTCGGATTTGGGTATCACCCGCCAGGCCAAGTAGGTGAAGACGAGGCCGAGGCCGCCGAGGGTATAAAAGGCGCCGCGCCAATTGCCGAACTCGGCGAAGGCACCGCCGAAGGCGGGGCCGAGGACCGTCGCCGTGCCCCAGGCCGTCGAGAGGATGGAAAGGGCGCGGCCGCGGAGGTTGGCTGGGTAGATATCGGCGATCATGGCGTAGCCCTGGGCCGCGATGGCGCCGCCGCCAATGCCCTGGATCAGGCGCCAGGCGACCACGGTTTCCATATTGGGCGCCGAGCCGGCACCGAGGAGCCCGGCGACGAAGATCAGCCCGGCACCGACGAAGGTCTTTTGGTGGCCATGGGCCTCGCGCACCGGGCCGGTGCCGGCGGCACCCATCACCGAGCCGACGGAGAATAAGGCGAAGGTCCAGGCGTAAAAGCGAAGCCCGCCGATATCCACTGCGGCCGTCGGCATGATCGCAATGACGACGAAGGTGGAGATGGCAAACAGCGCGGTGCCGAGATTGAGGGCCAGCGTATACATGCCGAGCTGGCCTTGGAGAATGTCGGCCCAGCGGCCCGTATCTTCGCTTTCGGCAGATTTATCCAACGCCGGCACCGCCTGGCTTATTGGAATTGCGACATGGTGCTCGGCAGCCAGGTGGCGATGGCCGGGAAAATCACGATCAGCGCGATCAGCATTATTTGGGCAATGGCGAACGGCAGCACGCCTTTGTAGATGGTCCCGAGCGGCACCTCGGGCGCCATACCCTTGATGATAAACACGTTCATCCCTATAGGCGGCGTGATCAGGCCCAACTCGACAACCATGACCACGATGATGCCGAACCAGATCGGATCGAACCCCAATTTGGCGACCACCGGGAAAAAGATCGGAATCGTCAACAGGATCATTGCCAGGGAATCGAGGGCGCAGCCGAGCACCAGATAAATCAACAGGATGATAATCAAGATCGCGGTCGGCGACATATCCAACCCGCCGATCCATGCGCCGATGGAATCGGGCACCGCGCTCAGTACCAGGAAATTGTTGAACAGGATGGCGCCGATCAGGATAGTGAAAATCATCGCCGACGTTTTTACCGTTTCCATCAGGCAATCGAAGAATATATCCCAAGTCATGGTGCGGGCCATCAAGGCCAGCGCCAAGGCGCCTGATGCGCCGATGCCGGCGGCCTCCTCGGGCGAAAAAATTCCCAAATAAATGCCGCCGAT